>CAZXIE010000116.1:0-11890 GCA_964640065.1 uncultured Saprospiraceae bacterium
GGAGCTATCTTCTTAGCGTTAGAGACGATCTCTTCCTTGTTCTCTTGAGAGACCCATGGTGCCCTACCCTTGTCATAGTATTCAAGGGCAAGGTGTACATATACAGCATCCATACCGATGTACTTTGAGTTCCCATAATCATTGAGAAAGCGACTGAGATAGTAGCGATAAGCGTCCTCGTTATTTTCGAGTAGGCCTAGTATTTTATCTACACTTTGTATGATGCTATCTGGCTCTAGAGCCGTCAGGTTATCCATAAAGTAATTCACACGTTGATCTATCACCGGCGTTCTTATCAAAGCTGGGTGATCCATATTGAGGTTGTCAAAGTATCGCTCGCGATAGTACAAGTACCTCTCATTTTGTAGTTCATCATCTGCACCCGTTAGCTCCTCTGGAAACTTAAACGGCAGATTGGCACCTACAAGAAGAGCCGTTATCGAATTAGGAAATTCTTCTACAAGCTTAGCTTGCTGTACTTCGACATTATAACTGATTTGTTGCTGATCCTCAAGCAACTGATCTCTGATCGACACCATCACGGTATCTGTATCGGCTATCACCTTGTCGATCTCCGCTAACTTAGCCCTTGAAGCATTGACAAAGTTGAGGTAACTGTAGAAGAGTTCGTTCTCTTTGGAGCCCTCACTAAAGAATATTTCTTGTTCTGTAGTGGTATCTATCTGCACTTGAAATTCTTGCTCACCTTCGCCTCCAAGAAGCACTTGATAAAACAATCCTTCTGGCATAGACACGATCAGATACACGCCTTCCTCTAGCAAGCTGTCTTGTGAATAGGAAAACTTGCCCGACTCAGCATCTCGTAATAATGTATCCTTCACGAGCAACTTATCGGCGAGATAATAACCCAGGAGCAAACTATCGGAATCATAGTTTTTGATCTCGATATCAATGTTTGTCTGACTAAATACAGAAGACAGAGATATAAGTAGAGCAGTGATCGTAAGTAATGTACTTTTCATAAGACTAATGTAGACTACAAAGGTATAACACCTTTGCTTGCTAAGAATTCTGTTAGAAGACTTTTTAAGTATGATTTAACAGCTTGTCTAACTGCTCTTTCTAGCTTCCCTGTCTGAGAGCCACGGCTGTTCTTGTATATTTTCAGTCTTATGTAGGAATCTGGCGAGAACAAAAAAGTAATCTGAAAGGCGATTGAGATACATGATCTCTTGTGTAAAGTCCTCATCCTCAACACTTACAACTCTTCGCTCAGCCCTTCGACAGACAGTACGACAGATATGTGCCTGTGCTATCGACTCACTGCCTCCAGGAAGTATGAACTGTCGTAGAGGCTCTAGTGCCTCGTCCATCCGATCTATCTCTACTTCAAGGATGTCCACATCTGTCATCTTCACTTCGGGATAATCTGGCGACGATATGCCATCCTTCGCGAGGACAGATCCGATGTCAAAGAGAGTATGCTGGATAGAGGCCAGGCTAGCAAGTACTTTTTGATCACTCACCTTCGCGATCAACATACCTACATGAGTATTCAGCTCATCCACTGTGCCATAGGATTCTATCAAAAGGTCTGCCTTAGAGATCTTGCGACCACTGACTAACGACGTCTCACCTTTATCACCCTTCTTCGTATAAATCTTCATCTAGGATACATTGTATTTATGTGTAGGGTCACTTGCTCTGATGACATTTTCATTGATCATGTCTGTTTCTATCAGACCATCTCGTAACCTGATGATACGACCCGCATGCTCGGCTATATCCGGCTCGTGAGTAACTAGTATGATCGTATTACCCATATCATGGATCTTCTCGAAGATGCTCATGATCTCTATAGATGTCTTGGTATCAAGATTACCGGTAGGCTCATCAGCAAGGATGATAGCTGGATTATTAACGATGGCTCTTGCGATAGCTACACGCTGTCGCTGACCTCCTGAGAGTTCATTGGGTTTGTGGTCCATCCTGTCTTGGAGTGCGACTTTTGTAAGAGCTTCTTCAGCCATGTCTTCACGCTTCCTGCGTCCTAGTCCGTTATAGATAAGTGGTAGAGCCACATTCTCTAGCGCACTTAGTCTAGGCAGTAGATTAAAAGTCTGAAAGACAAATCCGATCTCTTTATTTCTGATCTCAGCTAACTCATTATCACCTAGTTCGCTGACGTCAGATTCATTAAGGATATAAGAACCCGAAGACGGAGTATCTAAACACCCAAGCAGATTCATCAGCGTAGACTTCCCAGATCCCGACGGTCCCATAAGCGCGACGTACTCATTCTTTTCTATCGTACAAGTGATAGACTTCAGAGCTCTTACTTCTTCAGAGCCCATGACATAAGTCTTGGCGAGGTTATCGATTTTGATGATTGGCTCCATGGATCTTTATTTTTTACTAGAGTGACGCTTTCGCAAATGTCTCAAATAGAACTCCCCAGCTACTTCGGCTTCAGAAACTTAGGTACTGCTATATGGCCATCTAAACTTTTGGGAGCATTTTTCAATGCCTCCTCATTAGATAATTGCCCTTGGATAAGGTCCTCTCTTAGCACATGATCATGATCTGTCATATGCCTCGTCGGAACTACTCCTTCAGTATCTACTTCTTGTAGCTTGTCAAACATCGCGACGATTTTGCCTAGATCTTGGTTGATCTCTACCCTCTCGTCATCAGTTAGCTTCAGTCTAGCGAGCTTTTCTAGCTTCAAAATTAAGTTTTCGTCGATTTTAGTCATCTTTGATTAGACATACGAGCTCTAGCTATCGCCCAATGCATAGCAGACTCCCATGGATACTGTAAATGTACGAACTTGAGTGACCTACGGCACATCGCTGTGACAGGAAATATTGGTGCTGGTAAAACCACCCTCTGTGAAAAGCTTTCCAAGCACTATAAATGGGAAGTCCAATATGAGGTAGCAGATGGTAATCCTTACCTAGATGACTTTTATCATGATATGAAGAGATGGTCATTTAACCTCCAAATCTACTTCCTGAACAGCCGATATAATCAGATTCTTAAGATAAAACAGGGTGACAAGGTGGTCATCCAAGATCGCACGATCTATGAAGATGCCTATATCTTCGCTCCCAACCTATATGAGATGGGACTGATGGAGCAGCGAGACTTTAATAATTACTTCTCGCTCTTCAAGTCTATGCTTAGTCAAGTGGGTTCACCAGATCTACTCATATATCTGAGAGCAAGCATACCTACCCTAGTTTCTCACATCCAAAGTCGTGGTAGAGAGTACGAAGGAAGTATGAGTCTCGATTACCTTCGCAATCTCAATGAACGTTACGAAAACTGGATCAAAAACTATGATGAAGGTCGAAAACTCATCATCGACATAGATGAGAAAGACTTCAAAAACAATCCAGAAGATTTTGCCGAGATCCTAGAGCAGATCGACGCCCAGATAAATGGCTTATTTTAGTTGGGAGATCGAGTTATCATGGTAGATATCACCACACTTACTAAGAGATATTATACGATTGCTGAGGTCAGCAAGATGTTTGGTGTAGCTAAGTCTCTGCTAAGGTATTGGGAAGGAGAATTCAAAGAGATACAGCCTCGTAAAGATCGTGGCGGAGTGCGTAGGTATACCGCTAAGGATATCGAGCAAGTACAGCATATCTATGATCTCGTAAAAAAAAGAGGCTTTACGATCGAAGGCGCTCGTAAAGAACTTTCTAGTGGAAAGAATTCAAAAAAATCTAATAGCGAACTCAAGTTGAGGATGTCACTTCTACTTGAGAGGTTAAAGAAAGTGAGAGAACAGTTATAGGTTAAGATGGGCCTTGCATCCAGTGTACTTTTCTTATCAGTCTTACTCTGCCTTCGGAACACGCAAAAGTGAACAGTTGTAATGTGTACCAAAAGTCTTGACTCCAGAGTACACTTGCGAGATAGCATCTATGATCCGCTCTTCTGACAGCTCTTTTAATGGATGAGAAAATACTGACCATACATATCCTTCTGATATAGCGTACTTAGTATCTACAGCTGTCAGAAAATTAGCCTCTAGACAGCGCTTCATTTCTCCAGGAGCCGTAGATTCCGTAGAGATTATAGGAGAGACTATTCTGAGTCTATCTAGCGTAGTATTGGAGGAGCAAATAAATTTGACCGAGTCGATCTCAAATTGCCAATTCACATTTTCTTGTTCGAGTCTGTGCTCTCCTTCTATCTGATCGCTTAGGGTAGATAGGAGTTCATACAACGTTACGTTGTCCATGTCTTGGGCGTAAGAGGAAAAGCACATTGTAAAACTTAACAAAAGGAGTAAGAGGCATTTCTTATTCATAGTGGTATACGTTAGGAGTTATAAGATACTTGAAATATATGATTGGGGTTGTTGGTTTAGAATCACACCATCTTATCAGCACAACTCGTACTCGCGAAGGCATCCGGTTTTGCTTTAAAGACAAATCCCATCCCTAAGATGTAGCCCATAGCTTCTTTGAGAGCCGTATTAGACTTAAAGGCAGGGTCTGTATTAATATCGGCGTGGACTTCTAACTCTACCTTATACTTATCAAGGAGATCGCATAGACCATAGGCCACCTCCACACTTTGTGCCACTTCGGTGATCATCCTTTCTTTGAGGCTCATCTTGCTTGACATCTTATTGTTACGGATGAACATGAATCCACCTTTCTTCTCTCGTAAGAATACGATGACTGTCGCAAACTCCGCCGTATCACCCCTAACTTGCGAATCACTACCGATGCAGAGCTTGAGCTTATGACCGGCCTCGGTCTCTCGTATGATGGAACTTTCGACATTGTCGATCAGCTGTCCTTCGAGTTTTTTGCCACTCAGTCTCCTCCAAGGTTTATTGATTGTGTTGAACTTCATTCCTCCGATTGTGACTTTAAATTATGCAAATCTTTAATATAACCTTGCAAAGTCGTATTCAAGTAATTGTTACTTCTTTGTATAGTATACATTCGTACCATGATTAGAAGTTCCATAGTCTTAACGATTACGATCTTACTTTTTAACTGTTGCCAAATGAGTATGAGCCAATCAGACCACCCTGCTAATGCCTTAATCAATGAGAGCAGCCCCTACCTTCTCCAGCATGCCTACAACCCAGTAGATTGGCATCCGTGGAATGAAGCAACTCTACAGAAAGCGAAGGATGAAGACAAGATGCTCATAGTCAGCATAGGATATGCCGCCTGCCACTGGTGTCATGTGATGGAGCACGAGTCATTTGAGGATAGCACGGTTGCAGCTTTGATGAATGAGCACTTTCTCCCTATCAAAGTAGATCGCGAGGAACGCCCAGATGTAGATGACATCTACATGTCAGCTGCACAGCTGATAACCGGTAGCGGTGGATGGCCTTTGAATGCATTTGCACTACCTGATGGGCGACCGGTCTGGGCAGGGACGTACTTCCCGAAAGATCGATGGATGGACATTCTGAATCAGTTTGCGAATCTTAAGTCGAGTGACCCCGACAGACTGGAGAGAAGTGCAGATCAACTTACTAAGGGCATCAACTCCCTTGATGAGGTAATACCAGCCAAAGCCAAAGAAGTTACAAAACAAGAAGTCACCGTGATGGCGACAACCTTAATGCGGCAGATGGATCAGATCAATGGAGGCCGCAGAGGAGCTCCCAAGTTTCCGATGCCTAATAATCAAGCTTACTTACTTAAGTATGCCAAGACCTATGGAGATGATAGCGCACTAGAGTCTGTCATCACAACATTAGATAAGATGGCTCTTGGTGGGATCTACGATCAAGTGGGTGGTGGCTTTGCTAGGTACTCGGTAGATAGCGTCTGGCTAGTGCCTCACTTCGAGAAGATGCTTTATGATAACGGCCAACTAGTGTCTCTCTATAGTGATGCTTATCGCTTAACAGGAGATCCACTCTACAAACATGTCATCGAACAGTCCCTCACATATATAGAGCGCGAGATGATGGATGCTAAAGGAAGATTCTACTCTTCTCTTGATGCTGACAGTGAAGGAGAGGAAGGCAAGTTTTATGTTTGGTCCGAGGAAGAAATCAACAGACTTTTTGTAGATGAAAGACTGAGTAATCTAGTTAAGACTTACTACAATACAAGCCCAAGTGGCAACTTCGAAGGCCATAACATTTTACATGTCACTGCTAAACCTGAGGTATTTGCCAAGGTCCATGACATCTCTCTAGATGAACTCACAGAGACCATCGCTTCCGCAAATGAAGGCTTACTTGAAGAAAGAGCAAATCGGGTCAGGCCTGGTTTAGACGACAAGACTCTGACCTCTTGGAATGCACTGATGATCAAAGGATATGTTGATGCATATAAGGCTCTCAAAAACGAGGCTTATCTAAAGACAGCTCAAAAGGCGATGTCTACCCTACTGTCAGATCAGATGAACGAAGATCATCAACTCCTTCGTAATTATAAAGACGGTAAACCTTCGATCAATGCCTTCTTAGATGATTATGCTCTGACGATAGATGCTCTTCTAGCGCTATACGAAGTAACATTTGACGAAAGTCATATATATACTTCTCAGAAGTTGATGGACTATGCGTTAAGTCACTTTGATAATCCTGAGACAGGTCTCTTCTTCTACACGTCAGATAAAGACCCCGCTTTGATAGCAAGGAAGTCTGAACTCGGTGATAATGTCATCCCTGGATCTAATAGTGTCATGGCCAGAAATCTGCTGAAGCTAGGCGAGTTCCTTTATAATCAAGATTATCTGACAAGAGCAAAAACAATGCTCGCCACCATAGATCGTAACATCCAACAAACACAACAACCATCCTACTATAGTAACTGGTTACAGATGGCTATAGACGTTGAGCATCCACCATACGAGATAGCCATCATGGGTGATAACGCCAAGGCTATAGCTCTTGAGATGATGCAATCTTATAGAGGTGACGCCGTATATCTCGGCGATACAAAAGAAAGTGACCTTCCACTACTGAAGTATAAGTATGTGGAAGGAGAGACGATGATATATGTCTGTCAGAACAAGACTTGTAAGTTACCTGTCAAGAGTGTGAGTGAAGCACTCTCACTTATGGAGTAACCTTAGAGAATAGAGACTAACAGGCCTCTTCCCCTGTTAGTTTGTGCAGTTGTTATTATCTGCTTGAACAGTAAGGCCTAGAGGAGAACAATACCCTTGATTAAAAATGATCTCTTTAGCACTTAATTGGAGATTAGGCTGACTGACACTCCCAGATAATGTAATTAATTCTTCCGCTATAATATCATCAGATATAAGACTCGCATTGGGGTAAATGATAACATCTTGGCAGCAGTTATCATCTACGATCCCGACAGGATTATTTATGCTTCCAAGTCCAGGTGGAGTGGGAATATTATCACAAAATCTAGTAGCTGTCCCTATAACACCATTGTTATGCCAATTGATAATACTGTTAATCTCAGTTAGCGTATGAGAAGTCCTTACTCCAACATCGAGATTACCAGTAAGCCATTGTTCATGCAACCAATATTGAATAGCATAAGCACCTAAATCATTCACATCATATGTTTGATCACAAGCCGTAGATGCACAACAGATAGTTTGTGTGTGCAGATATCGAGAAGGTTCAGCATGCCGTACTTCATGGGATACGAATGATATATTTCCTGAAATACCCATCCACTCTTTATCGAATTCTCTATTAAAATCATTAGCCGCACCAACTACGATGAATCTTTTACCATCAATGATATTGCAACAAAATCCACCAAATACACCTGTTCTAATATTGATACCATCAATTAGCGAATCCATCCAATCGTACATGGTCAAAGAGGTCCATGCTAAATGATTAGTAAGATGCTTGTCCATATAATAGATAGTCCTTAGCGTCTGGAGATAAACTAAAGCATCAGTGTATTCTGCTACTGGTAAATCATCTATAGATCCTGAACATGGAAAATCAGTGATTAGAACATCATCTACTCTGATCTCAAAATCACTCATGATCTTATCAAAGGCTGGGTCTTCAGTGGGACAAGCATCAAGAAAAGTCTTGATATCACAGATCTGAGTATGTAGTGTCTTGCTTGTGACTACTAGGATTAGTAGAGGTATCAAACATGAGCCACCTAATTTTCTAAAGAACATATATTTCTCTTTAACTTAATTGCGAATTAGCAAGAGTCAAGATAAAGAGATAGCTTCCGATTTCTTCTAGCAAAAAATAGCCATTTTATAATCCCAGATTACAATTTTGTTGAAGCTCTAAATGAGGCTTATGAGGTTAAAATCCATCGTTCTTTCTTATTCCTTATATTTTTTGTTTTTAGGGCACCTTCAATCACAAGACGACTTCTTATACACCAAGAAGTTTACAAGATTACTTGAGCGACATCATCTAGAGTTCTACTTGCCCGTAGAAAGATGGATGAAACTATCGACTGTCCAAAGAGATGAGTACTTGCGCTATGACGCTGTCTTTCACAGTCCTCCCAATGTAGAAGTAAGGCTGATCATCGACAAGGATACAGATCTACTCTTTCCTAATATCGAGATCGTAAAGTTGATCTCACATATCACAACTAATGAAGAGGATACATTTATCGAGATTACAGAGTACCCCTCAGGCATGTCTGAAGAGAGATATGGGGCTGATTTTGTGCTCTATGCAGACTTCAAACCCAAAGAATCCTTTACGAGCTACCCCTATGGAAGGCTGCTCTGTCTCTATAAAGAAGGAGGGTCGCTTGTAAAGTATATCATGCTATATGATGGTCAGTTAGATCCATTTTTTAGTCTGCCAATTAGATTTGCTAAAGAAGCCTTACCTGAATCCGAAAACTAGATCCTTCTCTGGCGTTCAGAGCGAATATCAACATTAAGAGAATCCACTTAATCGAGTAATAAAATAATGCTCACTTTTGTAACATGAGCGAGTACAAAGAAGTGCTATATCTGGACAGAGCTTATGTCTTATTAGAAGATAGATCCATCCTTCGCGACATACATGTTGTGATGAACCAAGGTGAGTTTTGCTATCTCAAAGGTGATACGGGAAGTGGTAAGTCTACACTCATCAAGGGATTGTATGGATTGCTCAAGATGGATGGGGCCAGAATTTACTCTGCTGGGTTTGACTTATCTGAACTTAATCACAATACACTTCCACAATACAGACGATCCCTAGGTCTTATATCGGATCTATATCCTCTGTTTATGGACCAATCAGTGCAAAGAAACCTCGATACTATACTACAGGTAACAGGTACTGCTATCTCGAGTGAAAGAGAAAAGCGTATATCCGAAGTACTTGGTGCTCTTGAGATTACAGCTATACAAGGAGAAGTCATCAGTGATCTTCCATCTGGTCTCCGCCAAAAAGTAGCCATCGCTCGCGCAGTACTTAACAAGCCCAAACTTCTGCTTGCGGATAATCCCATGATACATCTCGACTCGAAGAGTATCGATGCAGTGATGAATCTCTTTATCTCTTTGGTAAAGGAAAATCAAACCTCTATACTCTGCGCTATTGCTGATGATCACCTCAGCACGAAGTATCCTGCGAGATCGTATATGTGTGGGGATGGGACTATTACTGAAAGTCGTTGACTTTCATAAGTTCGTAAGTACTTAAGTTTTTATGTTCTTAAGTTGGATAGAATCGCGATTTGACAAACGTAGTGCCTAAGATATATGTAGATGCGCCTTTCAAGTGTGCAACCAAAATCAACCTAGATACTTAAGAACATAAAAACGTAGATACGAAAGAAATTATTTAGACATAATCTAAACGCTTCGAAGAAGCCCCCGCTCCACCCATGATACCTTAAATTTGCAAGCACAATATCAAACCAGCAGTCGTATATGAAAAAGATGCACATCGTAGCTCTAGTGATGATAGCGGCAGCTGCAGTGATGATCGTTCTGTCATCAGCTGATCTTAGCACATTTACAACATTTGCGAAAGCGGAAGGATCTGAAAAGAGAGTCAAGATATCGGGCACTTACTCCAAGATAGACCCACTCATCTACGAGCCAACAAAGAATCCCAACTACTTCAGCTTCTACCTTATCGACCAGGACAATGAGAAGCGCCAAGTGGAAGTACACAAGGCAAAAGAACAGGGGTTTGAGATGTCAGAGTCGGTGGTCGTCACTGGTAAATTAGATCAAGAAGGTGTCTTCCAGGCATCAGAAGTTCTGCTTAAGTGTCCATCCAAATACAAGGAAGAACAACTCGCACTACGTAAGGAAGCCGCAGTCGGTAACTGATGGAAGAAGTCACCTACATCGGCGAACATCTCTGGTTAGGTCTGCTAGGTCATGCTCTTGTGCTGTTGGCCTTCGTTGCATCACTTTTATCCGCTTGGTCATACTATCAATCTCGACAAGGAGATCCAACTTGGAAACGACTCGGTGGTATGAGCTACATCGTACATGGTCTTAGTGTCTTTGGCGTGATCGGTCTTGTGTTATTTGCGATGGTCTCTAAGTGGTATGAATATGACTATGTCTACCGCACCGTCTCGGATAACTCTAGCATGAGGTATTTGCTCGCGGCGTTTTGGGCTGATCAAGAAGGCAGCTTCCTACTGTGGATGTTTTGGCATGTGATCTTAGGCTGGGTGATGATGACCAAGGGCGGGCAGTGGACACGTCCCACGATGGTGACACTTGCACTGATCCAAGCGTGGATCACAAGTATGTTGCTTGGTGTACACATCCCCTTCATCGATGGCGACTGGAGGATCGGGAGTAATCCATTTATCATGATCCGAGATGTGTATCAGGCACAGATCTTTCAGTCTGCAGATTACCTGACGATGATCGAAGGAAGAGGTCTAAATCCTCTCCTGCAGAACTACTGGATGACGATACATCCTCCGGTCATCTTTCTTGGATTTGCATCGACTTCGATACCCTTTGCTATGGCTGTATCTGGCCTAGCTACTGGCAATTATAAAGACTTACTTCGCCCGATGCTTAGGTGGTCGCTCTTCTGCGGTTTTATCCTCGGGCTAGGCATATTGATGGGAGGTGCATGGGCATATGAGGCGCTTACTTTTGGTGGATACTGGGCTTGGGACCCTGTAGAAAATACATCTCTCGTTCCATGGTTACTTGTCGTGGCAGGCATCCACACCAATCTCATCGCCAATGCTACAGGCTACTCGATCCGTAGCACGATGATCTACTATCTGATGGGATTCTTGTTCATCGTTTACTCGACTTTCTTAACTAGGAGCGGGATCCTCGGAGATACTTCCGTACATGCATTTACGACGATGGGCCTAGAGGTACAGCTACTATCATTTCTTGGATTCTTCAGTTTGATGGCTATCGTCATGTATCTCAGAGTTTATAGATCGATACCCACTAAAGAGAAAGAGGAAAAAGTACACAGTCGTGAGTTTTGGATGTTTGTCGGAGCACTGGTGTTATGCTTTTCGGGCATGTTGATGACGGCGAGCACATCGCTTCCAGTATATAATAAGATCGTCGAACTCTTTGATCCTAATCATGTGCCGATCGCCATCGACGATCCTGTCAGTCATCATAATCGATTTCAGATATGGATCGGTGTCTTCATGGGTTTACTTGCTGGAGGATCTATCCTGCTTCGCTATCTCGCTGCTAACTGGGACGGATACAAGAATAAGTTCATGAAGCTCACTTTCGTAAATGTTGGCCTCACCATCCTCCTGACCTTCCTACTTGGTCTGACCATAGATATAACAGCTTGGCAGCACTATGCCTTCTTATTTGCAGGTGTCTTTACGATCATCAGTAACACGGCTTACATCGGCACATTTGTCAAGGGCAACTTAAAGATGGTAGGATCTGCGCTATCACACATTGGCTTTGGAATACTCATATTAGGTATCATGTATAGTGGTCTCAATCAAGAAACTATCACCTCCGCAGAGGTCTTTGACCGCCAAGACTTTAC
>CAZXIE010000117.1:0-11829 GCA_964640065.1 uncultured Saprospiraceae bacterium
AATTGGTTTTATTTGGGTTTTTTGCAGGTCTTCAGGGGTGGAGACCTTTTTTTATATGAGCGAATTAGTGACGCTATACGCGTCACCGAAGATGCTAGAGCATCTTCGTGAGCGAACCGCAACCAACTGGATTGCGGGTTTGCACAATCATATATTTCTAAATTAAGCACATCTGACTGGATCGCGCGGTGGCATTAGATAAGGAGAACAATAAACGCTTTGTAATTATAAAACATAAAAGTACTCAGCAATCCAGTGGATTGCTGTTCACTCACTCTGCGATAGGGACATCGCAGTTCCTTCATCAAAGATCCATTTAGGATCTTTGGTTTTACAAGAAGTAAATCTTTATTCAGTCATCTGGCACTTTAGGTATTGCCAGAGGCAATACTACTTCGCTCATTTCCCTAACATCTTCAATACCTGCTTAGCCACATGCTCAGGCGTATATCCAAATTTCTTATCTAACACCGTGTACGGTGCAGAGTAACCGAAGTGCGTCATGCCTTGTACAACTCCCTTAGGGCCTACAAGACCTTCGAGATTCACTGGCAACCCTGCTGTAAGACCATAGGTAGGTACATTAGCTGGAAGGAGATCAGCCTGATAGTTTTTACGCTGACCCCTAAAAATACCTTCTGATGGAACAGAGACGATTCTAACTTTCAGTTTTCTAGCTTCTAATATTTTGGCAGCCCCAACGAGCGTAGATACTTCTGAACCGTTGGCTAGGAGTACTACATGAGGTTTATCCGTTCCTTTTTGGATGAGGTAGGCTCCTTTATAAGCATTCATCGCATGCTTGAGTCTGGAGAGGCCTTTCGTCGTAGGGACGTCTTGTATATTCTGTCTAGAAAGGATGAGACCTGCAGGTCTGTCTTTAGCTTCTAAGGCGATCTTCCATGCTGCTACCGTCTCCGCGCTGTCGGCTGGTCGCAATGCTATAAATGAAGATTTACCTGAGTGATTATCTACTTTTTCTAAAAGCCTAAGTTGTGCTTCTTGTTCTATCGGCTGGTGAGTCGGTCCATCTTCGCCCACTCTAAAGGCATCGTGCGTCCAGAGGAACTTCACTGGCGTCTCCATCAGAGCAGCCACTCGAAGTACAGGTTTCATGTAATCAGAAAATGCAAAGAAGGTCGCACATAGAGGTATCACACCACCATGTAGCGCCATCCCAGTACAGAGACCCGCCATCGTAAGTTCAGACACACCTGCTTGTAAAAAGGCACCTGAGAAATCTCCTTTTTTAAAAGCTGTTGTCTTTTTGAGGAAGCCATCTGTTTTGTCGCTATTAGAAAGGTCGGCAGATGAGACGATCATGTTTTCTACATTATCAGCAAGGTAGGAGAGGACCTTGGAGGAGGCGTTACGTGTTGCCTCATTCTCTCCGAGTTTGATCTTGTCCCATTTCACCTTGAGTGGGAGATCGCCTGACAAAAACTGATTGAGCTTTCTTGATAACCCGCGATTTTTTGACTTCCAAGTCTTATACTTGGCATGCTTCTTCTGCGCTGCTTTGCGCTTACGGGCAAGTACCTTTTCGTAGTGCTGCGCTACCTTTGGAAATATCTCAAATGCATCATCAGGATTACCACCCAGCCCTAAGATGGTCTGCGTATAAGATGCCTTAGACTTGCCTAACGGCTTGCCATGCGTCTCAACCATCCCTTCGTGTGACGAGCCATCTTCTTTACGTGCTCCTTTCCCCATCACAGTATTACCGATGATCAGGGTAGGTTTGTCTTTTACCGCTTTTCCTTCGCGGATCGCCTTGCGGATGGCTGCTGGATCATTGCCATCGATGGTGATCACATGCCAGTGCCAGCTCTCATATTTTGCGGCCGTTTTCTCAGACATCACATCACTTACTCGGGTGGAAAGTTGGACGTCATTGGCATCGTAAAACATGATGAGTTTGCCGAGACCTAAGAAGCCTGCGATCCTTCCTACGCCTTGAGATATTTCTTCTTGTATCCCGCCATCGGAGATATACATATAGGTGTAGTGACTCATCCATTCGCCAAATCTCGCACAGAGAAATCTCTCCGCTATCGCCGCTCCTGCACCAAATGCATGACCCAATCCTAGTGGGCCAGATGTGTTCTCGATGCCTCTTTTTACATCTACTTCTGGGTGCCCTGGAGTGGGACTCTTCCACTGTCTGAAGTTGCGTAAGTCATCCATCTTCAGTGCTCCGATCAGCGTCAGCTGGCTATAGAGCATAGCGGACATATGACCGGGATCTAAAAAGAACCGATCGCGAAACGGCCATGAAAGGTCGTCCGGGTCAAATTCTAAAAATTCAGAGTAAAGTATATTGATGAAATCCGCTCCCCCCATCGGTCCTCCTGGGTGTCCTGAGGATGCTTTTTCTACCATGGCGGCAGACAAGATGCGGATGTTATCAGCGCATGTGGTGGCGATTGATTTAGCCATAAGGTTTTTGATTTTAACGCGCCAAAGGTAGTTAAATCATATAACCAAAAGCTATCATATCACTTACGTAAATATAGGCGCTGTTTCTACTCCATTTTTCCTGCCCATGCAATAGCTCTGGAGAGGATTTGTAGGAAGTTTTTGTTGCTAAATGTTTCGGCTGTATGGCCAATAGATGTGTAGAATGCACGCCCTTGCTTTACTTGATGAGTCCACGCCACGGGATGCACCGCACCCATGCCATAATCAAAGCCTGTTACCAAGAATGCTAGGTTGCCATTAGGATCGATTTTGGTGCCATCGATTGTATATATGATCTCTGCACCATTGTTAGCAGGTGTCTCATGAAAGATATACCATTCGTCACTATGAAGCCAAACTGGCGGAGTCGTCCAAGTGCTATCTGCTGATTCTGAAAGAAAAACTGTGGCCTCCTGGATCTGATTTTCGATCGGATGATGACTAAACACAGCTCCGACGAGTTGCTCTGTGTACCAAGACCATTCATGATGACTAAAGTCTCCGGCGCCATGGATACCTACATATCCGCCTCCAGAGTTGATATAGTTTTCAAAGATGGTTTGTTGCTCTTCATTGAGAACAGGTCCTGTAGAATTATCCCATATCACAACGTCAAATAATCCAAGCTGTTCCGCATTAAACACACCTCCTTCTTCAGTTTGATAGAGTTGCCAATCTTGTTCTTTGCACAGTTCGACGATGGCTTGCTTCGAAGCTGCGATAGCAGAACTATGTCGCCAGCCGGTAGTCTTTGTAAAGTGAAGGACCGCTGGACGATCATCTGTGATCGTAAGAGTAGGCTTTTCCGTTTCGTATCGTGCCCAACCATTTTTGGCTTTATCCTGGAGCAGATAAAAACCGAGTGCTAGCAGAGCGAGTATGACAACTAGTGATATAAGAATGATCTTCAGCCACTTCATGTCTCACAAGATAGTGGCTTAAGAGAAAAGAACTCTGTGATATTCTTATCGATTGATCACCATCGATATCGATGCGATATCAGGATCGCAAGTTTCGGTGACGAGTACTTCAGTGATGCCAGCCCAATCAGGATTGTCTTGATTCATGATTTCATTGATAGTAACCGTTGTCTCTTCTCCTTCTTCGGTAATCCTACGGAACACGATAACAGCTTCTCCTTCCCAGAGACAATCTACCATACATGGACAGTAGCTTTCAGAGATTTCATCTACAACTATGCTCGAGTTATCAGGTAGACAAAAAGTCCTTCCTTCTCGCACTTCAAAAGGAGTTCCAAATGAGTTGACACAATCACTGTCAGATGAACAGCTGACGAATAAGGTTATAATGATGATGGCAAATACTCTCATACCAATGCTTTTTTGTGGCTATATCTCTTAATACGCTTAAGGCCCTTGGTTTGTTGGATCTGAAGACCAAGTTTTTTAGAAACTAGAGTATTCCCTAGTGCGGTAACTTGCTTCTTAACAGTCCGTAAACAAAAGTGCCAAAGGCAGCGCTAAGGATAACGAGTAGTATGCTCCATATCCCATGTCCAAGTAGTGTAAAAAGAGGCCCTGGGCAAGCACCGGTCATCGCCCACCCCAATCCGAAGATCGTACCTCCTATGAGATACCTCGGTATAGAAAAGTCCTTAGCTTTCAAAGCAAGATCTTCGCCTTCTATGGTTCGGACGTTAACTCTCTTGAGAATGAAGACGAGTATTGCTCCTCCGATGACAGCTGTCCCTATGATGCCATACATATGAAAGCTCTCAAATCTAAACATCTCCTGGATCCTAAACCAAGAGATCGCTTCTGACTTTGTCATGATGATGCCAAAGAGGATTCCTACGAGTAAGTATTTTATGTGTTTCATGATGGTAGAGTTAAAGGACTGCAGGAAGTACGATCCAAGTGACAAAAAGACCTCCTATGAAAAAACCGATTACTGCGATCAGAGATGGAAGTTGAAGATTACTCAGACCGCTTATGGCATGTCCCGATGTACATCCACCTGCATATCGGGTACCAAATCCAATCAAGAACCCACCACCGACAAGTAGAAGGAGATTGATGGCAGTAAAGGGTTGATCAAAAATCTCTGCAGGCACAAACCCCTCTCCTTCGGACATAGTCTGAGGAGTATTAATACCCATAGTAGCAAGATGTGCTTGCGTCGCCGATGAGATCTCTACGGGATTAGGGCTAGCGAGATGATGCGATGCTATATAACCACCGATGATCGCTCCTCCGACGAAGATGAGATTCCAGATCTGTGACTTCCAGTCCCACCTGAAGAAGCTCGAAAACTTGCCAGCTCCAGAGATCGTGCAAAGAGTCCGTAGATTAGATGAAACACCAAACTGCCCTCCGAAGACGAGAAGTAAGAACATCACCAAGATGAGCATCATACCGGAGACGGACCAATGCCAAGGCTGGGATAAAAAGTCTATCATGAGTAATTTTTAGTAGTTAGGTTATTATAGGTCGGTAAAAATATAGATCTGCCCATAATTGGTCTGAAAAATGAATTAAAATATGACGTGTTGCTGGAGGCTTCCAGCCTTAGCAAATATTCGTCAACCGTTCATTTTAGCCATAATATGACCCTGAAGGGTCACTTATTTTTAGCGGCCGGCGTAAATCCGCGGTTTAATGAATACCCAAAGTTTAATTTGGCGTGTGTTTTTGATTAAAACTATGACAAACTATTGTATCCTACAATCAATAAATATTTCCCCTCTGAAGACATTAAACTACCTTGACCAATCCTTTCATATGATACCATTATGACCTTTCAAATAAGAGATGTCCGCACCTTCGTTGGTGCTAAGAATTATACCGAATCTAGAGACTTCTATAGAAAACTAGGATATCAAGAGATTGTCATCGATCCTAAGATGTGCTTGTTTAAGGTGAGTAAAAAGTTCGGATTTTATCTGCAAGACTATTATGTCAAAGACTGGGTGGATAACTCTATGGTATTTGTAGAAGTCGACGACGTAGATGCATGTGAGAAGGAGTTGCTAGCCAAAGGTCTTCATGATGAATATAAGGACGTTCGCTTCTCTGCGATCAAAACATTTGATCACGGTAGACAGATCTTTATGCACGACCCCTCAGGTGTACTCTGGCACTTTTGCCAGTTTTATGAGACTACATAATAGCCCCTTTCTTAACCAAAAACCTATTTGCGCGTTAGTCTATAAATCAGATTTGTCGGTAGAAAATCTAGTGATTAGATAACGATGCTCATCACTTTGAGCGTTATATGTAAATGAATCAGCGTGTACATGAATAGATTATACCTATTAATCTTCCTTTTTGCCTCAGCTTCCTTCCTCTCAGCCCAAGAAAAATATACGATCAACGGATATCTGAAGGACGCTTCTAACGGCGAAACCTTGATTGGAGCTAATGTTTTTATCAAAGAACTAGCTACTGGAAGTACTAGTAATGAATATGGTTTTTATGCCATCTCGATACCCGAAGGAGCATATACACTTGAGTATTCTTACCTCGGTTACCAGACCATCCAAAGAAGTATAACTCTCTCAGAGAATATTACGATTGATATAGAATTTGTCGCTGAAGGTGTACAACTGGATGAGATTGTGATCAAAGGAGAAGCAGAGAATGCCAACGTCTCTGATGTTGAGATAAGTACTAATAAGTTAGATATCGGAACGATACAGAAGATGCCAACACTTCTCGGTGAAGTCGAGATACTGCGGAGCATCCAGCTCTTGCCAGGTGTTAGCTCAGTTGGAGAAGGTGCATCAGGATTCAATGTGCGCGGTGGAAGTATAGATCAAAACCTTGTCTTACTTGACGAGGCTCCAGTTTATAACTCTTCTCACCTCTTCGGTTTTTTCTCAGTATTCAATCCTGATGCTGTCAAAGATGTCAAGCTATATAAAGGAGGTATCCCTTCTAGATATGGGGGACGATTGTCGTCGATTCTAGATGTACGCATGAAAGAGGGGAATAGTAAGAATGTAGCGCTTAGCGGTGGGATAGGAGCCATCTTCAGCAGATTTGCTGTTGAGGGACCGATTATCCAGGATAAGGCCTCTTTCATTGTGGCGGGACGAAGATCATATGCTGATGTATTGGCCCGACCATTTCTCTCTGACGACTTAAGTGATAGTGCTCTTAATTTTTATGACCTAACCCTAAAGGCTAATTATAAGGTCAGCGATAAGGATAGGCTCTTTTTATCTGGATACTTCGGGAGAGACAATTTTGTGTTTGGGGATCAAGCTGGTTTTAATTGGGGTAATCAAACTGCGACTCTTCGCTGGAACCATCTATTTAGTGACAAGCTCTTTTCTAACCTCACACTCTATACAAGTGATTATGATTATGTCATACAGTTTGGAGATGACTCACAGAATAGATTTGACTGGAATGCTAGAATCGTAAATTATAGTGCAAAACCAGAATTCTCCCTCTTTTTAACTCCTAATAATCAAGTCCGATTCGGCGGCCAGGCGATTGTATATAAATTCGAGCCGGGCAATGCTGTTGGAGTTAGTGAAGGAGAAGTGCTAGATATTAGTTTGGATAATAAGTTTGCGATAGAAGGAGCACTGTTTATAGAAAACGAGATCGATATCAGTCCTAGTTTGACTGTTAATTATGGATTGAGATGGTCTTATTTTAATTATACGGGAGAAGGACTGGCTTATGAATTTGGAGAACCTACCGAACTTGGATTGCGACGACCGCTGACTGAGGTATCGTCGTTTGATCAGTGGGAAAGCATAGAAACTTATAATAATTTTGAGCCTCGTCTAAGTTTGAAGTATCAACTCAGCGATGATAAGTCTATCAAAGCAAGTTATAACAGAACTGTACAGTATATACACCTTATCTCCAATACTACGGCATCGACTCCAGTCGATGTCTGGCAACCGAGCACCAACAATCTCCAACCTCAAAAAGCAGATCAAATTGCACTAGGATACTTTCAGAACTTAGCAGACAATAGCTATGAGTTTTCAGCTGAAATATATTATAAGAGATTCATCGACCTGCTTGATTATATAGATGGTGCGGACATCTTACTCAATGAATTGCTTGAAGGGGATCTGCTCTCCGGAGAAGGCAGGGCTTATGGACTAGAGCTGTTGTTTAAAAAGAAAGAAGGGGCCTTTACCGGTTGGGCGAGTTATACTCTTGCGAGAAGCGAAAGAAGAATTGATGGTATCAACAATGATGAATGGTATGCGTCTAGATTTGATCAAACCCATAATCTTAGTTTGACCACATTCTATGATCTTAATGATCGCTGGTCCTTTTCTTCTAATTTTGCATTGATCTCTGGTACACCTTCTACATTTCCCACAACAAGATTTACACAACAGGGATTTATCGTCCCTCATAATAGTTTTGAATCTCGAAATAATGTACGGATACCATTATATCATCGGTTAGATGTTTCTGCTACGCTGCAAGGCAAAAAGAATCCTTCAAGAAGATGGCAAAGCGAATGGATCTTCTCTATCTATAATGTTTATAATAGAAGAAATCCATTTAGTATATTCTTTAGACAGGGTGATGGTGCCAATACAGAGGCTGTTCGGCTTTCGGTTATTGGAAATTTTATTCCTTCAGTTTCTTATAATTTCAAATTTTAAGTGATGAAGAAATATCTGAATTTGATGCTGTTGGTGGTTCTTGGATTCTTCGTTTTTTCTGCATGCGAGGATGTCATAGATGTAGAGTTGCAAGAAGGAGAAACTTCATTAGTCGTAGATGGCTGGATTGATAATCTTGCTCGAGAGCAAGTGATAACGCTTACTTTGTCTCAGGCATTTTTTGATAATACAACCCCCACGGGCATCGAAGATGCTGTAGTGTCTCTCCAGAGATCTGATAATTCGCAGATACAATTTATACATCAAGGAAGTGGACGATATGTCCATGATGGAAGTGTCGAGACTCTTGGAGGTATCGGTGAAGTATTGGATTTGTCGATAGAGTATGAGGGTAATTTGTATACGGCATCTTCTAGGATTAACCGAGTGCCGATGTTAGATTCTATAGGAGTAGAATTTAGAGAAGATGACATATTTAGCCCAGATGGGTTATTTGCACAGTTTTTTGCTAGAGACCCTATAGGCAGAGGAGATACCTATTGGATTAAGACTTTTGTCAATGACACCTTCCTAGGTCTACCTCAAGAATTGAACATAGCATTTGACGCAGGATTTGATGGTGGATCGGGTTTAGATGGTATTGTATTTATATCGCCTATAAGAGAACTAATTAATCGACTAGATGAAGATAACCTTCAGATACCTTATGAAGAGGGAGATAGGGTATTGGTAGAGATTCATTCTATCAGTAATGAGGGCTTTCAGTTTTTAGAGACGGCCAGAGACCAGATCACCAATGGTGACAATGGCTTATTTGCCATACCCCAAGCTAATACACGCACCAATGTTGAGTCCAATGGAGGATTACCAGTGCTTGGGTTTTTTAATGTCGCTGGGGTATCAGAAAGGAGTAGGGTGATAGGGGAGTAGGTGCGCTATAAGGTACTTGTTGTATTTGCGTAAGCGGACTGAAAAGAACTAAAGACATAAGCGAATGCGTCTGAAAGCTTCGATCCCAGACCACACAAGTGGAGCGCTGAGATTTTCTCATAAATCCATGTACTGGACAGCTCATGTATGACCTGGTGTGTAGGCTTAAAGTGCCTCACGGGCAACTTCAAGTGTCTGCTATACACTTCCAGATCACCACAGATCTCGTGGATGATATCTGACCAGATAGTGACCATGTTATCATAATAAAAGGAAGAGAATATCTCGCTCTTATGCGTGTATGGAAAGTTATCCAGCCGACTTCCGGCCTCTAGATAGATGAACTGTGCATCTTGAAGCCTCGTGTGAGGATTGAGGATACCTCCTATACCACAGTGCGTGATCTCCACTGTGATCATATCCGCATTGTGATGCGACTGATCCGGGAAATGCCTGCGCAGAGTATTCAGAAATCTAGTCTGCTCTGACGTTAGACACTCATATCCAGCGGCGATCAATACCGCGGGATGTAGTGTCAGTGACGCTACAGAAGGTTCCATTACACATTAAAATTTAATCTAATGTATAACTTATTGATTAACAATCAAAATTAATCAAATCTTCACGATCTTCGACCTTAAGCAGCTACCTGTTCTTCTTGATTATTTTGGGTGCTGATTTGTCGGAGTCTCCACTGCTTTTTGAGCTGGTTGATTAAAAAGTTACGTTCCTTCGTGCTGCGCGGTGGTCTGCATCTATAGAAACTATAGATGCCAAGCTTTTCTGCTATCTGTTGGAGTTGTATTGAACTGCCTACTAAGGTGAACTTCCAGTCGTCTTGAGTAAGAGCAGAGATCACTGATCTAAGCGAAGAGAAAGTATACTTCTTAGATCCATGATCGAGTCCATCCGAGAAGATACTGACTTGGTGGCTGTCACAGCTTGGGCGTAGACTCTCAAGTGCGCGCCAAGTGGCGATACACCCACCGATGGCATCAAATAATCGCTCATTGCGATGTGCGATATGGGTAGGTTGGTTAAAGTGAGTCACTTCATGGATGTTGATGTTATGGCAGATGCATCTGATGAGTCCACTAGTGATCGTCATGATAGTCACATAGTGTTGTTGCGAACCGTATTTTTTGGCGGATTGGGTGATAGAATCCAGTGTGTCATTGACCCTTGAGATGAGGTCTGTTTGCTCTTTGGGTTGAGGGGCATACATGTCTACGATGAGTAGATGCTGTACTGTGAAGTGGGCATTTGGTTTGGGATGAATCATTGGGTGGAGGTTTATTGTTGTTATAAAGTATGACACAAATAAAGTGCTCACCGTGCAACCATTATGCATGATGATTACTTCTCATATGTTCTAATTACTCACAACCGGATCTGGTTGATTCTCCTCAAAAAACACTATGTATAGAGGTCAGACATGTCTTGGATAAGGCCTTTGATTTTCTTCTTAAGAGAGCTTGGACTAAGTACTTTCACCTGCTTACCATAGGTGAGAAGTTCAGCGAGGAGTTCATAGTTGACGATCACGGTGATCTCCATCAGCGCTTTATCCTTTTGCTCTTTGATGATCGTCTGAGTAGGGTGGAGTGGTTTGCTTTTGAAGTAACTGATCTGGACACCGTACACCTCTAGTCTTACTTTTTCCACCTTTTTTTCCGCAAGCACACTGACGCCGACCACCTCATCAAAATACCTACGTGCATCTGCCTTCTTGAGCACCTTGTACTTGGAGATACTTTCTTTGACGGCCTTTATTCGGTCGAGGGCATAGACCCGACTGTCATCCGCGGTATGATCATGACTTAGGAGATACCACCGACCTTTATATTCCTTAAGTAGTTGAGGGCTGATAATCCGATCCGATTGCTCTTTGCCATAAGGCGCATATGTGATCGTAGTTGCCGATCGCTCTTTGATCTTCTGATAAAGGACATAAAGCCACTCCTGTCCCGGAGCTTCTGGATCCTGATCCCATTGGATAACAGGTTTTGCGCGCACCTTTCGACGATCAAGACTACTTTCTAGTTTCGTCAGGATCTCATGTACGCCAGATGACTTCGTGACCTTCATAAATTGCTCGATCATATTCACCGTATCACTCAGTAGCAGCGAGTCGGATTTATTGATGGCGCTCTCGGTCAGTCTATATTGTGGATCAGCGTAGTAGTATGATTTTTCCTTGCGATCGTATTCGATAGGAGCGTGGTATCCTAGACGCTCGTCCGATCTCATAGCGGCGATGTCATACTTGATAGTGCGTTCTGAAAGTGTCACCTCTTCCTGAGTTGTGGCGGCGATCTCTTCACTACAAGCCACTGCGAGCTCCTTCCAAGTCCACTGTCGATCGAGATCTCGGAGACACCGGTCGATGGTGCGATATCTGATGATCGCATGTTTGTTAGTAGCCATGTATCAGATCACTTTCGTAAATGAAGATTAATGCACAGACGTCAGCAGTAGCTCTAGAGCCGCATACTTAAATTCGAATCTCTTGGCCAAGTACTCATTAGTCAGATGTCCCCTGTACGTATAGACACCATTGCGGATGCCTTCGTAGTGATAGAGTTTTTCTGATAGCTTTTGATTATCACCAAGACGAAGGATGAGCGGGGTCAAAATATTGCTGATGGCCATCGAACTAGTCCTAGCGACGTTGGACGCGATATTAGGAACACAGTAGTGTATGATGTCATGCTTGACAAATGTCGGCTTCTCATGAGATGTAATCTCAGAAGTCTCAAAGCATCCTCCCTGATCGATACTCACATCGACAACTATGGAGCCTTTTTTCATATTCTGGACCATCTCCTCTGTGACGATGATCGGACAGCGACCAGTTTTGGAGTGTATGGCAC
>CAZXIE010000118.1:0-11557 GCA_964640065.1 uncultured Saprospiraceae bacterium
CTCTGACTATATATATACCTACTGCTAAATGACTTATGTCATATTCATAGGTGTTATTCGATTGAAAAACAGGAACTCCGGTGGAATTGAAAATAGAAACTTTAAAGCTCGAAGAGATGAGTTCTTTATCTAGTCTAATGCGATCGTTAGAAGGATTAGGGAAGATGGTGAGTGGTAATACGTTATTCGCAGTATTAATCAATACGGTCTCGCATGCAAGTGTGTAACTTTGAAAAAATGACCACATCAGTTCGTTGGCATTGAGAAACTCAGATGTAAGGTCTCCCATGGGAGTTGCTACTCCATCTGGCCACGAATGTCCTCCATCTCGGGTGATGTATTGTTGAACTTCCGTATTGCAATCGCAGTTGGTCCAGATTACGTGGGGGAACTGACTGTTGTCGACCAAAGTATCATTATTAATCATGCAAGAATCGATACTTTCTCAGACGTTTAATATAGAGTCAAGTGGAGAACTAGATTGTATAGAGGGACCTGTGCCAACCCTTCCTTCTATTGGAACATTGGTATCTAAATATGAGTGAAAATCAAGTACAGGAACTATGACGTATAGGATCGCAGACGTCAGCACTCATGGATGCAGCGACAGGAGCTATGGCTGCTATTCTATCTGATATTTCACAGGCAAGTCTATAGGACATAAATCCACCATTAGACATACCAGTTGCATATACGCGGTTCATGTCTATGGAGTAGTTAGCAAGAAGAGTATCGATAATTGCATTGATAAATCCAACATCATCGACGTCACTTGTACTTGCAAAACCACAACATCTACCCGCATTCCAAGTTCTAATGTCAAATACTCCACCTTGCACTCCTTCGGGATAAACAACAATGAAGTTCTCGTCATCAGCAGTAACACTAAGTTGTGATTGGTTCTGAAGGTTATGAGCATTACCAAATCCCCCGTGCATGGCGATTACTAAAGGAAAATTTCCCGCTTCATCATACGCAGTAGGTAAGTGCACGAGATATGTTCTGTCTATACCATCCCAGGGAAATCCATCAAACTGCGCTGACAGTTGGGACGTGATAAGTAATAATAGCAGAGATGTCAGCTGTTTCATCTTAGTGGGATGTAGCGATTATTACTAAGATAAGCTCTTCTGGATTCTTTATCGATGTATTGTTTTGACTTGCTTGTGGTCTAATCTCCCAGAGCAAGTTGAAGTAATTCTGTTATGGTATCTGCATTGTGATCTGCTTGTGCATACATAGGATGATACAACTCTTCTTTTCGTTTGACATAAGCAGTTTGTAGCCCCGCTTTTTTCGCTCCGTACAAATCCCAATCATGAGTTGCTACCATCAAGATCTCTTTCGGAAGGAAGCCCTCTGCTTTAGCAGTATACTGATAAATGTCTTTGAAAGGCTTATACTTCGATACTTGATCTACAGAATAATACTTGTCAAATAGATCAAGTATCCCTGCATGAGAAAGTTGTTCTTCTATCATCGCAAGGGACGAATTAGAAACTGCTATAGCGCGGATATTTCGTTCTTTTAACATACGGATCGCTGGACGTACGTCATCATATGCGGGCAGTCTTTTGAAAACTCCTAAGATTTCATTCTTGACTTCTTCTGTAAGCTTTTTCTTGTTTTCAAAAAATAGATTTTCCAATGCTACTCCTGCAAGCTCTCCAAAGTTTTTATAATCATCCATGATGCCCATAATAGTAGAGCTGTGAAGCAATTTGGAGAACCAATACTTCAAGACATACTGATCATCGAAGTGTTGATCAAATTGTTCTTTGAGTAAGTCCATGTTGAGCATGGTTTGATTCATGTCAAAAAAGACGGCTTTTATCATGATCGTGAAGATTGTTATGTGGTATAAGGCTAAGGTATGATATAACTACACTCGTTACTTGAAGTTTGGTCTTTATAGCACGACTTCTTCCCACTGAGGCAAGAGATGAATTCTGATATCCTTTCTTTTACTTGCTTCTCTTTCAATGGCTTCAAAACTTTTTTTTGTTTTTCCGGCATACCAATCCAGGAATCTTGATGGCCCTGTGATTGGTTTTCTGATGGAGCCAGAAAATCCATCCCAATGGATCAGATATACATCCTTAGCTCCAACTTTGTCCACAAGTTCTTCGAAGTAAGTTTCTTGGTAAGACTTGGTTTGAGAACCTAAGCCGCCTATACCGATGATAACTTTATCAACTTTTATACCTTCTAGACTTCCTGCTTTCCAGCCAGCACTACTTTGTAATATGAAGGATCCCGTAGGGTGTTCAAAAAGGAAGGTGTAAGCTCCGCCCATTTTATAATCAAATGCCGATACTGGTGGTGTCAAGGGAGACCTTATCTCTTGGTCGCCACCAAGAGCACTTTCTTTCATTGCTGGATCTGGAAATTCGAAGTGGTTAGATAAGATAGGAGTGACCTTGAATTTTCCAAACTGTAAAGGAACACCATCTTGAATGACTCTGATTTGGTTTTCAGGTAGATCCCAGCCACGACCTATGTTAGCTGTGCTCTCGGAGCCATACATGGTCGCCTGAGTTAGTAGGGCGATCTCAGGTGCATCCATGGCATGATCAAAATGAGAATGTACAACTAGGATGCCATCAAGTTTATCTATACCCATTTTATCTACGGCCCATCGTATGTCATCTTTCTGTGGTTCGATTTCACCAAAAAGCATCTTGTAGGTAGAGAATCTGCTGAAGAATCCGTCGGTCAGAATCTGAGTAGAATCATCACTGATCAATAAAGTACTGACACCTGCAAATTGAACTTTTACACCTCCTTCATCAGAATTTGCTTGAACTCCTTCATACCATTTGTCATACTCGCCGATGCCTACGTTTGTTGTAAACATATAAAGTATGACGGCGCCAGCGAGAAAAACAAGAATGAGTAGTATGGCAAGTATTCTCTTAAAGATTCTCATGATGTTAAGATAGGGTGTAAGTCGTTATGATAGATCTTGAGTAGAACTTGCGCTTTTTTGACATGAGCATTGTGTGACGCTAACTAGTCTAAGATACCAAGTTCTTCTATACTAATTTTGCGCATTTCAACCTTTCTAATCTTACCCGTCACTGTCATGGGGAACTCTTCTGTCAACTTAAAGTGCTTTGGGATTTTGAAGTGAGTAATTTGTCCCTTACAGAAATCTACTAACTCCTTTTCATTGATAGTCTCTCCTTCCTTAGGTTTGACCCATGCAACTACCTGTTCTCCATATTTCTTGCTGGGGATACCTATGATTTGTACATCGCTGATTTTAGGATGTTGATATAAAAACTCTTCGATCTCACGTGGATAGATATTTTCTCCTCCCCGTATGATCATGTCTTTTATGCGCCCTACGATACTTACGTAGCCTTCTTTGTCCATCACAGCTATGTCACCAGTATGCATCCATCTTGCGGCGTCTATTGCCTCGTTAGTTTTTTCTTTATCGTTCCAATATCCTAGCATCACGCTATAGCCTCTTGTGCAGAATTCGCCCGGCTGATCAATCGGGACAACTAGTCCTGACTCACTATCTATAATTTTTACTTCGATATGTGGAAGAACTTGACCTACAGTACTAACTTGTTTTTCTAAAGGTGTGCCGATTTTGGTTTGAGTACTAACTGGACTGGTTTCGGTCATGCCATATGCTATCTGCACTTCAGACATATGCATAAGAGTTTGTACTTTTTTCATCACTTCTATAGGGCACGGTGAACCAGCCATAATGCCGGTTCTGAGGCTCTTTAAATTAAACTTTCCAAAATCAGCATGTTCTAATTGTGCGATGAACATAGTTGGTACTCCGTAGAGTGCCGTTGCTTTCTCTTTTTCAATTGTTTGTAAGACTGCCAATGGTTCGAATCCTTCGCTGGGATATATCATAGTTGCACCGTGAGTCATGCAACCTAGATTGCCCATCACCATACCAAAGCAGTGATACAATGGAACTGGAATGATCAGCCTATCCTTTTCGCTAAAGTCCATTGTCCTAGCAACGAAGTAACCATTATTGAGAATGTTGTGATGGCTTAGTGTAGCGCCTTTTGGATAGCCCGTAGTGCCACTAGTGTATTGTATATTAATTGGATCATCAAAAGCCAGTTCGTTTTGTCTTTGAGCTAATTCATCAGCAGTTACATTTTTGTGGAGCCCGATAAAATCATTCCAGGATTTTAATCCTTCACCTGGTTGGTCAGCAAGAGATATCACATAACTAAGCTCTGGGATGTTTTTGGACTTGAGTTCACCAAAATCACAAGCGGGCAATTCTGGACAGGTTTCCAATATCATCTCTGTGTAATCCGAAGACTTAAACTTGTGAGCAAGCACAATCATTTTGCAACCGGATTGAGTTAAAGCATATTGGAGTTCATGTTTTCTGTAAGAAGGATTAATATTTACTAGGATAATGCCAGCTTTCGCCGTTGCAAATTGGAGTACTGTCCATTCTGAGCAATTGGGAGCCCAGATGCCAACACGATCTCCTTTATTAAGTCCACAAGCTATAAGAGCTCTCGCGCACAAGTCTACCTCTTCAAGTAATTGTTTGTACGTCCACCTGATGTTTTGATGGATCACTACAAGGGCTTCATTCTCTCCATGATTTGAAACAATTTCATCCAGTTTGTCTCCTATAGTCATACCGATTAGAGGGATTTGGCTGGTGCCGGAGGTGTAGCTGATTGAATTCATCTTTTGTTTATTTTAAGAATGGCCTATCACTTCTCGTAGTGGTATGTATAGGGCCATGCTCTTTCAAAATAGGTGTAGTTATTCAAACAATTGATTTTAAAGTTTTGGATAGATGACAGCAAGGTGTGCATGACAGCTACTCTCATAATCCTAGAAAAGCTTAGGGAACAACATAGGGACACGCTCCATATAGTCCTTGAAACTAGGTCGGCGCTCTAGCATTCTTTCTTCCTTCATTGGTATAGAAATGAAAAAGAATAGGCCAGACATGATGAGGAAGCCTGCGCTAGTATAAAGTGGAGCTCCATAAGCAAGACCTATAATAAATAGACCTAGCCAAAAAAGAATTTCTCCAAGGTAGTTTGGATTGCGCGAACGAGCCCATAGTCCAGTATCTAGTAACTTTTCTGTCTTGTGTTTCATGGATCGGAATCTCGCTAATTGGTTGTCTGCAAAATATTCGAGCAGCGTACCTATGATGCTTACTGTGAGACCGAAAAACAGCAAACTTGTAGATTGTAACTCATGTTCAAAAAGATAGAAGATGGGCCACATGCCAGCAAAGACCATAGCAGTAGGGAAAAGATGAATGCCAAAGAAGTTGACTAAGGGATATAGCCGACCATTATCTTCTGCGAGTTTTATGTATCTCCAATCCTCGTGCTGAAAGCCTGGCCATGATCGAGCCCAGTTCAAGGTCAAGCGCCAAGACCAGAAGCTGATAACTAGAAATACCAGATACTCATAGAGTCCAATACCCGGTGCATGAATGATAGCCCACAATACCACGAAAAAGAATGGGATAACACTCCAATAGGCATCATAGACAGAACTGTTTTTTTTGATCATCGAAAACAGGAAACATACGACTGTCATGACTATATCGCTTACTAAAAACCTCACCACTTCATTTTCGAAGGGTAGGTATAACCAACTTAGATAACCAGATGCTCCTATCACGAGATAGATCAAGGTGATCTGTACAATATGTGCGCTGTTTTTGATCAAAGAGTGAGGCTTTGGTAGTTATCAATAGTAAGTAACCGATGCTTGAAGTTGTCATCAGCTAGTAACTCCTTTCTGCTCGGTGGTAGAGTTATCTTCGCCAGTCTGTTGACGATACCCTTAGCATGTTTGTCTTCATCATGAGTGGCGATGACATGTTCTGGTTGATGCGTGCTAATTAGACTCTTTACAGCAGATAATCCAGGTGATACGGTACCTCCGAGAAAGGACGGTAGCTGATAATGATTGAATGGCGTAAAGGCCAGTTTGATAGGTGGCAAGTTGTTGATCTGATGATCCCAAGCATCAGGTTCCGCATAACCATGAGTGGCTAATAAGATACTCTGCTCTCCATCTTCTAACATAATGGCATCATAGATGGGATCTGTTTTTCTTTGAGTCGGGAGGTAGTGTAAGTTCATTTGGCTTCCGAGAAGAGCAGGAGTAGCAGCTGCCAAAGTTTCTACTTTAGCATGAGGCAATAACTTCTTGACTTTTTTCTCTATAGAATCAGGAACGATTAGTTTCTGTGGTTGTAACTCTAGGAGAGTTTCTGGATGATAATGGTCAGGATACTTCTGAGTAATGATCACCAAATCATAAGAAGGTATATCAGCTATGTCGACGGGAGGTGTTCGATGCCATTGTGTATTGAACCAAGAAAAGAAATCAACTTCTACACCTTTGAGCCATGGATCGATAAGGATGGAGAGTCCAGCAAAGTTTATGTGCCAGGAGTTATCCATGTTAAGTCTTTGTATTTTCATCGGCTGTCTAGTAGAATATAGTATTGATCAAACATAATAATGTATTGCTAATTATCTCAGCATAATTTTACAAGTGTTATTCTAATTGTTCCTAGCGAAACGCGTGATATGTATGATGTCACTAGCTTGCGTAGAATATGATCAACCAGTCTTATATCTTCTCATGTCTCTCAGACTTGCTAATACCTCCAGCTAGTAAGATCCGATCCAAGAGGTGCTACGGTCTCGACTTTTTCAGCATACTTCTTGATAAACATGCTATGGTATCTTAGCCTCGATATATGATTCCCATTTTCATGATCACCATTCCAACAGTGCTCAGCTCTATCGCCGTAATCTACTTCCCCGTTGTAGTAGGGAGCAGAAGTCTCTTCTAAGATTTCTTCTGCTAGATAGACCGCATTGTTGAGATAGTAGTTGTCCATATCTCCGCAATAGAGATGGATTTTATGTTCCCAGTCTTTGCCATGTTTGCTCCAATCTCTTTTCATGATATAGGCGAGGTCATAGTTTTCTTTCCAATAAGCAGCTACTTCTTTATCGATTTTGCCTGTGACCTTATCCCAGATTCTTCTTGGATATCCTTCTTCGTCGATGGGAGAGTAAGTGGCTTCCCATATATCCCATTGTTGCCCAGATCGACCTTTGCTGCCAAGGACGATCTCTCGATAGTTCATATCTCGGAGCGTGGCATCAACATGACCGAGATAGTCTCTATGGCCTGCGACCAAAGTTTTTCTGAACTGACCTTCTTTATAGTAAGCATTTTCATCCTCGTATATATCTACAAGACAGTAAGCTCTGAAGTCTATCGGATCAGGACAAGCAGAGAAGCACATGCCATATTCTATTGGATACTTAACCTGTACAGCTAGTGCTTCCCAACCACCCGTAGAACCTCCATAAACAAACCTCGACCAACCTTCACCGATCCCCCTATACATGTTCTCGATGTGTGGTATAAGCTCATATGTGATCGCGTCTCCATAAGGACCTTGTGCTTCAGAGTTGACAGCATATGAATCATCATAATACTGAGTAGGGTGCTGGATTTTTATGGCAAGGACTCGAGGGAAGTTAGGTCCTGTCCATTCTTTATAAAAATCATAGGCTTCTTGCTGAACAATGCGATTGTAACCATCTACTTTAAATCTAGCGCTATACTCCGGCTGTAAACTAGCATCAGGAGGTGTAGTCCTGAATCCTCCAAAATCTCTAGGGAAGTGTCCGTGCATGATAGCCAGTGGATATCTGACATCGGGATGATCGTCATAACCCTCTGGTAGTAAAACATGCGCGCCGAGATAGATGTCTCTACCCCAAAAGTCGCTGAGCAGCTTGCTCTTCATCTTGATGTGCTTGATATACTTGGTATCTGTAGGCTCTTCGATAGGCGGGATAATCTGATCCATGGAGATCTCTAGTGCCCCCATAGCGTCACCGTTGATGTTTACTTTTTGAGCAGTAGAGTAGACGTTACCTGGAGCACGATTCCACTGCTGACCTTCACCTCTGTCCATAGGTAGTTTTACCACATGTCCATCTGCTCTATGAAAGATCTCATACTTGTGAAATAATACTTGTATAAAGTAATCTCCAGCAGGGATGTCATCAAAAGACTGAGTTGGATAACCAAATGATGACTTATCAAAAACCTGAGAGGTATTAGGCTCCCAGTTTTCTACATCCATACCAAATGCTTGGCACGACTCTACATTATCACTTAATTGAAATCTGAGATCAGCATCATTGTGAGATGAAATCAAGAGAATCAATCTGCCATCTAAGACTTCATTATAGTAACTGCTGGGATAGGCGACACTGATCTGTTTTTCCACCAGTTGCTGAGGAGGAGTGGGCATTTTTTCTTTGACGACTTCAGTTGATACCGAAGAGCAAGAGAGGAGTACAGCGGCTATAAGGGCAGTGATATACTTTATAATCATAACAAGTGTTTGATAGATAGATGTCTAATGTAAATAATGTTGGATCAATAGCGGCGAATAGTTAACTACTAGAAAACACATCTTCTAATCCTTCTGCAAGCGCAACAGTTTCCAGTGTATTGTAATCTATGCGATTAACGATAATATCTGAACTTGATAAATATTGATAGTTAGCGAACTATCGATTTTTCATTTTTCATAATTGAACAAGAAGGTATGTTGCCTTGATTTATCTGGGTAGAAGTACCTTGTTAGAAGTCGAACATCTACTTGTCATGCTCAAATGGATTAAAAGGATATTCTTTCTGCTGCTCATACTACTGCTGGTCTTCGGAGTATATGTCTATCGCACAGCCATGTCTAGGTTACAGCCACGACCTTCGATGAAGGATACGCCAACTACATTTATAGGCTTTAATCACATCGGACTATCGGTGAAGAATCTCGATGAGATGGTTGACTTTTACCAGTCAGCCACTGATTATGAAGTGATCAAGCGATATACGGTACAAGAAGATGTCTCGGCAGACGAACTATATAATATGGATAGTGTATCATTTACGAAAGTGATCCTGAGAGGTCCTAATATGTTGCTAGAGCTGACGGACTTTGATCATAACGATGATGCCATGATCACGAAGATGTTGCCACAGGGGCCTGGTATGACACATACCTGCTATCAGTCGCATCCCGATCGACCCACTTTTGATAGCTTTAAGCAAGCAGGTGCGGAGATACTCTCACGTGGAGGCGAGCCAGTAGACGCAGGACTGGGCGTCACCTATGCTTATGGGTATGATCCAGAAGGTAATATGATGGAGCTCGAGCAAATGTCGTGGATGTTGATACCTCTCGCAACCGGTAAGGCGTGGGCCAAGGAACATGCGCCTTGGATGACCCAAGTGGCTCTGATGAGTCACGACGTGAAGCGGCTAACAGATTACTATGAGGAAGTCTTGGAGATCGAACCATATCGAGTGAATACTTATGGGCCCGCTGCGACTCTTGATGACATCGTTGATATGGATAGTGTGACCATAGAGGCATCTTGGTTTGGTATGGACACCCAAGGGAAGAAGATGGAGCTGATGCAGTATACTAATCCCGCGACACAGATCAGAAGTGAGCCACGGCATGTGACAGATCTGGGGTATTCTTACTCTTATGAGGTAGGTGATATCCAGCAAGAATATAAACGACTACAAGGCAAGGGCGTACAGTTCGCTAGTGCTCCGCAGAAGATGCAAGACTTCTGGGAAGTTTATGCCCAAGATCCTGATGGCAATGTCTACTCACTCCGAGAGATCATCGATGAGGACTCGCCTCTATCACTGACTAATATGTAAGTTATGTGGAAAAAGATCCTCACTGGATTTCTCATACTGCTCTTCGTCGCAGCGCTCTTTTTATGGTTTATCTGGACGCGACTGACAGTCGGTTCGACAGAGACGATCACTGCGGAAGTAGGTATCGAAGAGTTATATCAGACGAGATGTGGAGTCTGCCATGGCAGCGATCATACTGAGGCGCCACGACTGGCCTCTCTCAAGTTGCTGACGGCCGATGCCATCGTACACACACTGCAGCATGGTGTCATGCAAAATCAAGCTGCCACCTTAAGTGATGATCAGCAAGTAGCCTTAGCTGCATACATCTCAGAAGTGAAAAGTGACGACCTATCCACTACGGATTTCTCGAAGGGGAGATGTGCGGAGGAGACTTCTTCTAAAGACCTTACTGCACTTCCACATGTAGATAATTGGGGCTTAGGTTTAAAAAATCAACGATACTATGACGAGGATGACCTAGAGTTTACCGCAGCCAATGTCTCAGAGCTTGAGCTTGACTGGGCATTTGCATTTCCTAACTCTTCTCGCGCTCGAGTACAGCCTACTGTGACAGGTACGACGCTCTATACAGCGAGCCAGACTGGGACCATCTATGCACTCGATAGATATACGGGATGTGTGCGGTGGACCTATCAGGCGGATGCTGAAGTGAGGAGTGCGCTGGTCATCGGCAGGGACTCATCTGGTCGTGCTAACCGCATGTACTTTGGTGACTTCATCGCACAGGTGTATGCACTGGATTTGGATACCCACAGCCTTTTATGGAAGACAAAAGTCGACGATCATGAACTGGCTACGATCACGGGTACACTGAGTCATTATCGAGATCGCCTATACATCCCTGTTTCTTCACTCGAGATCGGTTCGGCTGCTGATGAAGATTATGAGTGCTGTACTTTTCGTGGTTCGATGGTATCACTTAACGTAAATGATGGCTCTCGGATCTGGAAGTCATATACGATAGACGAAGTACCTCGACAGCAAGGCGAGACAAGCAAGGGCACAGCTATCATGGCACCCTCTGGTGCACCTATCTGGACTGCCGTGACTATCGATACAGCACGTAGTTGTCTATATATCGGAACTGGTGAAAACTATACACGACCCGCTACCTCTACCAGTGATGCCATCATAGCATTTGATCTGGAGACAGGTCGCAAACTGTGGGTACAACAAACCTTAACCAAAGATGCCTGGAATGGCGCCTGTGTCACACTCACCAGCAGAGGCAACTGTCCACCGGACAATGGACCTGATGCAGACTTTGGAGCACCTCCGATCTTAGTATCTTCTGAGGGTAGGGACGTCCTCCTCGCAGGTCAGAAATCTGGCCATGTATATGCGCTGGATCCTGATGACGAAGGGCGCATCATCTGGTCGCAGCTTGTAGGGCGCGGAGGATTTATGGGAGGTATACATTGGGGGATGGCTACGGATGGCGATAAGCTCTATGTGCCTATCAATGATCGCGGACCATACTCGCTGAATAAAGACATGCCGAAGTCACCAGGTCTTCATGCCCTTGATATATCAGATGGTAAAATCTTATGGTCTACCATAGAGAAAGATCGCTGTGGTACATTCGAGCTGAGAGGTTGTGGCCCTGGGCTTTCAGCGGCTATCACTGCTATACCAGAAGTCATCTTTGGCGGCACGCTAGATGGATGGTTGAAAGCCTATGCATCCGATGATGGTCGCGAACTATGGTCGTATGACACCAAGCGCGACTATGATGCGACCAATGGTGTAAAAGCTTTTGGTGGCGCTATCGATAGTGACGGACCTATCGTCATCGAAG
>CAZXIE010000119.1:0-11502 GCA_964640065.1 uncultured Saprospiraceae bacterium
CTAGATATCACTTCGCCATCTGGGCAAGCATCCACACAGAAGCCCGTCTTCATCCTCCGTAACGCACAACAGTTCTCAATCAAAGATCATGATCCAGCTACCGGACTTCACACTAGGTTCTCTAACATTTCGCCGACTACAGAAGAGATGACATTTAAGATTGCAGTGGACGAGCGTGAGGATATGGAGTTAGAGCTTCTCATTGCTTCTGACGCTCCGAGGGATGATCTTCTCATCGTACAAGCTGATATCTTTCCTGGGATCAATCTTGTCTGGCTAGGATGTCTGATGATGTTGGGAGGATTGTTGATTAGTTGGATGTATCGACATAAGAGTATTTAAGCTCTGCTATTACAGTAGTAGTCACTAAGGAGAGCCAATATGCCATACTCATTCACATGTGAAAAAGTACTTCCAGACTGCGCTTGAAGATCATATTTAATCGTACTTCGGTATGAGGAAATTCTTGTTTGACGTGAAAACCAACTCTTTAGAGCAACCAACTCTATTGAGATAAAGACATATTATTGTCGTTATTAATTCATTCATAGACAAATACAGGGTATACCAGTCAATAAAGTGGAGTCAATAGCCTTTTATTTACATTACCAACATTTTTCGTTTTACGTATGATCTATACCTCACGGATAATTCGATCCATTGGTGACCATTTGCACTTGCCCAGTCGTATCTGTTTGGTGCTTTTGCTGGGCATCTCTTGTCATTTGTCCATGGTGGGTCAAGAAGCTCTATTCAAGAGTCGTGAAGTGATTGAAAGCTACACATCTGATCTCAAGGATAATTTTGAACGATATCAAGTCGTGGATCTTGATATAAACGGTCTGAATGATTTGATGAGATCAAACGATAAGAGCGATCAGCAAATGAAAGCTATACACCTGCAGATCGGAGAGTATGACTGGATTTTTGATATGTTGCCCACTGATCTTAGGACCTCAGATTATCAACTGTTAACTATAGAGAATAATCAAGTAATCTCACTCCCCAAAGAGGCCAATAAGACCTTCTCAGGATTTTTAAAGGGTACAAGTCATGAGATAAGGTTGACCTTGACAAAAGGATTCTTAAGCGGTGTGGTTTATATGGCAGATCATCAAGTATACTTTGAGCCTCTGAGCAGATTTGTGCCAGGATCAATATCTTCTAAGATGGTTGTCTATAAAAGTAGTGATGTGGTAGATAGGACTGTCCAGTGCGGATGGAATGAAGCATTGGATAAGACAGAAGAGTTAAATCAAAAAATCGTCAACCAGAAGGCAAATACGTGCAGGATAGTTAGGATTGGAATTGCATCAGACGCTGGTGTATATGCTGATATAGGTAGCATAGCGGGTGTAAATAACTTTACAACGAGCGTAATTAACAATATAGCTCCACTCTATCGACATACCTTCAGCGACAATATAGAGTTTGTCATCGCTGCTCAATTTGTATCCCAGTCTTCTAGTGATGATCCCTTGACGCCTAATACTTCTTCAGGTGCAGGAACTATCCTCCTCAACAATTTTGGTGCTTGGATGAATGCTGTATCTCCTGGATTTGGCACCACAAATATTGATGTAGGTCAACTCTATGTAAATAGATCCGGGTTTACTGGAGGGATTGCAAGTCTTCCTGGTATCTGTCAAAGTCTAAATCAACGAGTACAGGCGATCCGATATACTTCGGGTACCAATAACAGTACAGCGCAATACTCCTGTCTTGCCGCTCATGAGACAGGACATAACTTCGCTGCTACACACCAGGACTTTGGTATTGCCAATATCATGGGTGCTAGTTGTGGACCGCTCGTCTGGCATCCTAACTCTTTTGTACAAATTAATAATCACCTAATCGGTACTTGCCTTGCCACCTGTACTCAATCACCCATAGCACAGATAGCAGGTTCTACAGGCGGGTGTACTGATACTCAACTGACTTTTATAGATCAATCGCAATATGGGGCCACAAGAATGTGGAATAGTCCAGGCAGCTCACCTTCCACAGGAACATCTGCCATGCATACCACTTCATATAGTACAGCCGGAATATTCAATGTCAACTTAACATCGACAAATACTACAGGTAGTAATAGCTCTTCTCAATCAGTCGTTATAGCTGATGATATCACAGATATCTGTGTGCCATCAGGACCACAAGGAGCAGGAGGTATCTTTGCATTTGGCTTAGCTAATGTCTTGAATACCAGCAATGCTGGTAACAACTTGAATAATCGATTAGAAGACTTTTCTTGCTCTCAAGTTATCAATTTAGAAAGATCTACGACATACACCATTTCTTCTTTGGATCTCGGGTTCCCTCAACAGTTTCAGGCGTATAGAATCTATATAGACTATAACGGAGATAATGATTTTACTGATCCTGGAGAGCAGGTAGCGACTTCAGGATTCACTTCATTTATAGGTGATGTGGCACTTTTTCAACCTATATCATTTACAACTCCTTCTTCACCAGTAGAAAATCAGCTAGTAAGAATGCGTATATGGGTAGATAATACCCTGTCTGACAATCCTTGCCAAAGTCCCGCTTATGGACAGATGGAGGACTATAGTGTATTATTTATCTCTCCGCCATCTTCTGACCCGTGCAACACTACTACAGTAGTAAATCAAAGTGACATATCAGCTAATGCTCTATTTCATGATGGTCATATTATATCTGGAGCCTTGCCACCTAACAATGTTAATATCGATGCAAACAATGTAATTTTCAGAGCAGAGAATAGTGTCGAACTATCTCCAGTTTTTGAAGTTTCAAGATCCAATGTATTCACTGTAGAGATTGGGCCTTGTGAATAAATTGCCGAGCAGCTGAACAGTTGCCTTGCGCGTCCTCACCCTTGAGATCATCCAATCCCGTTGTCTTCCTTATCACACTTTCCCGCAAGGACTTCTCTCCGTTGTCTTGTGTGGAAGATCAGTGTAGATGACTATCGGGATTATATCCTTGACTTTATATTTTATAAGTGCCTGTCAGAAAAACAATACCTCTACGCTAACTTAGCTCCTGGATGGAGAAGAAGTCACCGATTTTAATGACATAAATCACATCAAGAATCATCTCATTTGTAGAAATCTTTATCAACGGTATATCATGAATCCCAAAATGGCCGCACTATTTATACTAGGCTCAATTCTAATATATAGCTGCACTATTGTCAGTGTTCTTCAAAGTTATAAACGCAAAGATGTTATTAAGAATGTTGACCTTTGTGATGTATTGCAGATTGAATCAGGTCAAATCATCTCAACTACAGGCATCTACAGAGGAGTAGAAGAATATTGGTCGATTATAGCACCTCATGAATGCGAAAATCCAATAGCTATACATTTTGACACCTTGATAAATAACAAAGCTCTTAACAATCTCAATATCCTAGATAAATTTCAAGAAGCCTATGACCATTATGATAAGTATTATATCGTCCTAAAAGTTACAGGAAAGATTGAGCGAAAAAATGAATGGCCAGGTTATGGGCAAAATGGGCTCATGGATACTCAAATTATACCCTATCAGTTATCAATGAGGAAATTCGAATATGCTAATTACCAATCCAAGTAATTAATGTTGATTCTTCACCCATGAACATCACCACCTGGAACTGCGCCATGGCCTTCCGCAAAAAGTACCAGCACGTACTTACTGAAGACCTTGATCTCCTCGTCCTCCAAGAATGCGAACACAAAGACAAGCTCCCTCTAGATATCTTTAGAGAGGATGGGATGAAAGACATCATCTGGTATGGTAAGAATCCACACAAGGGAGTGGCGATCATATCTTTTCATGACATACAGATAGAGCTTATGGAAATACATAATCCAGAGTTTGAATATGTCCTTCCTGTCCGACTTTCCAAGGGAGGCCAAGCGATCAATCTTTTTGCTATATGGGCGATGCCTCATAAAAGCCGATCTAAAGGATATGTTGGACAAGTATGGCGCGCTATCCACCACTATGATGAGCTACTCGCCCAACCGACCTTACTCGTCGGTGACTTTAATAGTCATCCCATCTGGGATCGTAAATATCCCAAAGGATGTCATAGTGATGTTGTTGCCTTCCTAGCTCAGCGGGATATACATAGCACATATCATCAATGTAATGTTGTCACATCTGGAGAAGAACCAGATCCTACTTTCTTTCTAACGAAGAAGAAAGACAAGCCTTATCACTTGGATTATTGCTTTGCCTCCTCCTCTATGATCACAGCAGAGACCACCGTGACAATTGGGAATTATGACCAATGGATCTCACATAGTGATCATATGCCGGTGATGATAACAAATCTTGAGATATAGCTTACGAGCCCAACAAAGACCCTGATCAATAAAAAGCCAATCCGTTTTTTCCAATAATATTCTGGAACAGTTACATTGTCCTCATATATGAGTGATGTAATTGAGGCGAGAGGCGGGCTGTTCAAGAAAGAGGATTATTGGGCTATTTGGATAGGTAGTTTTTTCCTACTTCTTGCTTCATGCCTGTTTTGGATAAATTCCTCTCCAATATCCGAAAAAATAAGCGCCGCGGAATTGACCATAACTCAAGCCGAGCCTAATTCTCTGGAATGGCAACAAGCTAAGGATATACTGAAAAACACTAAAGCCTCCAGTCTGCCGGTAGGTGGATTCTTAAAGAATCTTACAACAAAACCCGCAAGTTGGGATAGTAATCCTATAGCAGCTATTTACGAAAGTGGCAGCTATAATAAAGCACCTTGGCTGATGGCTTTGATGATACTCTTCGCTTCTCTTTTTGGCTTATCCAAATTAGTCATGGGTGAGAAGATCTTCACTTTTTTCAAAGGTTTCGTCTTCGTTTTTATGATCGGTCTGATAGCATTTTTTTTAGGCTCTCAATCTAACATGAAGACGATAGGGTTTGGATATGCTGCATGGGCCATCGTCATCGGGCTCCTTATAAGTAATACGATCGGGACACCTAAGTGGGTAACGGCAGCATTAAGTACCGAGCTTTATATAAAGACAGGGCTCGTTATACTTGGGGCCGAGATACTACTTGGTAAAATTTTAGCGATTGGCCTTCCTGGTATATTTGTCGCTTGGATCGTAACCCCGATTGTGTTGGTTTCCACTTATTGGTTTGGACAAAAAATCTTAAAAATTTCTTCGAAGACACTCAACATGACAATCTCAGCAGACATGTCAGTATGCGGAGTGAGTGCGGCTGTGGCAGTTGCAGCAGCGTGTAAAGCTTCTAAAGAAGAACTAACGGTTGCCATAGGCTTGTCGATGATCTTTACTTCTGTCATGATGATCGTCCTACCTGCGTTGATCAACTTCCTAGGAATGCCCGAGATACTTGGTGGTGCTTGGATAGGAGGAACCATAGATGCTACGGGTGCTGTCGTAGCAGCAGGAGCCTTTCTTGGTGATAAGGCACTAAGTGTCGCCGCTACGATTAAAATGATACAAAATGTCCTGATAGGTGTCATCGCTTTTGTTGTTGCTGTCTACTTCGCTACTAAGGTCAATAAAGAAGAAGGCACGCCAGTTGGATTAAGTGAAATATGGGATCGCTTTCCAAAGTTCATTTTAGGCTTCATTGGCGCATCCATTTTTTTCTCTATAATCTATTACTTCATCGGACCAAATCTTGGTTATTCACTGATCGACCATGGTGTAATAGGATCATTTTCAAAAAATATAAGAGGTTGGCTTTTCTGTTTAGCGTTTGTCAGTATTGGCTTATCCATCAACTTCAAAGCTCTCAGGAAACACTTCGTAGGTGGTAAAGCAGTTACTCTATATGTTTGTGGTCAGACACTCAATCTTTGCTTAACACTTCTGATGGCATACATCATGTTCTATCTCGTTTTCCCAGAATTGACTCAAAATATATAATGATAATAGCCGGTAGAAAAGAGCTCATCAGGAAGTGGTTGTTATTTATTCTAGGAATAATTACTTTTTACTCTTTCATATTTATAGTAACTCCGTTGATCACAAATCACCTGTTGCAAAAACAGTATGTAAAGGTCAAGAATCTTGATTTGGATTGCACTCCTCTATTATATACTGAAAGCGAAGAAGGTATGGAAGCCATATACCGATTGTCAAATTCAGACTTATAAGTTCCTTTCAAGAAGATGAGAGGGGCTTTTTTCCTACCTTACTCTGCGTATAAACTCTATTCACTATTCAAAGACAGTAACATGACGCGCATCTTAGAAGCTCCCGAAACACTGAGTAAGGTAATCGAGCATCACTTCGAAGCACTAAAGGCTAATCAATATAAAGTAGGAAACACCACTGCTGCAGAGCGACGAAAGAAGCTCAAAAAACTACAGAATGCCATCAATAAATATCGCCCTCAGATCAAGGAAGCGATGTACAATGATTTTAAAAAGCACCCGAGTGAGGTAGACTTAACAGACGTGTACCCGATCACAAGTGAGATCAAACATGTACGTAGTCATCTGAATCACTGGATGGGTAGACATGGTGTTTCTACACCTCTTGCTATGATGGGTTCTAGCTCTTATATCAAGTACGAGCCTAAAGGTGTAGTGCTTATCGTGTCGCCTTGGAATTTTCCATTCAATCTAACTTTTTGTCCGCTTGTTAGTGCCATAGCAGCTGGCAATACCGTCATGGTCAAGCCATCAGAAAACACGCCACACTCTTCAGCACTCATGAAGATTATCATCAGCGAAGTTTTTGATGAAAATGAAGTCGTCTTAATAGAAGGTGGAGTCGAAACTGCGAAGAGTGTCCTTGAACTTCCTTTTAATCACATCTTCTTTACCGGAGCACCGTCTATAGGAAAGATTGTAATGGCAGCAGCTGCCAAGAACTTGACTTCAGTGACTCTTGAGCTCGGGGGAAAGTCACCGACGATCGTAGATGAGTCAGCTGACATCAGTACTGCAGCACGGCGCATCGCCTGGAGTAAGTTTATCAATAATGGACAGGTTTGTATAGCTCCTGATTACGTCTATGTGCATTCTTCCAAGAAGGATGCATTCCTTAAGAAGGTCAAAGAATATACGAAGAAGTTCTTCACTGAAGATGCATCGAAAGAAAGCTCGTATGCTCGTATTGTAAATCATAAACACTATGGCCGAGTCAAGTCATTAATCGATGATGCTGTAGAACATGGTGCCAAAGTAGAATTAGGTGGAAAAACAGATGGCGATGATGATTACATCTCCCCTACTATCCTCACTTCCGTAAATCATGATTCTAGGATTATGAATGAAGAAATATTCGGACCAGTGATGCCTGTTCACACTTTTGACAATATCGATGAGGTGATCGATAAGATCAATAGCAAAGAGAAACCGCTAGCACTATATATCTATAGCAGCAAGAGAAAAAATATCAATCATATCCTTAACAATACTAGGGCTGGTGGCAGCTGTATCAATCATAGTGCTGTGCACTTTTTTAATTCTAATCTGCCCTTCGGAGGTTCTAATAATAGTGGCATAGGTAAAGGCCATGGTTGGTTTGGATTCCAAGCATTTTCTAATCAAAGAGGAATACTCAAGCAACATATACCTAATGCACTAGAGCAACTTCTTCCTCCATATAATAATATGAAGCAGAAGTTGATAGATCTAACGATTAAGTATTTTTAAGAAGGTTACCTTTTACTTAAAAGTAACTTCATAAAGAATGAAAGGCCCTAGACCTTTCTGCTAATCATATAGTGTTGCAAACGCCTGATTTTCCTTGTCTTTTTGTCAGTCGATACAAAAAGACGTAAAAATCTTGTCCTGCTAATACTCGCTCTACAAACGCTTGAGAATATCGAGTAAATATCTCCGGGGAAATTTCAAATTCTCCGTGTGATAAAATCTCGGCTTTTTTCGTCGTGCTCTCTCGGCATAGCCGAGATGCGCGCGCCAAGTCGCTACGAGATTTTATTCTATGAGCGAGTTGTATCAGGACATTTCACGCAAAAGCGTGATTCAATATTAATAGGCTGTCCGATTAAACCATAATAATATGACCCTGAAGGGGTCAGAATCTAATAGCCACGGGTGATAACCGTGGTTAGTAATCCGCCCAAAGATTTGTTTGGCGTGAATTTTTGTGTCAAAAATCATGACAAACTATAGTATCCTGCAATTGACAATTATTTCCCCGGACACTAATAATTATCAAATCTCCCAATCATCAAGAGTTATGATGACATCCTTCCGGCTCCAGAGATGCCTCAACAGCATGTAGAACAGGATACATGTTGCCAAGCAAAAAGGAAACATGGCTAACTCAAATACCCAATCGTCTACATCATAGAGTTCATACTTTCCTGTTATCTCTATATAAATGCCGAATAGCACACCAACAATTAATGCACCTGCGTAAAAGGAAAGTATACCAAGAATGGCATACAGCCACTTTTTCTTATCATACTGTGCAGCTAACTTGTAATAGTACTTACCGATATAATAGAGGCAAAGGAGGCCGAGCATAGACGAAAGATAGCACTAATAATATCTAATAAGCTAGACTTCAAACAGGCTAATAGTCCATAGAGTGAAATGGTTATTATCTTCACCTCGTGGATCAGACTACACATCAGTTTTTAAGAAACCCTCCCAGTAAAGGTGATCATAAAGCTCATCTTATTATCACATCTCCCCCAACTGTGATGTCTCCTGAAACAGACAGATACTGGATTGAACAAAATAGTAGAATATCGAACCTACTTTCCAAGGGAAAGAGTCACCGGGCTTTAGAAGCACAACACAAAGTCCTGGATAAAACCTGGTCACTAGCATATGATCTCCTTAGTACGGGGGGATATCTCTGCATCATCGCCCGGAGAAGTAGCCGGAAAATAGCAGACCGCCATATCTTCTTCGATAACCCCAGTCGCATCACCTACGCCTGCCAAAAGCTCGGATTTGATGCACTTCCAAGTATCAAGTGGCGCAAACCAAGTAAGACTCCACCGCACTATATGGGCTCAGGGATGCTACCTGCAGGTGCTTATGTCGTCCCACAGCATGATGATGTTTTGATATTTAGAAAAGGAGCTCCAAGAAACTTTGATAAAGAAGAACAAGAGCGAAGAGCGGAGAGTGCTCTCTTCTGTGAAGAGCGTAACGAGTGGTATCTAGATCACTGGAGTGACGTCAAGAGTAACGCCCTCGATATATATACTTCAGAGTTCACAAGCCGAGATACACCAAGTGAACTTTACGTGAGACTGATGATGATGTATAGTATCCAAGGCGATACGGTCCTCGATTTATTTGGCGGTAACTTACTCACTTCATTGGCTGGGATCACAATCGGTCGCAACACGCAGTCCATTATGATAGAAGACAGAGATGAATCACTAGCCATATTTTCTAAACGTAAGCTTAAAGCACTACTCAACGATCGCAGTGCAAGCCGCATCACGGATCATATGGCTTATGCCAAAACGAAAAATGGACTCTTGCTCAGATACAAAAACCAACCACTAGGACTTCCTGTCCAAACACAACAAGAAAAGCACATTCAGAGCTTTGTAGTGCAGTCCATCAAGAAAGTGGAAAATGAAATATCAGTGAAATATAGAAAGTGGAAAAAGGCGGAGTTAAGCGATCTATTAAAGCCTTAACTACCTAGCATACACCAACTTGTGCACTTGCACCTCCTCTCCTATCTGAACCTGTAACAGATATATACCTGGTGACATACCCATACTTTCCGGATAAAGAATAAGACTGTTCATACCTTTCTGCAAAGCACGGGTGTCTTTATGATAGATCTTACCAGAGAGATCTACGATCTGGATATCTGCAGAACTCTTCTTAGAGGTTTGAATTTCAATCTGCGCATAGTCCGTCATCGGATTAGGATAACTTTCTACGGAGATTAAATTTTTAGATACTTCATCTATAGTTAATGATACAGAGCTTACTTCCAGTTGATCAGTAATCCATTCGCTACGAGTGCTTGATAAAGAAGCAGACAAAGATTCTAAAGAAGACAAGTCAGATAGTTGCAAAGAAAAGAGAATATCGCCTTCGTTTACAACTGTATAATCTACAAGATCTGTCCAACTCACGAAAAGTTCATCATCACGTTGAGAGAAGAACTCGATATCTAATAATCCAGAGACTATTGAAACATCTTCTATATCTGATAATTGTAATTGCAATCCACTTAATTCTTCGTCTCGCGTACTCACAAAATGTACAAGGTCACCTTCTCTCTCAAGACTAATAGAAACATTAGATCTACTCAGTGACTTTAGCGAAGAACTTACAGAGTTAGTATTATTCACATCTCCGATCTTTACTCCCATAAAGTCTAGATCGAAACTAGAAGCATCGATAAATTCAAAGTTGAGACTTTCAGTAAATGGCCACGGCGATGTAGCACTTCCAAAAATTTGACTCGCATCCACAAATCTCCAACTCTTCTGCCCTCCTACTGTAAATCGCTCCTCTAAACCAAGGATTAATCGTCGAAGATGTACAAGATCTGCGACTGAGACACGGCTATTATTATCAGCATCTGCAGCAATCACTTGAAAAGCAGATTCAAAAGCACGAAGTCCTAAGATGTGCCTTTGGATAAGGACCAAATCTGTAGTTGTGATACCATCGATATGGTCGGTATCTTTTTCGAAAGTAACAGTATAACTAGCTCCAAATTGTAATCCATCAAAACTGTAGGAGCCATCCTCTTCCGTCACTAAGACTCGCTCCGAAGTACCGTCATCAAGTGTGACAGTCACACCTCCAAAAGACACCATATCAGCAGTCGTCAAAAACCCTGCGATCTGGACGGTATCCGATTGGTTACCACCGCATACTTGATCACTATTATCATTGATCTCAAGTAACAGATCGCAGGAATCAACATTGCCCGACAGGTCTAGAGCATAGATCTTTATAAACTTATCACCTGGTGTCTGCGTGACGTCAGCACAAGAAAAGATCAATGAGTCAACCTGTTGGTCATCTGCAAAACTGAAAGTAATATCATTCGGTTGGTCACAATTATCAGTCGCAGTGATATCAACTACATCAGAAACTCTTAATATGGATAATCCTGCTGCATCCAAGACTAAGCTTGGCTGTACAGCTGGACAAGAAATACTTGGTGGAGCACAGTCTCTCACATCAAAGAAGATAGTATCTATGCTATTATTATCGCAGCCATCTCTGACTTGAAAAATCAATGTATATGAACCTGCATCTAAAGAGGTATTGACTGTCCTATCAGTCCCTTGTGCTCTTAAGTCGCCAGTACTTGACAAGACTTGATAAGACCATACTAACTCATCTACAGGTGTACAGTCATCTCCGTCTTGAGCGGCACCTTCTATGCTGATGTCTGTGTTACATGCTGCTGAAGAGATACAGAAAGAACCTTCGATGCTGTCGTTATCAAATACAGGGCCTATGTTACTTTCTAATTTTATAATTTGATCGTGCTTCCAGATGCCATCATTGTCCGCATCTCTTTGACACCAGTCGATGACCGTCCACTCACGAAGCACTTTGAC
>CAZXIE010000120.1:0-11422 GCA_964640065.1 uncultured Saprospiraceae bacterium
CGACAGATTAGTTGTGATGAATGGCCTTTTTGATATTTCCTTCAGGCCTATAAATAAAGCTGACTTATAACTTAAGATTTCTTTAGCTGCCGAATTGGTATTATTCCTTTCTGCAGCTAATGTTTCGAAGAGTTCATCGTTCGTTGTTATGATATTCTCTATTTCAGAACTTGCCTTGGCCTCTTTGAGCTGTAGGGTATCAATAAATATGTTGGGATTGGGTAGATTACTTAGAGCTCCATTCAGTTGACCTAGTGCTCTACTTGCCTTAATCGTCTTTTGCAAGATCTTTTTAGTCTCTACGTCCTCCTTAGGAGGTAATAGAGGAAGTGAATTATAAGGCTTTTGCTTATCAAAATCTTTCATATCTACATAGGTAACGATTACCCTCGTTGTTGTAACGACGGTAATGTACGTCATTTTTTACCTTCGTTCAAGTTTCGACGGTAGCATTTACCTTCGTTTAATACGACGGTAATTTTTTATATTTTTTACCGTCGTTTAATTTTCAACGGTAATGATTACCGTCGTTCATCTAGCATGACTTAGCTAGAAAAACAGATAGATATCACAGATCTCCACCCCAGATATGCTGCGCAAGTATACCTGCCGAGATAGCAGCATTGAGTGAGTCAGCTTGTTTGCTTTCGCTTCCTGGGACATGAATAGTCGCGCTAAGTATCGACTCCACTTCTGATGATATCCCTTTGCCTTCATTGCCTATCACAAGACACTGCTTCGGGTGAGAAGTGATGGACTTCTTATCAGAAGTCATAGCAGCCCCGATTACAGACCAACCCTCGAGATAGTCTTCGATTCCTATCTTATCCTGAGTGATCAACTTGACATGACCGATGCTCCCCATACTCGACTGCACTACTTTAGGATTGTAAAAGTCTGCAGAGTCCACTGATCTGATGACCGCCTCGACACCATACCAATCAGCGATCCTTATGATGGTACCGACATTACCAGGGTCTTGGACATCATCGAGATATATAGCGCTTTTGCAACTCTGGATCATGGAAGCCTCTGTCTCCTTATATCGAAATACTCCGATCACAGATGGGCTACTCTTAAGCGAAGAGAGCTTTTTTAACTCTTCTTTAGTACAATTTTGAACGTCCTCAGTAATTACCCTAGTATCATGTTGATCCAACCAAGATGATATTGCATATAACTGATGAAGATCATAAGTAGCATGATCGAGTAAAGTGCTTATACACTTCTCTCCTTCTGCGACGAATAAGTGGTACTTTTGCCTATATTTTTTCAGTCTTAATGACTGGAGCAATTTTATCCTAGACTTGGAGACCATATATACGAAGCGACATATTTATTACTTGCTAAAGGTAGCACTTATCGCTCTCTACGGGCTAAGCATCGGATCTTGTACCGCGGTCAAAGACCTTCCTGAAGAGGACTCCGCACTCGTCAAAAATAAGTTTGCCATACTCACTGATGACTCTCGAGTTAATATAGGGTTAATCAGAACAGACATCAAGGGCTTAATCAGACAACAGCCCGTCAAGAAGTTATGGCTCAACCCTAGAACATGGAATACCCCTCTTACGACCTATGATGAGAGAGAAACTAAGGAGAGTGCTGAGGCCATCAAACAATACTTACGTAATCGAAAGGGCTTCTATCATGCAGAGGTGGTCTATAAGGAAGAACTGAAAGGTCGAAAGATGACCACGACGTATATCATAGATCTACAAGATCGATATTATGTAGGCTCTGTAAAGGTCGAGTGCCCCGACTCTTCGCTCAGACAGCTGATACTCGCACATGATGCTGATCGTAAGATCAATCCTGGTGACCCATTAGATGCGAAGATCTTCGATGAAGAAGAGATTAGACTCATCGATCTTGCCAAGAATAATGGATACGCAGAGTTCAATCCTAACTACATCATCTTTAGAGGAGATAGCTCAACTAGTGTCCCTGTTACCATTCAGATATTTGCACCTCTTGATAAGGAGAATCACCAGAAGTATACACTAGGAAAGATCAATGTCTACACAGAGCACATCGCTAGTGCTAACCCAACATTTACGGAAGTGGATACGGTGGGTAATACAGTGTACTACGGTAAAAGCAAAAACTTCATAGTGAAGCCTGAAAGTCTGCACAAGATTATCTCCCTGAAGAGCGGTGAAGTCTTTTCTAGATCTAATCAATTCTTGACGAATCGGACACTTTCGAGATTGACACCTTATCGGTTTGTGACGCTTAATCCAACTCAGGATAGCCAAGTCGATAGTCTCTACAACTTTGATATTTTCCTAACGCCGCAAAGAAACAAGTGGGCCTTTGATATGGGAGCTAATGTCTTCTACTCTCTCCTGAATCAATCACCAAGTGTAAGTGCAAGAGACCTCTTCGGATTCGCAGGTAATCTTGGTTGGACCAATCGAAACTTTGCCAACAGAGCCATCACTCATAGCTTTGGGCTAGAGGGGTCATTTGAATTTGAGATCCCCACATTTAGAGCTAACACACTGAGTATACAGGCTAATAACACCTTCCGAATCCCTCGGATAGTAGACATATTCAACTTATCAAGCCTGCTTAATAATGTAGGCCTCCTCACAGATCAGTCTTATAAAAATCTCAACTTATACGGAGAGACTGATGTGGACTTTAGTGTCGGTATAACAGATATCATCAACGCCTATAGGATTAATACAGTCAATGCTTCTTGGGCGTATAAATTTCAACCCGATGAACGCAACAGATACGTCTGGAGACAGATCGGACTGAACATCCTTGATACTACGATCGATGATGTATTTCAATCCACCATCCTCGATTCTAATCCCCTACTCGAGCGGAGCTTTGATGATTACCTCTTCACTGGATTTTTGATGAGGGAGCTCAACGTATTTCGTCAAACGAAAGAATCAGCTCGTGGCGGTTCGCTTGCATTCCTTGGTAATTTAGAATTCTCTGGACTTGAGACGTTAGCTCTCAATTCTATTTTTTCTCCCAATAGTGACTGGCGTGTTGCCAATCTTGATTTTGCTTCTTTTATAAGAATTGATACAGATCTGAGGTACTACAAAAAAGTAAAGGACAGATCATCTTTTGCCTTGAGATTTAATCTAGGAGTGGGCCTTCCGCTTGGTGGAGAAGATGAGGTGATACCGTTTGTAAAGACATTTTTTGTAGGTGGCCCTAATAGCCTCAGGGGTTGGCAGATCAGAGAGTTGGGCCCTGGAAGCTATAGTGAGAAGGTGTTGAACCCAGTTCCTGGCGAACCATTCTTTCAAACTGGAGACTTCAAACTTGAGTTTAACGCTGAGTATCGATTTGATTTAGTCTGGTTTTGGGAAGGCGCTATTTTTGTAGATGCTGGTAACTCTTGGACACTGCGCACAGATCCAGAACGTCCGGGCTCTAAGCTATCAGGTAGATTTCTAGATGAGATCGCCGTCAGTACAGGATGGGGAGTCCGCGCAGATTTTGATTATTTCTTGCTGCGCTTTGATGTCGGATATAAAGTGCGTAGTCCTTTTGAGATACCAGATACGGGCTCTCACATCATCTGGGATCAGAACAGTATCTTAGGCAATATAAACTTTGCGATCAACTACCCTTTTTAAGTTTTTTCACTTTCGTAAATGCCTGTCTTAGAAATGGGCGATTATCATGTAGTGCCCGCCATGTGAGATATGCTGCGAATGGTAGCAAGATCAAACAAGGGACCCAAGCTCCTACAATCGGATGTAGCGCACCACTCGTGGCTAACTTCTTACCTATTATATCAGATAAGATAAAAGCGATATAGAACCCGATGGCTATCAATAATGGATATCCAAATCCTCCTTTCTTAATAATCGCTCCAGCTGGAGCACCTATGAACAAAAAGAGAATACATACAGTGGCATAAGCGTAGATCTGATGTAAGGCAAAGATATATCTCGACTTTGTCGCCTTGATCAACTTAAACTCATTCTTATTATTCAAATTACTAGAAGAGTAAGAGACCATCCTTTTCTTGACGTTATCTAGGATTTTGGCTTTATCATCATACTTGATGATATCCATGAGGCTGGAAGTCCCACTAGTAATAGCGCTCACATCTATAACTGGCAAAGTAATTTCTGGAGTTTTACGACTTTGAGCTCTCTTAAGAGGGGTGTGCTTTATTGTCCGAGACTTGAGCAATGTCTTTTTGACATCTTGGTTGCTCGGGTTCAAAGCTTCATTAACGACTGCAGGCTTTGTAATCTTCTCAGGTGCTTTTGGAGCAGGTTCATCAAGTAAATTAAAATCTATAAAATTATCTCCACGAGTGAGCTCCTCAGAATAATTCAAAGAATCTATCACATGCAGCAGCTCAAATGTGTTTTGCATTTCATACTCTCGATAAGATACATTGACAACGTTGAGGTCAAGTACCTCTGTTAGGTCAAAGACTTTCCGCAGACTTGAAAAGGTATATCTAATCACAGGGCGACCAAAGGCCCCATAACTCGCTTTCTTAGTAGAGGAAGCATCTTGTCTTAGTTCCTTGACTTGGTATCCATCATAAAGATCCATAACCAGATGTTTCTGATCTGGACTTGTCCGCATGCGGCCACTCTTGGCTCTTATCAGATTGACAACACTTGGGTCTTGATCCGTATGGTCATAGATCATGACATCCTTGAACTGCTCTCCATCATCATCCTTTTCCGCTATGCGGATAGAGAAATTTTTAAACTCTTTATTAAAGATATTCTCATCAAAGGCGAACGTTAACTTGTTCGTCTTCATATCCCTGATCTTTTTATAAAAACCCTTGAAGGCTTCAGGCTTGATAAAGTTAGATGAAAGGACAGAAAAGAGAAATACACTAAAAGCGACCATCAAGCCTGGCTTGAGTATCCTGATGAAGGAGATACCTGCAGACTTAACGCTAGAGAGTTCGTACTTTTCTGCCATGTCACCAAAGACCATGACGCTACTCAGTAAGATAGTAAGTGGTAGTGCCCTAGGCATAGCGGCCAAAGCGAAGTAGTACATGAGCTCTAAAAAGTCAAAAACACTATATCCCTTCCCAAGTATAGAGTCGATATCCTTCCATAACTGCTGCATGATTAGGACAAACTCTACGATAAAGAATGCCAGCAGACAGGGTCCTACGAACCCTTTTAAAAATAACTTGTCTAATACTGGTAACTTCAAGCGATGAAAGTGTCTGACTTAAATTGTAACAAAATAACGTGACTTTCCGTCTAACCTATATAAGCAGAAGCCAGTGCTAGAAACTGTATTACCATATAAAGATAAGTTGTACAGGTACGCCCTGCGCATAGTAGGTAATCAAATGTCGGCCGAAGATATAGTACAAGAGGTACTTGTCAAGGTTTGGCAAAAGAGAGACCAGCTAGATGGCATCGAGAATAAAGAGGCGTGGTGTATGACGGTAACGAGAAATCTAGCCCTCGATAGCTTAAGAAAGAAAAAAGTTTATCTCGATGATATCGACGATCATAGAGACATCTCTGATAAAGAAATGTCTCCATATCGAAAAGTGCAAAGCGATGACACGATGGACATTATAAAAGAAGCAATGAATGACCTTCCTGAAGCTCAACAGCATGTGATACATCTAAGAGATGTGGAAGGATATAGCTACCAAGAGATAGCTGATATAACAGGATATAGCACAGACAAAGTGAAAGTATATCTACATAGAGCAAGAATATCACTTAGAAAAAAACTTACAAGCATATACGCATGACGCAGCGAGATCATATACAGACACTCATAGAGAAGTACTGGCAAGGAGAAACTAGCCTGTCAGAAGAGCAAGAGCTCAAGGCTTACTACGAGAGCCAGAAAAGTCAAGGTTCTGCAGAAGGCGCATACTTTGCTTATCTGAAAGAACAGCAATCTAAGTCTTATACAAAGACTATAAAGATGCCACAAGCTCAGAAGTCACCGTGGACAAGACGTCTGATTTCTATAGCCGCCGCCCTACTCATCATGATGGGTAGCTGGTGGAGTATATCACAGCTAAGTAAACCTGCAAAGACTACGATCGAAGATCCGGAGTTGGCTCTTCAAATCACAAGAGAAGCTTTTGCCTTGATTAATGGCAAAGTCGATAAAGGAGGCCAGACTCTCATGGATCAGCTTCCTCAACTAGAAAAAACATTTGTATTTAAAAATCTATAACCACCCACATAAATTTTCATCATGAAAAAGTTCATTTCACTCCTATCAACTACACTACTCATCATGAGCTTACAAGCTCAATCAATTAATAGCTTTCTCAGCGGCCTTGAAGATGGCGATGACTATGGAGTCGTCACGATCAACAAGGAGATGTTCAAGATGATTGCGGCATTTGATGTCGACCTCGGAGATGATGAGGATGCTATCAGAGATCTCATCAGAGATATCCAAAAGGTACGTGTCTTTATCAACGAAGAAAACGGCACTTATGAGACGTATAAAGAGATCAAGGGCATCGCCCAAGGATCCTCTATGGACAATCTCATCAGCGTAAAATCCGGAGGAGAAAGAGTCGATCTCTTTACTAATCCAACGGGTTCTGAAGATATCGTAGAAGGACTTCTCTTACTCGTAAGAGAAGACACACAGAATGTCTTTATCCATATCGATGGTAAGATCAACCTCAAGCATCTAGCTAAGCTGACAGAAAAGCTTGACATCGATGGCCTTGAGTACTTAAACAAGGTCGGCGAAGACAACTAAGAAATCACCTCGATTAAACAAAAATTGCAGAGCTCACCTTCGTGGTGGGCTCTTTTTGATTTGGAATCTCTCAAAGCGGTACAGATCAAGTATCTTCGTATTACATAATATCCATATATGCTCACGTTAGCTATCGTCGCACTAACCTGTATCATCTCTTTTCTCTGTCTTCAAAATCCTGAACTTTTTAGCCGGCTAAGTCATCGACCTTATACGGAGACGAAGCTTGGAGAATATTACAGGATCTTAAGCTCTGGCTTTGTCCATGGCAGCTGGATGCATCTAGCGATCAACATGTACGTCTTATATCAGTTTGGGGATATCGTGGAGAGATACTTCTTTAAGCCAAGGTTTGGTGCAATGTCTAATCTGGTATTCGCTTTTTTCTATCTATCAGCGATTGTCGTTGCTAACCTTGGTACTTTTTTCAAACACCAAGACAATCCTAGATTCTCAAGTGTAGGTGCTTCAGGTGTAACCTCTGCTATTGTCTTTATGTATGCTATGATGGATCCGTGGCAGATGTTTTTATTCCCACCAGTACCTGCCATCGTATTTGCGGTATTATATGCAGGTTATAGTACATGGGCCAGTAAGAATCGTCAGGATGGCATCGATCATCTGGCACACTTGTATGGTGGTTTGTATGGAGTGGCATTTATGTTTATCACTAGTCCGAGCTCTATATCTACGTTACTCAAGGGGTTGATACCCGGTTGAATTCGATAGTACAAATCTCTGACTGAAGGCAAACTGCTTAAGAAACAATTGCATCACTTCTTTAGCGAGACGCTAAAGAAAACACGTTATAAAGCTGATTAACAACTTATGAGTTAGCTGAGGATGTTGATATCAGTATGCTATCACTAGGATTAGGACTAAGCAGTAACCAAGGTCACTTGACGATCTTGATCGTCTCACCATTAACTATAACTACATAAGTCCCTGATGAATAGCTCGATACATCAACCGATAGCTGGCCCTGAAACTCCTCTTGCATAAGACGCTTTCCTTGGATATTAAATATTTGTACAAGAGAATGTCCATCAGATTCAATATTGAGCACATCCTCTACAGGGATTGGATATACAAGAATAGATTCTACTCCTATATCATTAGTACTGGTCGTTAACCCACCACATGAAAAATCAAATTCACTACAGTAAGTCCTCCCTGATAAAGAACAGTCTACGACAAAGGGATTGGGTTGATTATCCTGATGTTCAGCTATCTTCCAAGTACGCAGCTCTTCATCAGCATCTACTGGGTCAATATGATCCCACCAGCAAATGGTTTCTCGTTGACTTTCGAAAAAATCTGCATCCGCCAAGAGAGCATGCTCTTCATACATAGTGATAAAGTAAAACATGGCACGAGCAATATTTCCTTTATGATCTTCTCTTGGTTCGAACATACCATTTACACGTTCACTATGTCTTTCGATATCTTTATCTGGAATCACACTTCCTGTTTCGTTTTGTATAAACCATGAAGTAGTTTCCTCATCGTTTATCTCACCAAAAGGGAAGTTGCTTCTAGCGATATTCACTGCATATCGAGAAGGAAAAAGATTATGCAAATCTGAAAAGGCATTTCCATTTTCTTCGGAGGCCCCTTTACTGCGAGGATATACATGCTCGGTATTGATACCATCTGAAGAAGCATTCATATAAAGGTGGCTTGACGGATCAACACCAGAGGGCAGGTATAAGGTATGACCGGTATAAACACAGCTTACACTATCATCTTCCATGTATATCTCCTGGAACATAACATCTCTGGCCTTTCCGTATGACAATACTTCAACAGGCTTATAAATCTCAACTACCTTTTCAAGGAGAGTTCTATCTGTAAGGTCAGGCCAAATGACTTCTTGTGAAGAAATTGTCAATTGACAAAGACACATAGCCATAAGAAAGGCTGTGGCTTTCATTTTTTGGGGATTGTGTTACAGATGTAAAGGCAAATTTTGTACCCTTTTATAAGGGTATGCCTTAGCTTACGTAACCGCCAATGTTAGAACTGATTTTTTTTCTAAAGTTTAGAGATGGTTATATCTGACAAAAGCTCTTTTATTCCTCTCTGGCGTCTTGCCAAGATCACTCACTTCTTTAGCGAGACGCTAAAGAAAACACAGGATTTAAGTGTACGCCTAAAAATCAGATCTTAGTCCTCAGCACATAATAGATCGTCTTCACACCACCTACATAATTACCCAATCTAATGTTCTCATTAGGACTGTGTTGGTTGTTATCGCGATTAGCCATCGGGATAGATACGGCAGGTACACCAAGTGTCTCTACAAATGGTGATATAGGTATAGACCCCCCTGATGTCCTATGCCTGACTGGCTCTTCACCAAAGGCATCTGTCATCGCCCTTGTCAGCCATCGCCCGATCTCAGTATCGAAGTCTGTACGGAAAGCCTGATAAGAAACCTTGGCATTCATCCGACAGATCTTATCATGTGTAAGACGTTCGCGCTGTGTAGGCTTGCGATCTATGACATGATAGCCTTGATCTGATATGTGTTGTCGGAGTAGTGAGATCAGTCTTTCAGGATCGCTCTCTTTGACGAGTCTGATATCTATTTCCGCAGTCGCTGAAGCGGGCACTATCGTCCTTGCTTCTGATCCTACCCAACCCGAGGCCAGACCTCTGATATTAAGGGATGGGTACTGAAGTGCTCGTTGATAAGTAGCGGCGACCTTATCGGACTTTACGATGCCGAGCTTTGCTTTGATGACTCTTTCATCATCTGGTACTGCATCTAGTATAGCGGCCGTCGCATCATCTATGGCGATGCCGTCATAAAATCCTGGTATGATCACTCGTCCCCCTTCATCCTTCATTGATCCTAAGAGTTTACTCATGCGCAAAGCTGGATTAGGAGCATAGTTACCATAGTGTCCACTGTGCTGAGCAAAGACAGGACCATAGGTGGTCAGTGTAACTGATGAGATCCCCCTGGCACCAAATGAAAGTGTGGGCCTATTAGTGATGTGTCTAGGACCATCGTATATCACGAGCATGTCTGCTGAAAGTTCGTCCTTATGGTCATTGACCATAGCCGGTAAACTTGGCGAGCTTTTTTCTTCCTCAAAGTCTAGGATGAGTTTGAGGTTATAAGGCGGATCTTCTCCTTTGAGTAAGTCCCAGGCCACTAGAAACGTCATGAAGTTATTCTTTGAGTCAGATGCCGATCTCGCAAAGAGATACCAGTCTGGATCATACGTATCTAGTGAGAGTTCATCCCATGATAGGTCTACCCAACCTTCTCCTTCTACTCTCTTTTTTAATGCTGCTTCATACGGATTATCCTGAAACCAAAACTGAGGATCGACGGACTGACCATCTAAGTGAAAGTAGAAAAGTACTGTAGGTAAGTCACCACTCCGCATCCTCGAAGCAAAGAGCTGGGGTCTTGTAGGAGTGGCCCATTCTTCTGTACTAAAGCCTCTTTGCTCTAGTTTTTTCATACACCATGCGATATTATCATTGATATCATCGAGGTTATTAGCATCGTTAGGGATGGCGAGCATCTCACGAAACTCTGTGATAGAAGATACCGCTGCTGAGGTGATCTCATCATCAGACAGTTGGGCCATAGTTGTCTTACAACCGATGAAGAGAGTTGCAACCAGGAGGAGTAGTACGCTGCGTGTCATAAGGCGAATATTTACGAAAGTGAATAGGGAATATAAGAAAGTCTTCTGTGTCCATGAATGTATCTCATAAGACTTATCTTGGTGCAAGTCATGAGACACGTCATATGGAGTCAACTCTACCTCATTTTTTTTGATTTACAAATGAGTCAAGTATAAACAGATGCAAGTCAAATTTTTATGGATCGGGAAGTCAAAGGATCGGACGTATGATGAGATCATATCTAAGTATCTCAAGAAGCTGAGTCATTATACTAGTACGAAAATCGAAGTACTCAAAGACCCGAAAGTCAAGAGTCGCAATGCTGCTGAAGTGAGGAAGGCTGAGGCAAAGACGGTCCTCAGCAAATTAGATGATCATCATCTTCTGATACTCCTAGATGAGAGGGGTACCAAGTTATCGTCTAGAGATCTCGCTGAGTGGTTTCAGCATAAGCAAAACATCTCTGTCAGTCATGTCGTCTTTTTGATAGCGGGTGCAAATGGAGCAGATCTTGCCCTTAAGGAAAGGGCGGATTTTATTCTGTCGCTAAGCGATATGACACTTACTCACGACATGGCTCGTATGGTCATCGCAGAACAAGTCTATCGCGCCTTCACCATCCTACGCGGTGAATCCTATCATAACGATTAGGTTCCTTAGTTACCCGTAGAGTCTGGCTCGATCTCGGGTTTTGTGATCTGCTCAAATACAGCATCAAGATTTTCTGCTGGCACTTTTTTAATCACGATCTTCTGGTCCTTGTCTATGATAAAGATCTTAGGAGTAGAAGTAGCATAGTACTTTGAGAGGATCCTTGACTTTTGATATTGGTCGCCAGCATTGATCAGGTCTTGCATACCTTTCTTCTCTACATCGTCCCAGCAAGTATCGAAGTCTTTACCAGTCTTTGTACAAACAGCTATCGTCTCTACACCCTTGGCTTTCCACTTCTCGTTAAACTCTATCACATGCGGCATGGCCTTAGTACAGTGACCGCAGTTAGGCTTCCAGAAGACAACGACGGTATAATCGTTATCTCGCTCCGAAAGCGTTATCGGTG
>CAZXIE010000121.1:0-11215 GCA_964640065.1 uncultured Saprospiraceae bacterium
CCTCACACCTCACACCTCACACCTCACACCTCATACCTCACACCTAATACCTAACACCTAACACTTCATGCTTCCCGTACAAGAGTTTTTTCGAATCATAGATTCTATGCACATGAGAAGGTCAGAGATCAACCAACCGAGAGGTCGTAACAACGAGTAACAATATCTTCTTCATCAATTAGATCGTACCAAAAGGAACAGACTTTTCTCTATATTCAGATTCTATCGATTATGATTGGATCTATGCGCCTCTACTATATCTGCTTAAGCATCTTAGTACTTCTTACCTCTTGCCAATCAGAAGAGGCAATGGTAGATTTAGCCCCGCAAAGCCGTATAGCCCTCATCGGAAATAATCTGTGCTCTCGCATGATGGAGTATGGCCACTTTGAGAAAGAGATGCACCTTCGCTTTCCTGATCATCAGTTGTACATCCGTAACATGTGTGACGGAGGGAATACTCCCGGACTCCGCCCCCACTCTTCGCGAGAAACACCATGGGCTTTCCCAGGTGCGGCATCTTATTATCCTGATATCAACGATACACAGTCACCACCAGAAGGCTTCTACGAGTATCCCGACGAATGGCTAGATAGACATGATATCGATATCATCCTAGCCTTCTTCGGATACAGTGAGTCTTCAGACGGACCAGCTGGACTTGATAACTTTCAAGAGATGCTTTCGGCATATATAGAACATACGCTTGCTCAGAATTATGGCGACACGTCATCTCTGAAGTTAGTCCTGGTGACACCCACTGCTATAGAAGATGTGAGCGATGATATCCCAGGTCTTGATGGAGTGTCACAAAACCAGAATATTAAACTCTATAGCGATGCCATCATCAAGATGGCCGAAGCATACGAGATACCAGTGATCGACGCATTTAGCGAAAGCTTAGATATCTATCAGCATACACAGGATGCCACGATCGATGGACTACAACTGACAGAAGTCGCGTACCAAAAGCTTAGCGCATTTATCGCGAACCAAACATTTGGCGGAAGCCCACAAAATAAAAACAAAGAAGAAGTCCACGCAGCCGTATTAGATAAAAACTGGCACTGGAAGATGGACTACAAGAGCCCTAATGGTGTACACGTTCATGGTCGTCGATATGATCCATTTGGATCTGATAACTATCCTTACGAACTAGAAAAGCTCAGACATATGACTGCTATCCGTGACACTGCGATCTGGATGGCCGCACAAAGCAAGGCTTCTCATAAAGCATACGTAGAGTCGGCTGATCGAGCCACTAAGGACCTGCCTGTTGTGGAGACTAACTATGACTCAGGATATGGTCATGGAGAAGAGCGCTACCTCTATGGTAAGGAGGCCGAACAATCTCTGACAGTGCCGTCAGGTTATGAAGTCCAGCTCTTTGCGAGTGAAGAGCAGTTTCCCGAGTTAGCCAATCCCGTACAGATGTCTTTTGATAATCAAGGTCGTCTGTGGGTAGCGGTCATGCCTACCTATCCACATTGGAAACCCGGCGATGCCAGACCTGATGACAAGCTCCTCATCATCGAGGATACCACGGGTGATGGCAAAGCTGATCAAATCAAGACTTGGGCAGATGGCTTGCATATCCCAGTTGGATTTGAGTTAGCGCCAGAGGGTGTATATGTATCGCAAGGTACAGATCTCGTGTTGCTATCAGACACAGATGGTGATGATCAGGCTGACAAGCGAGAGATCATCTTCAGCGGTTTTGATGACCACGATACGCATCATGTGATCAGTGCATTTTGCGCAGATCCTTCAGGAGCTATCTACATGGGTGAAGGCGTATTTCTCAGGACAGATGTGGAGACTGTATATGGACCTGTTCGTGCTACTAATGGTGGCTTCTACAGATATGATCCACGCATCCATAAGCTAGAGCGGGTGTCTCAGATACCTATACCTAATCCATGGGGTATTGCCTTTGATAAGTGGGGACAAGAGTTCTTCGCGGAGACTAGTGGCCCTGATGTGCTTTGGATGTTACCGGGTATGAATAAATCCACTTACGGCCTAGGCTCACCGAAAGCTCGCAATATCATAGAAGATGACCATAGAGTGCGGCCTACATCAGGTCTTGAGTTTCTCCACAGTCGACATTTCCCAGATGAAGTCCAAGGCGACATGTTGATCGCTAACTGCATAGGCTTTCTGGGCATGAAGCAACATCAGATGCAAGAGTCAGGTACTGGCTTCGCATCCAAGCATCGTCAAGATCTATTCGTTAGTACAGATAAAAACTTTCGGCCTGTCGACATGGAGATAGCACCCGATGGTTCGCTCTATTTTATCGACTGGCACAATGTCCTCATCGGTCACATGCAGCATAATGCTAGAGATCCACTGCGCGATCACAAGCACGGTCGCATCTATCGCATCACCTATCCTAGTCGTCCTCTCCTTACGCCAGCTGAGATCGACGGCGCTCCGATAGCAACACTCTTGGACCATCTCAAACTTCCAGAGTATCGCACACGCTATCGAGCCAGACGTGAGTTGCGAGGGCATGATCAAGAAGCGGTTCTTGCGGCACTTGATACTTGGATCGAAGAGCTAGATACCACTTCCGTAAATATTGGCCATCAGCTACTTGAAGCACTATGGGTACGACAAGGATGTAATGCTGCTAACAGTGACCTTCTTCGAGATCTCCTGCAGCATCCAGATCATCGCATTAGATCTGCAGCCGTCAAAGTGGTCAAGTTTAATCGACACGAAATACCTGATCATATAGATCTACTCAAAGCTGCTAGCTCAGATCCTCATGGACGAGTCAGAATAGAGGCGCTCATAGGAGCCTCTTGGCTGAATCAAGACGACGCCTTGGACATCATCTCTATCATAGAAGAAAGTAACGTTGATGACTGGATGGAGCCCACGCTCACTTTTATCAAATCACAACTAGACCCTACGGCATCTTCAAAGTCTGATGCAGTAGCGAGCGCACCACTTACCTCAGCACAGCGTGGAGAGATCATCTATAACAAGGAAGGTTACTGCGTCACCTGTCATATGGGAGATGGACAAGGGCTTGCTGCCTCTAGCTTTCCACCACTTGCCGGTAGTGAGTGGGTAACTGGTGATCCATCACGCCTGATCAAGCTTACACTGAAAGGTATCATGGGGCCCATGACTGTGAAAGGAGTACACTACGAAGGGCACACCCCCATGACACCATATGAAAACCTCCTTTCTAATCAAGAAATCGGAGATGTCCTGACCTATATCAGAAGCAACTGGGGTAATGACGCAAGGCCTGTACCTGCTGATCTAGTAGCTGGTACTAGACGATCAGTGCAAGACAAAAAAGGATTCTACAGTGCTGAAGAGTTACTCGAAGAATAAATTAGACATGACCATATAGACGTACAATCATGAGATATATCATCCCCGCTATCTGCGCTTCCTTTCTGTTAGCAGCTTCTTGCTCTACTTCTCAACCCACTTCAACAGAAGCTTCTCAAGCGCCACTGCATATCGTCTTTGTGACAGGCGATGAAGAGTATCGATCTGAAGAGTCTATGCCTATGCTCGCCCGCATCTTGAAGCGCGAACTCGGTGCTCAGATCAGTCTCTGCTACTCCACCGATGACCAAGGTATCATCGATCCTAATAACCAACATCACATAGAAGGACTAGAAGCTCTGCAGACCGCTGACCTGATGATCATGTTCACGAGATTCAGACAGCTACCTGAGGATCAACTCCGGTACATCCTCGACTACGCCGAATCCGGCAAACCGATGGTAGGCTTCAGAACTTCCACTCATGCCTTCTGGTATCAAACAGAAGATGGTCAGCTGGACACAACTATGAATCATCTCAATAAGGAGTGGCCAACCAAAGTCTTTGGACAGCAATGGATCACTCATCACGGGCATTTTGATGATGGTAAGCACCCACTTACGAAGATCAACCTCGCTGATAGCGATCACCCGATCACAAGAGGTGTCTCCCCTTTTGATGCTTACTCTTGGCTCTACCATGTAGATGGTGGAGACTGGAAGTTGCATGGTGATCCGCACATCCTACTACAAGGCACGTCCTTAAAATCTAATCATCAGATGAATGACCGATTAGATCAGTTCGCGCTTCAAAATCCTGTCGCTTGGACCAAAAAATACAAAGACTCTAAAGTCTTCTTTACCACTCTAGGACACCCTTATGACTTCAAAAATGAGAATATGCGTAAGCTAGCACTCAATGGTATCTACTGGTCACTTGGTATTTCGAAGGATATTCCAACTGAAGGAATTGATCCGACAGTGGTAGGAAGATATGAACCTAATAATTCTGGGTTTGGAGATAAGTATAAGGCAGGGTTGGTGCCGGTGTATAGGATGTGATTTTATAATAAGAAGGACTAGTCGTTAACGACTGCGCTAAGCGAATAATCAACGAGCATTAGAAATCCAGTTAGCTATTGTCTTCTCAGTTGAGCTGAAGGTCTCCTGACCTCTCAGCGTCAATCCAGTTAAAAAACAAAAGGAGACCCACTTACATGGAATCTCCTTTATGAAGTATGAAAAGAATTATTTGCTGGAAGGGCCGCTCTACTTCATGGCACTCTTCCTGGCGTAGGTATTACGTTGAGATCTACAGTTGACTGCTCCGAGAAAAAGAAAAAGGGTACGTCAGAGACTCCAAAAGGTACGTGTATCCACTTATGGAGTATATAACTGTTAGAATCTACGGAGAGAGATTAACCGTTAATCTGGTTACTTTTTAGAAACTGAAGTTTTTCAGTTATTGAGAAATCGCTTTCTAATTTTCTTCCTAAGAATATTCCGAGGGCGATTGTGGCAATTTTTAATGTTATCATTTGAGTTGGGGTTATTGGTTTAAAATCATCCTTAAGACGCCACGCCTGTACGAGGTCATCTTTTATCGACGCTTGTGTAAAGTAGTCGTCATATATAACCACAGACACTACCGTAAACCCTTATGAAAGTGCTATTTAATTGTTCTGAATGGTTTAATCAAAATGATCAAGAAGGCTACAAGTTCTTATCTTACCCTTATCACAGATCTTCCATAGTAGCATCAGATGGTGCTCAGAGAAGGAGAACATTTACGAAAGTGAAAAACCGAACTTATGAGTCGCTATAAAGTAGAAGCCTTTACTTACTACTCGAAGATTACCACTAACAGACAACATATCATCGAGAAATCTACCGATGAGATCCAGACAACACTCGACAACTATACCGAAGATGGCTACAAGCTTGTCTCGACTGACGCGACGAGTTTTGGCGCTGCTGTATATGTATATCTGTACTTCGAGAAGATCGATCCTAGCTAAGCAAGTCCGGTCGCCGCTTCTTCGTTCTTGCTAGTGCTTGCTCCTTGCGCCATGATGAGATCGCTGCATCATGACCTGACAGTAAGATATCAGGGACCTTCCATCCACTGTACTCACTAGGTCTGGTATAGACAGGTGGTGATAGCAGATCATCTTGGAAGCTATCTGAGAGTGCCGACATACTATCATTGATCACACCGGGGATCACTCTAGAGATACTATCTACTAGCACAGCCGCAGGGATCTCTCCACCAGATAAGACATAGTCTCCGATCGATATCTCTAGCGTGACATAAGCATCGCGTATGCGCTCATCTATGCCTTTATAGTGTCCACATATGAGCAGGAGACTTTCGCCAAGGGATAGCTTATTCACACGAGGCTGCTTTAGTTGCTCGCCATCTGGCGTCAAAAAGATAATCTCATCATAGGTTCGCTGCGACTTGAGTTCTTCTATACACTTAGAGAGCGGTTCGACCATCATCACCATACCTGCACCGCCGCCATATTGGTAGTCATCTATCTGTCGATGCTTTCCAAGGCCCCACTTTCGTAAATCATGTAACTCCACACTGATCAGGTCTCTATCCTGAGCTCGCTTCATGATGCTATGACTCAAGGGACTCTCAAGTAACTCAGGAAGACATGTTATGATATCGAAGTGCATAAGCGATCAAATGAGCAACAAAGATATCTGATCAACCTTTATCTTCACCATCGATGAAGTACGAAAACACGCTCTCCTACGCTCGGCAGTTAGATCAAGAAGATCCGCTGAGGAGTTATAGAGATCAATTCTTACTCCCTAAGAAGGAAGATGGCAAGCCACTGATCTACTTCTGCGGCAACTCTCTTGGCTTACAGCCAGTCGCAACGAGGGAGTATATAGAAGAAGAGCTCATCTCTTGGGAGCGACATGGCATCGAAGGATACTTCGAAGGAAGCAGACCGTGGCTCAAGTACCACGAAGAACTTGCTGCGCTGATGGCTAACGTCGTAGGTGCCAAGCCTGAAGAAGTCATCGTCATGAATACTTTATCAGTAAATCTCCACCTGATGCTTGTCTCCTTCTATCAACCAAAGGGAAGACGATGTAAAGTATTGATCGAGTCGGATGCATTCCCTTCTGACAGATACGCCATCGAATCACAAATCAAACTTCATGGCCGCTCACCTGAGGAGTGCATCATCGATCTCCGTCCTCGAGCAGGCGAGATCTGCCTGAGAGAAGAAGATATCATCAGAGAGATCCAAGCTCAAGGAGACGAACTAGCTCTCGTCTTACTTGGCAACACCAACTACTACACCGGCCAGTACTTCGATATGAAGTCGATCTCAGAGGCTGCACATGAGGCCGGATCCTATGTAGGCTTCGACTGTGCTCATGCTGCTGGCAATCTACCTCTTGAGTTACATGATAGCGGCTGCGACTTTGCTGTATGGTGTACTTACAAATACTTGAATAGTGGCCCGGGAAGTCCTGGTGGAGCATTTGTCCATGAGAGACATCGAAATAATAAAGAGCTACCGCGACTTGCAGGTTGGTGGGGACATAACGAAGCGATCAGATTTGAGATGCGAGATGCATTTGATCCGATGGTCGGTGCTGCAGGCTGGCAACTTAGCTGTCCTACAGTCTTGGCATTAGCAGGAGTCAGAGCTGCACTACAGATACATCATGATGCAGGCATCTATACTATCAGAGAGAAGTCGGTGAAGCTCACGGGTTACTTAGAGTATCTTCTTCGATCGATCCCGTCTGTTCGCATATCTATCATAACTCCATCTGATCCAAAACAAAGAGGTGCGCAGCTATCGGTGAGTATCCAAGGCTCAGGGAAGTCTCTTCACGAAGCACTTACTGCTCAAGACATCATCACCGACTGGCGAGAACCGGATGTGATCAGAGTAGCACCTGCACCATTATATAATAGTTATGCGGAGGTGTATGGTTTTGTCGAGACGCTAGCATCTTTATTAACAGCAGTGGATCTTCCAAGTCACTAACCATCTCTAACTGAGCTAAGGTCTCCTGACCTCTTAGCGACGTTATCCATAATCAACTATATTACGAAACCATGCAGACCTCCTCATTATTAATCATCTAGCCCTAACCTTTGGTCTCTATCTCCAAACCATCTCTTAGGGTCCCAGAACATCACATCCGTTCTTTCTACTATCTAAAGCTAGATCAGACGAAACTAGAGAACTCTGGCGTCGTGATAGATGACGCATGCTATGAGTTGATGTTTGTCAAGGAGAAGGATGTAAGCTTCATTAATGAAGGTTACCCGTCGCTCTTGCTGCCTCCGTCTTATACCTTCAACAATCTCAATGGGCCTTTTAAGTTTGACTTCCCTCATAGCTTCTCTTCCTTCTGTATCAAGTTAGAGCCTTGGATGAATGCGAGTTACCTCCCTACAAAACAACCTCAACTGTTGGATCTCACCCTACTCTATCCATATGCCATCGACAGGCTTCATCAAAAGCTCTTTGCTGCTGATTCATTTGAAGAAATGGTGAGACATGCTGAAGACTTTGTGACAACTATAGCTGTCACTCCTAATAAAGATGTAGAGCTCATCAGAAAAGTATGCGAGTTGATCTATCAGGAGTCAGGCAACATCACTGTGGCTGACATCTCCGATCACTTCAATATCTATCGGCAAAAACTGAGTGCTCTTTTTAGGCAAGAAGTAAAATATACGATAAAGAAGTTCATCAATTGTGTTCGCATCAGAGCTTGCCTCAGCTACAAACTCAAGAACCCTGACATCTCATTGACTGTTATCGGCCATAAATACGGCTTCTACGATCAAGCTCACTTTATACGTTCTTTCAAGAGTGCTTGTGGTATTACTCCATCAGAGTATGTAAAGACTCCTGGGTACTCGCTACATACCGACGACTAGATATAGGATTACTCCATCACTACCATTTATACAATTGTGTGCCAAGAATCATCTATACTTTGCAGTATAATTTATCTATGAAACGACTAGCCCTAACCATACTTCTCTTCTGCGTACTTCTTGGCGGCACGGAGATCTGTGCACAAAAGAACTATGGTATACTAAGTGATGACAAGACGCTTCATGAAAGCATCGAACTTTCCGAATATCACCAATACGAACTAAATCTTACAAAAGGCGCCATCAATATCTTACGCGTCACTGATTATGAGGTGGCGATGGAGTTTACCGTGGTCAGTCCTGAGGGTGTTGTGATCGAACGAATCAACAATGCAGACACTGGTGACTTTTTGATATTCGAATCTCCTGTGGATGGGACCTATCAGTTCTATATCCACATCATAGATGACGAAAGAGCCACTGCAGACTATACGCTAAGTGCAGACTTCATCCCCCCTCATGAAAATCGATTAGAACAAATAGAGCAACTTGTACAGTTGTTAGAAAGACCAGAACGTGCTGGCAATGTTATAGCGATTATAAAAAATGGCCATCTCATATATGAACATGTCTATGGTTATTCTAATGCAGAAGACAAAATCAAAAACAACGCTGAAACAGTTTTTGAATTGGCCTCCGTCTCCAAACAATTTACAGCGATGGCTGTCGCTCTGCTGGCAGAGCAGAACAAACTTTCTGTAGAAGATGACATTAGAATGTACTTCCCTGAATTACCCAAGTACAAATCAACTATCAGGATCAAACATCTACTGAATCATACTTCTGGATTGATAGACTCGGACTATCAACTGGAGCTGGCTGGATTTAAGGATGACCCTATAGATATAGATAGAGTACTTAACTTTCTAAAGAATACTCCAGAGCAATACTTTGAAGCAGGATCGGCATTTAGTTATAGCAATGACGGATACACCTTACTTGGAGAGCTTGTAGAGCGAGTCACTAATCTATCTTTCAAAGACTGGACAAAAGAGAACATTTTTGATCCGCTGGGTATGCACAGTACACTGATAAGAGACTCGCCTGAGATCGTCATCCCTAATCGTGCGATCTCCTATGACTCTCACATGTTCGAAAACGAATATTGGAGGGAGAGTTTTGACTTCTATGCACCTGGTGGATGTTCTGTAAGGTCTTCTCTCAGTGACCTCGTCAAATGGGTGAACTATCTCAACGGAGGCTATCACTCAGGCGTCAGCTTATTCGAAAGGATCAACCAAGTTGAAATGCTTACCAACGGAGAAAGCCCCGAATATGCTTATGGCAACTTCATAACAGATTATAGAGGACTTACAAGATATAGTCACTTAGGACTATCGGCTGGCTTTACTACTTCCGTAGCTAGATTTCCAGAAAAGAACTTGAGCTTTATCTTTTTAGGTAATGACGGTGACTTTCGTAATTACTACTTAGCAAAGAAAATCTATGAGATCTATCTCAATCATCTAGCACCTCCCAAAACTGAAGTATTTGAAGGGATCGAGACTCTATCATATTCTCCAGAAGTAGAATCGGCTGTCGTAGATCTGGATCTATCAGACTATGAGGGAAGTTATTTTTCTAAACAGATTCATACAAGTTATTCATTTGAATTAAGTCAAGACACCTTGTTTGCCGTATCGGCTGCCTATGAGAAAATCCCACTGACAGCAATAGGTATCGACACTTTTGAAACTGATGAGGATTATATGGAGACTCTCATATTCAAAAGAGATTATAATCAGGAGGTTAGTGATATCCACATCTTCAATGACTCCGATGATCAGAGCATAGCCTTTAGCAAGTTCTTATCAACACGAAGTCGCGACAAGGATCATCGCTGGTATACAAGCGAGCATCAACAGTTCATGTTGGACACTCTGCAGAAAATAGAAGCAAGTGAACTCCTTCCAGGATTTGCCATTTCCATATTTGATGAGTCCGAGACGATATTCCAAAAAGGATTTGGCTATGCTGATGTCTCTGATAAAAAAGCATATGATCCTACCTCCATACAGCTCATCGCTTCTATCACGAAGAGCGTCACTGGGATGGCGGTCATGAAGGCGATGGAGATGGGTTATATACAACTTGACGACCCTATCAATGACTACTTGCCTTTCACCATAATCAACCCTCACTTCCCTGATGATGATATCACGATCAGGCATCTCTTAACTCACACGAGCTCTATAGAGGATCATGATCATTATAGTCGTGGCTATGCATTTAGCAAGACCCTTGATCCTACCAACTGGCCAGAGCCACATCACGAAGGCTTAGCCTCATATAATGACAATCCAAAAATGTCGCTTTCCAATTTCCTGATCGAACTTTGCTCGCCAGAAGGAGTCTGGTATGATAAAGATGAGATGTTTATAAAGCAGAGACCAGGCACCAACTTTGAATATAGCAATACAGGATTTGCCCTGCTAGGGTACATCCTAGAGTTAACGACAAAAGTGGACTTTAGGGAGTTTACAAAAGAACACATTTTTGATCCATTAGATATGGCATCTGCGACTTGGGAATTAGAAAGAGAGAACCCCAAGCATGTGACTTATTATTTAGAAAACTATAATATCTGCCCTGATTATCATTGCAACACTATACCCGACGGAGGACTCTATATCAACCAGATAGATCTAACCAAGTTCTTACAAGAAGCAATGAAAGGATATGCTGGACGAGGCACAATTCTTACGCAGTCCAGCTACACAGAGATGCTGAGAAGTCAGTCTGATTTATTTGAGATCGAAGGTGGACTGGGTTGGGATCTGGAGATCTCCTGCTGCATAGGTCATAGTGGTAATGACTTTGGCACGGCTACTGTGATGTACTTCGAACCCAGCACAGGTCTTGGACGTATTGTTTTTACAAATATCAGTACGGAGACAGATGAGTTGAGTGGTGGTTTTTATGGCATTATGAATTTGTTGTTTCGATAATAGTTGCTGAGGCAGCCTTCAGCAACTATTAAGCAGAGGTCTGC
>CAZXIE010000122.1:0-11157 GCA_964640065.1 uncultured Saprospiraceae bacterium
ATCCATCAGATAAGATTATCGAGCTCAAGTCTTTGAAGCAGTATAGTTTTCATCTGCGTGACATTGTTGTTTCGTACGAGAGGCTGATCAACATATTTTATGATCACCTTATGGACGTATATGAACCTAAGAGACTTCGTATATCTATGGTTTGTAATCCTCGTGGAGGGATTAGCTCTAAGCTAGCCATCGATAGTGACTGGAGTGTACGTGGAGGTAATGAAGACTTCAAAGACTGGGTTGGTCGAGCGAATGCCGCTGATGACTGGTCAGTCTTGATGTAGTCGGCCATCGGTGATAATGTTCCCGACGGCTGGGAGCTTTAGACAATTGATACAATCCCCTTAGGATGATCCTGTAGTAGGGTAAACTCATCTGTTACCTCTATTCTTCTGGACGATATAAGCTCCTAATACAAGAAAAAATAGATAACCACTTGCTTGACCTAAGGTGTAAGCAGAATACTGCGCACCAAGAATTAAGAGCCTTGCTAATGAAATACCGGAAATAATAACTAGAATCAAGCCTAAACCAAACAAGGCTTTTCTCACCATCTCTTTATTTCTGAACTTTCGTGGTAGTCGGTGTGTATATACCAAAAGTGAGAACGTTAACTAATCCATCTACAAAAGTATGCTGAATTGTAACTGTATAGTCGTCGATATCACCTGCTAATTCCTTTGGATCGGTCTGTTTCCCTTGTGCTAATCCTCCTATGAAGTAATGATTTTTTCCTTGAACAGTCGCACCAGTCTGAGCTCCATTACCTACAGTCATGGTATACGTATAGCACGATGTCATTATCATGGATAGACAGCATAAGTAGATCATTAATCTAATTTTCTTTTTCATTTTCTTGCGATTTAGTTGATACTTAAAGGAATCAAGTGTAAAATATGAATTCCGACATATTAAAGAGAGTTATATACATTAATAATGCAATATGCAGACCGCATCACAATAAAGAGGACGGTCTTAACTAGGTTAAACTCATTTGATATTACATACCTCCAGCGGCCACACGCATCAACTCTGCACAGATGATGGCGCCATAAGTCCCAAGTGCATATCCTAAGACTGCAAGTAATACACCTACTGGCGCTAGTGCCGGATGAAAAGCATTTGCCACGACTGGCGCTGATGCGGCGCCTCCTACGTTAGCGGTACTACCGACGGCTACGAAAAAGTAGGGTGCTTTGATCAACTTGGCAGCAATCACAAGCGAGATAACATGGATGATCATCCAGATAGCTCCTATAGCAAAGAGGCCGAGGTTGTCAAATATCTCTCCGATGTTCATCTTCATACCGATGGTAGCCACTAGGATATAGATGAAAAGTGAACCAAATCTTGAAGCCCCAACTCCTTCAAGTTGCCTAGCTTTTGTAAAGCTCAGCGCTACTCCGATAGTGGTGGAGATCACTACAAGCCAGAAGAACCCTGACAAAAGTGAGTTAAGACGCAGACGATTGATCGTATCAGATATGCCTTCGAAGAGAGGCACGATCATCTGAGAACCAAGGTGCGATAGAGCGACAGCACCAAATGCAATACCTGCGAGCAGGTAGAGATCAGAGGTCGTCATCTTTTTCTCTACGCTCAGTCTATAGTTCTCTACATTTTGCTTGAGAGTTTCGATGCTACTATTATCTGCAGAAAGCCAGTTATCGATTTTATCAGAGAAGTTGATGCCATATAGCAGAAAACCTAACCAAGTGTTACCGATAAGTATATCGACAATGATCATAGTACCAAAGAGATTATCACCCACTTCATAGATCTCTTTCATAGCCGCTTGATTAGCACCACCTCCTATCCAGCTACCAGCCACTGTAGATAGACCTCTCCATAATTGATCAGGAGTGACTCCTACAGCATCTGGGAAAAGCGAAGCTGTCACAAAAAGCGCAATCGGGCCCCCAAGTACAACTCCAAGTGTCGCTACTCCAAAGATGATAAGAGCCTTACTACCTAGGCCTGCGATGGCTTTGAGATCGATACTCAAGCAAAGCAACACTAGACTGGCAGGTAAGAGATATCTCGAAGCCATATAATAGAGAGAAGACTGCTCAGGATCTATGATACCCAGTGGCCAGTGCATCAGTGCAGGGACAAAGTAACAGAGTATAAGTGCTGGACAGTACTTATAAAACTTCTTCCATCCTGAGTGATCAGAGTGACTCGTATACATGACGAATGCTAGGATACTGAGTAGGATACCTAGGACGATCGCGTCATTAGTAAAAGGTAAGGATACAGCCATCAAGATTTATTTTTCGATTTCATTTTTTATTATGCTACCAACCTATCCCATAATCCTCACCATGATTACTACTGCCGCCCCACATACTTCCTTGCTCCCAGTCAAAGAAGATCGCATTGAGTGGTCCAGAGGTGCGATCTGCATCTTCGAGTTTGTATCCCATCTTCTTGAGATCTCTTCTGGTCCAATACGGTGTAGCACTATGTAAGAGAAGTCGACCAGGACTGATCTTATGCTGATCAAATGATCCACGCATCTGAAAGCTGTTGATATTAGCTGCTTCTACGGCTTCTTGAACATTCATGTCAAACTCTACCATGTTCAAGAAAAACTGTAGTGAGTTTTGATCTTGGCTGTCTCCACCTTGAACAGCAAATGAAACATATGGCTTACCGTCTTTGAGTGCCATACTTGGTGTGAGGGTTGCACGTGGACGCTTGCCTGGTTCGATCACGTTATATGGGTTCTCTTCTGGATGAAGAACAAAGCTCTGCAGTCTTTGACTTAGTCCGACGCCCGTATTACCTGCTATCACTGCTGGGATCCAGCCGCCACTCGGCGTGATCGATACTACCCAGCCATCAGCATCAGCAGCTTGGATGGAAGTAGTACCTGTATAGAATGCATCATCTGACCACTCGCTATCAGGAGTGGGAGATAAGCTATGACTTGTTGTAGCAGTCGTATCCCATCCTTCCATATAATCGAGATAAGGATTGACCTCACCTTGATATGGATAGGGATCGCCAGGTCCGATGGTTTTGTCATTCATGTCCCAGTTGATTTGAGCGGCGCGGTCTTTCGCGTATTCTTTTGAAAGCAATCCTTGCATCGGTTCTTTTGGTTCGTAATAGGGATCACCATAGTAAAAGTCTCTATCAGCGAAGGACATATTCATGACTTGGTAAAGCATGTGCATATACTTCGTTGAGTTATAAGGCATAGTAGATAGATCCATGGTTTCTATCATGTTCAATGCTTGTAACATAACTGGTCCCTGCACCCAGGAAGTAAGCTTATAGACATCTATACCTTTATAGTTGGTATGATCGGGCTCTTCGATATAGACCTCCCACTTATCGAGGTCTTCCATGGTGATGAGTCCACCTTGTTCTTGTGTGCCTCTGACGATCTCTTGTGCTATATCTCCTCGATAAAACCGATCGTAGGCTGCATAGATCGCTTCCTTTCGAGACTTGCCTTGAGCTAGAGCTGATCTTTCTGATTCTACTAACATGAGCAGCATGTTCTTGAGATCTTCTTGGACGAAGATCTCACCGGCATGGGGTGCTTCTCGATCTTCTCCGAGGTTGGTTAGATAGACCTTTGATGAGTACGGCCACTCTTTGATTGCTTCCTTGTATTGTTCTATGCCATCAGCTGCTTGGGCTTCTATGGGATATCCTCCTGCCATATCGATGGCAGGTTCGAGGACTTCCGCTAGGGACATGGTGCCCCATTCTGCGAGCATAGTCATAAGACCACCTGGCGTGCCGGGTGTTACAGCAGCTTCTACGCCATATCGAGGAGGGTACTTTAATCCTTGATCGATGAAGTGCTGTGCTGTAGCGCCAGATGGAGCTACACCGAGTGCGTTGATACCAAGGACCTTGCCAGTAGTTGGATTATAGATGAGCGCTTGAGTTTCACCACCCCAGCTGAGGACGTCCCACATCGTGGCCGTCGCGGCAAGCATGCCGCAAGCTGCATCGACTGCATTTCCTCCTTTTTGAAAGATCATGGCACCAGCCGTGGCGCCAAGTGGTTTCCCTGTTATGGCCAACCACTTCTTAGCGTGAAGAGCTGGCTTTTGAGTTTTCTGTCCATAAGCTTGTGTGAGTAGTAGAGTGCTTATGAAGATGATGAAGAACTGTTTCATATGATCAGATTGTCCACCTAAGATATAAGGTGAAAGAGATATTTACGAAAGTGAACCGAAAGAGGTGGAAATAAAAAAGCCACGATACAGATGTACCGCGGCTTTTGATTTCTTGAGAGTGGCTGGTAGATGCCGTGATTTTTCACATAATTAGGTGGAGGGAGAGAACTCCGATATAGCTTATAACAGTGACAACTAAAAGTCCAAGTCTACAGTAATGATCAAATTTTACAGTCTTCATAGCAATGTTATTTATTGTTTCGATACCTCAAAGTTGAGCTAAAGTCACTGCCGAAAAAAGTAAGTGCGACTAATGCGAGGAATTTCTCGATTTTCCTAGTAAAAACTCGATAAACGGCATTATTCTGCGGTTTCAGAGGCCGAAAACGTCCTTTTTAGACCATATCTGACCAAAATGAAGGCAACAGCGAGTCCTATTAAGACATAGTGAAATGGCATGTAAGTAAAGGCGATGATGCGAAATCGATCCAACATCCACATGATAGCCATGATCGGAAATACCACCATCAATAAGCCTGACAACTTATCATAACCGGGTATCAGCGCGATAGGGACATTGCGCTGTATCAACCAAAAAGTGATGAACATGACGAGGATGGGAAGTATCTGCGTGTAGATATTAGTTTCGAGGATCGGTTGCTTCTCAAACAAGAAGAGATATACGTTAAGGATGACCGCAAATAACCCTGGTATAGCCACTGCGAAGGATAGAAAACTATACAGTTCTTTCCATGGAGTGAGGTGACCTTCGCCCTTCCCAAAAACACTTGCTAAGAATGCAGTCAGTGGTATTGCTCCAAAATAAAATAAGATGATCGCAGGGTTCTGCGATAGCATATCAAAAAACTCTTGTAAGGTCATGTACCGATTACTTTATGTCAGCAAGTTACGGCTTATCAGCAAGTCTTAGAGCATCATCATCAGACGCATTGGATCTTCCAGTAGCTTGATCACTTTCACCAAGAATGTTACTGAGCTACTTCCATCGATCACTTGGTGATCATAAGACATGGCGAGATACATCATTGGTCTGATGACAATCTCTCCATCGACGACAACAGCGCGATCTTTGATGCCATGCATACCTAGTACAGCAGACTGTGGCCGATTAAGTATAGGTGTACTGATCAACGACCCGAATACCCCACCATTAGTGATCGTGAACGTTCCTCCGCGCATCTCATCGAGCGTCAGACTTCCTTCTCGTGCTTTGATCGCTAGAGCTTTGATGGCATGCTCGATCTCAGCAAGACTAAGTGATTCTACATTTTTAACTGGTGGTACGACGAGTCCTGTCGGTGTTGAAATGGCTATAGAGATATCGACATAATCATGCTTGATCACTTCATTACCATCGAGTTGAGCATTAACCTCGGGCATCTCCATGAGTACTTGAGCACACGCTTTCGCAAATAATGACATGAAGCCTAGCTTGATACCATACTTGGCTACAAAGTCTTCTTGGTATTTTTTTCTCATCGCCTTGATCGCCGATAAATCCACTTCATTAAATGTGGTGAGCATCGCCGACTGATTCTTTGCAGCTACTAGGTTGGCAGCGATAGTACGACGCATCCGCGTCATCTTAGCTTTACTTTTCTCTCTACTGAATTTGCCTGTTGGTATAATCACTGCGGACGGAGCAGCTGCAGACTTAGTTACAGGTTGGGCGGCAGCAGCATCAGCTTTAGTGATTCGGCCATCTTTACCAGTCCCTACCACATCGGCAGCGGCGATACCTTTTTCATCAAGGATTTTTCCAGCTGCTGGTGAAGGGTGCCCTTTAGCATAAGATGTACTTGCGGGTGTAGGAGTTGCTTCGGCAGCGGGTGCTGCAGGTGCCTCTTCTTTCGCTGGCGCAGGTGCGGCTGGAGCTGAAACTGCGGGAGCTGCTACGCTCGTATCTATCTTCGCCACGAGAGCACCGATCTCTAAATCATCTCCTTCGGTTGCCACGTAGATGAGCTTGCCAGCAGCTTCGGCTGGGAACTCTAGTGTTGCCTTATCGGATTCGAACTCACATATAGGTTCGTCGAGAGCTACATATTCTCCATCGCCCTTAAGCCATGTGGATAATGTTACTTCTGATACTGATTCCCCGATGACAGGGACTTTCATTTCTACGACGCTCATTTTTAAGTATTGCTTTAAGTTATTTTTAGAGTAATCTAAAACGTATTCCACTTACGTAAATATCGATTGAAAAATCCGAAAATGCCTTCTTTCGGAAGTTAATCCTCACTTAAAACAGCCGAAAATCTCGATCTTATCATCATACTGCTTATATAAACCCTCGTTTTTGATTCTATTGTACATTTGCGGCCACTTTTAGTCAATGGGTTTACAAGAAGAAATAGCAAAGAGGAGGACCTTCGGTATCGTCTCTCACCCGGATGCCGGCAAGACAACGCTTACCGAGAAGCTCTTACTTTTTGGCGGTGCTATACAGGTAGCTGGAGCAGTGAAGTCCAATAAAATTAAAAAGTCGGCGACTTCTGACTTCATGGAGATTGAAAGACAAAGAGGTATCTCAGTCGCTACTTCAGTCATGGCTTTCGAATATCGCGATCGCAAGATCAATATCCTCGATACACCTGGTCACAAAGATTTTGCAGAAGATACTTATCGAACCCTCACAGCTGTGGACAGTGTCATCGTAGTAATCGACGTAGCCAAAGGTGTAGAGACTCAGACAGAGAAGCTCGTCGAAGTCTGTAAGATGCGTAAGACACCCATCATCGTCTTTATCAACAAACTTGATAGAGAAGGGAAGGACGGCGTAGACCTGCTAGATGAGATCGAAGAAAAACTAGGCCTTAATGCAGTACCTATGTCATGGCCGATCGGTATGGGGCAGAGATTTCAAGGCGTTTATAACATGTATGAGAAGAAGCTCTGTCTCTTTAACTCACATGGTAAACAAACTGAGGAAGAGACCATCACCTTCGATGATCTCTCAGATACAGAGCTCGATGAGATCATCGGTGATAGAGCCGCCGCAGAACTAAGAGAAGAAGTAGATGTGGTATCAAGTGTCTATCCAGACTTTGATCACGATACTTATCTCGCTGGAGATCATTCTCCTGTATTCTTCGGTAGTGCCATTAATAACTTCGGAGTCAAAGAGCTGCTAGACTGCTTTGTAGAGATAGCACCTTCACCACTTCCTAGAGACGCAGAGGAGCGAGAAGTAAGACCAGATGAAGATAAGTTCTCAGGATTCGTCTTTAAGATCCATGCGAATATCGACCCTAAGCACAGAGATCGTATAGCCTTCCTCAGGATCTGCTCAGGCACCTTCGAGCGCAATACGAACTACAAGCACATCCGTCTCGATAGAAAACTTAAGTTTAGCAATCCGACCTCCTTTATGGCCGCTCGTAAGGAGGTTGTAGATGAAGCTTTCCCAGGAGACATAGTAGGCCTTTATGATAGTGGCAACTTCAAGATAGGCGACTCACTCACTTCAGGCGAAGAGCTCAACTTTAAAGGCATCCCGAGTTTCTCGCCAGAGCAATTCCGCTATGTGAACAATGCCAATCCACTCAAGACTAAGCAACTCAACAAAGGCCTCGTCCAACTCATGGATGAAGGGGTAGCACAGCTCTTCACTATGGAGATGTCACAGCGTAAGATCATAGGCACTGTAGGTGCACTACAGTTTGATGTGATCCAATATAGACTAGAGCATGAGTATGGAGCATCATGTACATATGATCCTCTAAGACTTCACAAGGCTTGCTGGGTAGATTCTGAAGATCCAGCGGCCATGAGAGAGTTCGTCAGCAGACGAAAAAAAGACATTGCCAAAGACAAGGACGGCAAGCTCGTATATATGGCCGAGTCTGCTTGGGGCTTAAAGACTGTCCAAGAGAATCATCCCGACATCCTGTTCTACTATAAGAGTGAGTTTTAGCTCACCTCATTCAACAACTCTAATACTGTACTTTTGCGCTCATGAAAATACTGATCATAGGTGGTGGAAATATGGGTCTCACATATGCACGAGGATTTCTCAAGTCGCATATCGTAGAATCTTCTAATATGTATATCCTGGAGAAGTCTCCAGATAAAGCTGAACAACTGGCATCTCTAGAGATAGGCCAAGTGCTAGGTACTCCCGGAGAGTACATAAAAGAAATGGACTTGATCGTCCTCGCTGTCAAGCCTCAAGACATCAATCGGCTCTTTGATACCATCAAAGACTTCATAGATAGCCAGCAGCTCATACTATCTATCATGGCTGGAGTAAAAGTCTCTACCATCAAAGGAGGCCTTGGAGCTGCAAAAGTCATACGCGCCATGCCTAACTTGCCAGCACAGATAGGCGCAGGTATGACAGTATATACATCAAGCGAAGAAGTAACACGCATAGAACTAGTCACTGTTCAAAACTTACTCAGTGCCTCCGGCAAAACTATCTACGTCGCTAGAGAAGAAATGATCAATGCCGCCACTGCCATATCTGGATCTGGACCAGCTTATGTCTTCTACTTCATGCAGTCACTCATCGAGTCCGCGAAGGATATGGGATTCTCACAGTCAGAATCCGAGCTACTTACTTACCAGACTTTTCGAGGAGCAGTCGATCTCTTTAACAAGTACGATATCTCCTGTGAAGATTGGATCTCCAAAGTATCTAGTAAAGGAGGTACAACAGAAGCAGCGATACAAGGCTTTAATAAAAGGAGTGTTCAGATGGGCTTTAAGGAAGGGGTTATAGCGGCACTTTTGCGAGCCGAAGAGCTCGCAAAGAGTTCCTAAGTATTTTCGTTTGTAAGTTCTTTGGTTCATATGGCTACTGTAAAGAAATTTGAAGATCTAGAATGTTGGAAGTCGGGCCGTGACTTTTATGTCGCTATTCGAAAGTTGATTTTTTCTTCTGAGATTCAAAAAGAGTTCTACCTCAGGGATCAGCTTCTCAGGGCGGCACTCTCTGTTTCAAACAATATTGCCGAAGGTTTTGAACGCGGAGGGGAAAAAGAATTCAGAAGATATCTGATAATTTCTAATGGGTCTGTATCAGAGTGTAAAAGTATGCTACTCATCATATCTGAAGTTTTCTCTTCAATAGATGATTCACAAATAGCAGACCTTCATACCTTAGCGGATAAAGTCATCAGTCTCAACAAGGGATTAATCAAATATTTAAACACAAGAATCAAATAACCTAAGAACATAAGTACTTAGGAACTAAAGAACATATTTGAATGGATTTCAAACAAATTATAAGTCACTGCAAAGAATACGGATTCATCTACCAGTCATCCGAGATCTATGACTCCCTCGCGGCTGTCTATGATTATGGGCCGAATGGGGTAGAGCTGAAGAATAATATCAAGCAATACTGGTGGAAGTCGATGGTACAGATGCACGAGAATATCGTAGGTATCGATGCGGCCATCTTTATGCATCCGAAGACATGGAAGGCGAGTGGTCACGTAGATGCTTTTAACGATCCACTAGTTGATAATAAAGATAGTAAGAAGAGGTATCGCGCTGATCAGTTAGTCGAAGGCTATGCTGAGAAGATCGAGAATAAGATCCAAAAAGATGTCGTCAAGGCTCGTAAGAGATTTGGTGATGACTTTGATGAAGCACAGTTTAGAGCTACTAATGGTCGGGTGCTAGAGCGTCAAGCCAAGATAGACGATGCGATGACCAAACTTGGTAATCTCATGCGTGATGAAGATATGGCTGGATTGAAGCAGCTCATCGAAGATCTTGAGATTGCCTGTCCAGATAGTGGCAGTCGTAACTGGACCGATGTTAGACAGTTTAACTTGATGTTCTCTACACAGCTAGGTAACATCGCTGGGACAGAAGGAAAGTTGTACTTACGACCGGAGACAGCACAAGGGATCTTCGTCAACTTTTTGAATGTCCAAAAGACCACTCGGCAGAAGTTACCATTTGGTATAGCACAGATCGGAAAGGCTTTTCGTAATGAGATCGTAGCTCGACAGTTCATCTTCAGGATGCGAGAATTTGAGCAGATGGAGATGCAGTATTTCATCAAGCCAGGTACGGAGATGGAAGTGTATGAACACTGGAAGGCTACACGTATGAACTGGCACACAAATCTCGGAGTACCTGAAGATCATCTCAGATACCACGATCACGATAATCTTGCCCACTACGCTAATGCGGCTGTAGATATCGAGTTTAAGTTTCCATTTGGGTTTAGAGAGCTAGAAGGCATCCATAGTCGCACAGACTTTGATTTATCTAGTCACCAAGAGTTATCAGGTAAGAAGTTACAATACTTCGATCCAGCAGCTAATGAAAACTATGTGCCGTATGTGGTGGAGACATCTATCGGTTGTGATCGGATGTTTCTTGCTCAGATCAGCTTAGCTCTTCAAGAAGAGACGGTCCCAGATGCTGATGGAAAAGAATCTACGAGAACAGTCATGAAATTGCACCCAGCAGTAGCTCCGGTGAAGTGTGCCGTACTACCACTTCTAAAAAACAAAGAGCCACTTGTGAAGGCTGCTCAAGACGTAGTGAAGAAGCTCAAGCCCTATGTCAATGTTCAGTATGATGAGAAGGATGCCATCGGACGTAGATACAGACGTCAAGATGCTATCGGCACACCGTACTGTGTGACTGTTGACTTTGATACACTAGAAGATAATACGGTGACGATCAGAGACAGAGATACACTGAAGCAAGAAAGAGTAAAGATCGATGCGCTTCCGCAAATAGTCTCTGAGAAAGTCGATATGGCTAAGTTGATTAACTAAGTGTTGAATTAGCGAATTGGCCAATTTGTGTATTAGCAAATGGGGTTCGAGGCCTCTGTCGCGGGACGCGAAAAACAACACATGTTGGCTTCCTATGTTGTTGATGAGTATGAAAGAGATGCCATATTGAACTTGACATATTCGTCAATCTTTCCCGATTATATGGATAAATTAGAGTTGTGTAATTAGATATTTTACCTCATACCTCATACCTCATACCTCATACCTCATACCTCATACCTCATACC
>CAZXIE010000123.1:0-10952 GCA_964640065.1 uncultured Saprospiraceae bacterium
CACTTGTTGAATCCTATGAGATGTCTCAAGAGGCCACTTTCAAAGGTGAACAAAACGAAAGATCAAGAATAGCATCAGAACTTCATGACAATGTCAACTCCAAAATCGCAGCCATAAAGTGGCAACTAGAATCTATAATTCCCACTGATCAACAAAATCAAAAAGTATTAAAGTCTTCTATTGACCTGATAGAATCCACGTATCAAGATGTACGTCAGATATCTCATAATCTTGTTCCATTGGAACTTGAAGAAGTAGGATTAGAGAAGGCTGTAGAATCTTTGGTTTATAAATTAAATGAAACTGGAGATATACAGTTTGAAGTAAATTATGCCCAAAGGTTGCCAAACGTACTAAAGTCAAAAGCTTATCCAATATATAACATAACACTAGAGCTCATCAACAATATACTGCGACATGCTAAAGCATCCAATGCGGTTGTAACTATAGAACAAAAAGACACAGATCTAAAATTAATAGTTGAAGATGATGGCCAAGGGTATGATCAATCGATCGAGGAAAATGGCTTTGGGCTCAATAGTATCCAAGAAAGAGTAAAGTCTTTACGAGGAAAGTTGAATATCGAAAGTGTCATCGGCGAGGGGACAAAAATTGAAATAATTGTTCCAGTTTAGATATTTGATATTCAGTTATAGTTCACTTTATTCATTTATAGACTGACCTGCTTCTAATGATTATTATGCCATCTTAATCTCTTGTTTAAAGACGATGTATAAAAAAACGAATCTTATCGTGAGTTTAATGGTCTCACTAATTTCTCTGCCTCTCTTTGGCTCTGATATAGGTCTCTCCCTTGCAGATAGATTCATCAATGAGTTTAAAGAGTTGGATACTATTACAGATCCGATGAGGTTAGATACTGTCAAGATATGGAAGTTAGGAGAGATATGTGATCAAATGGCCATGACTCAAGATGAGAGAACAGAGACGTATCTAGATACACTTGATCTTTATACGCAAAACTCTGATTGGCATACATCACGTGGAATATATTATAAAGCCTATGGTATATATTATGATATAAGGGGAAATAGAACAAAAGCCTTAGAGTATTATGATAAAGCGATCGACTTATTGTCAAATAGTCAAGATGATCTTGACATAGCTGTCTTAGCATTTACATATGTTAAGAAAGCATTCTTACTAAGTAATAGCAATATGTACTTAGAGTGTAAGAAGGTCATAGAAAAGGGACTTCCATATGCTCGAAAAACAACGAAAAGAAACATGCTTGCCATGATGGTGGACTGGTTGGGAGATTATTACTACTATGACGTGGGTGATACGATCAATTATAAAAAGGCTCTTTCCTATTATAAGCAAGTCGAAGAAATGCATCCTGAAATTGAAAATATACTCTTGATAGCAGATAATCACGCAGTACTTTCAGGTTGTTACGAACGTCTTGGGGAGATCAGCAAGTCCAAGTATCACTTTAAAATAGCCGATAGTATCAGTCAAGCACAGAATCTACTTTTTGTTAGACGAGGGCTGTATGCTGATAAAGCTAGACTGCTGGAGAAAAACGGAAAGGATAAAGAAGCAAATGCAATATATGTTCAAATCGCAGAATTTTTAAAAGGAAATAAGAATATAGAGTTTCAAGCACGGGCAGAATCAGATCTCTGGAGAAGTTATAAAAAAATAGGTAATTATGAACTCGCTCTGAAGCACTATGAAGAATGGACGTGGATGGAGGACTCTCTTGCTAATCAGGATGTAGCGATCAAGTATGCAGAGTTAGAAAAGAAGTATGATATCGCACAAAAGGAAAATGAGATAATTACTTTAGAAAACAAAGAATCCAAAACTAGAATGAATTTTCTTCTGCTTCTTGGTGGCGTCTCCTTATTAGGGCTCGTTTTTATCTTGAGAAGGAATACTCAGCTAAGTAAAAGTAAACAATTACTTATCACATCCTATAAGATCTCTCAAGAGGCCACTTTCAAAGGTGAGCAAAATGAAAGATCAAGAATAGCATCAGAACTTCATGACAATGTCAACTCCAAAATCGCAGCCATAAAGTGGCAACTAGAATCTATAATTCCCACTGATCAACAAAATCAAAAAGTATTAAAGTCTTCTATTGACCTGATAGAATCCACGTATCAAGATGTACGTCAGATATCTCATAATCTTGTTCCATTGGAACTTGAAGAAGTAGGATTAGAGAAGGCTGTAGAATCTTTGGTTTATAAATTAAATGAAACTGGAGATATACAGTTTGAAGTAAATTATGCCCAAAGGTTGCCAAACGTACTAAAGTCAAAAGCTTATCCAATATATAACATAACACTAGAGCTCATCAACAATATACTGCGACATGCTAAAGCATCCAATGCGGTTGTAACTATAGAACAAAAAGACACCGATATAAAATTAGTAGTAGAAGATGATGGCCAAGGGTATGATCAATCACGAGAAGAAAAAGGATTTGGACTCAATAGCATCCAAGAAAGAGTAAAGTCCTTACGAGGAAACTTGAATGTAGAAAGCATCATAGGTAAAGGGACCAGAGTAGAAATATTAATCCCTGTATAGTTTAAACTATACCTGCTCTTATAGCAAACTTTACTACACCTATCGTAGATTTTACATCTAGTTTTCTCAAAATATTATGACGGTGAGTCTCAACGGTACCGGGGCTAATATGAAGAGCTGATGCTATATCCTGCGAGGAAAGCTCTTGTACTAAAAGTTTTACTATCTCCGTCTCTCGACTAGTAAGTCTTGCTAATGCCTTATTAGGCTCTACATACACCAGCTCTTTGTTTTTAGAAGAATCTTGAAGGATAGCCTTGAGCGTATCTTGATTATAATAGAGCTGGCCTTCGTATACTTCTCTGACCGCTTTTTCTAGCTCTTCCTTACTTACTTTTTTTAGTAAATATCCAGACACTCCAGCATGATATGCCTGTTTTATATCAGATGGATCTTCGTTAACTGAAAGCACGATAACATCGATATCTGGATAGGTTGACTTAATTAATCCTGTGAGCTTGATCCCATCGATATGGGGCATATGAAAATCTGTGATAACGATATCAGGGCTAAACTCCTTTAATGAATCTACAACCTCTCGACTATCATTATAGGTATTTAGTACTTCTATATTCTCTATTCTTTCGAAGAGTAAAGAAAGGCTGTCGGTGATGATCTGATGATCGTCTACTATAACGATTCTTATGACGTTAGATGCTGGCACTATGCTGTGATGTTTGAACGAAGATAAATGATCTTATAGGACAAGTGATGGAAGATCTTATGTGTTTACTATCTTTTGCCTATGAAAGACTATCTACCTCTCCTATTAGCACTATTATGGTCTACAGCATCTTTTAGTCAAATGAAAGCTTTAGTCGGCGGAACACTGATCGACGGATTTGGAGGCCAACCTATACATAACAGTGTGATCATTATCGATGGCGATAAGATCACAAAGGTCGGACATCAAGGAAACACGGTTATTCCTGATGATGCTGAAGTCATATCCACCGAAGGCATGTCTGTGCTACCTGGGCTTTGGGATATGCATGTACATCTGATGATCACAGGTCATAGCGACTATGCACACTGGGATACGGCTTACATCAATCAATTTGCGGATATCATCATGCCAGCAAGTGCTATGCAGTTACTTAACGCAGGTATCACTAGTGCACGAGATCTTGGAGCTCCACTCGACGCAAGTATTTCCGTAAGGGATAAAATCAATAATGGAGAACTTCCAGGACCAACCATGTACATGTCGGGACCTTTTATACAGCATGAACCTTATCCTGGAACTGAGGCTTTCAGATGGGGAGTGAATGGGGCTGCCGATGCCAAAGCAAAAGTGAATAGGCTTGCGAACGCTGGTGTGGATTGTATCAAACTTGTGGATCAAGATCAGATGACTTTTGAAGAAGTCAGTGCGGTCGTGGACGAAGCCCATAGGCATGGGCTCAAAGTGGTAGGTCATAGTCATCGTCCTGAGGAAATCCGTCGTGGCCTGAAAGCTGGGGTTGATAACTTCGAACACACAGGTCTTTCTTCTGCACCAGAGTATCCAGCAGATGTCATGGATATGATCAAAGAAAGAACAGCTCAGATGAACTTAGGTCCTCTTTACTGGACACCTACAGTAGAAGGGCTTTATAATTATGAATACGTCAGGGACAATCCAGAAAAACTAGACAACGACTGCTGGCATGAAGGACTGCCTGAAGAAATCATAGATGATATCGAGGCTTCTATTCAACATCCTGGAAGACTCCCTTACTTCCAATTAACACCAAGTCGAAAGCCCACACTTGAAAGAAAAGTCAAGCAGCTGATAGATGCAGGTGTTGTGTTATTAATCGGGACGGATAGCGGTATCCCTATGAAGTTTCACTGTCAGTCAACTTGGAATGAGCTAGATGTCTGGGTGAATGAATTTGATATAGATGCTATGTACGCTATCAAAGCAGCTACCTACTGGCCAGCGAAAATGATGGGGGTCGATCATGAGTACGGCACTATCAGCGAAGGAAAATATGCTGACATCATAGCTGTGGATGGCGATGTGTTAAGGTGGATCTCATTACTCAGCGACGTTGACATGGTGATCAAGCATGGGAAGAGGGTTAAGTAGTTTTTTGTGTTTTCTTGTAGTAATGGCGAGTTTCTTGGTAGGCTTCCAAGGTTGCCAATCATATCAGGAGCCTTATGTTGTTAGTGTATCTAAAGTTCAAATCAACGAGGCAAACATCAAACGGCTATCGATCTCAGCTTCGTTAGAAATATATAATCCTAATAACATATCCATGGATTTGTCAAGGACGGATCTAACCATCATATCTGATAATTTAGAATTAGCGAGAATCGATCAGTCTCATGATATCATAATGCCAGGAGAAGCAAATTTTGACTTTCCGTTATCTATAGAAGTTGATATTAAAGAGCTATTCGAAGGAGATGTCTTGCGCGCGCTATCTTATGGCAAGAAGATTCTTGACGATCGATCTATAGATATAGAAATCAAGGGGCATTTGTATGCTGGTAAAGATGCGATACAACTTAAGGTCCCCATCGATAGAAAAGAAACTATAAAGTTCTAGTCGATATCTTTTTGGTCCAAGTTAATACGAATGGCTTCACTCATACCTAGATCCGAATTAAGAACGATCGTCCTTGAGTTGGTTCCGTCATTGATATTGATCGCTGTCGTATTAGGTGGTATCTCGCCTATGTTATCTGCTCTAAGGATGATGTAATTTTCAGGCTTCGTCAAGAAGTATTTGAACTTGACCTTCTCCTGCTTTGCTTCGAGATACTTGACGATCCACTCATCATTGAGCTTTATAGAGATGACGTCATTATCTATCTGGCTATCATCCCAGATGCTGATGGTGATAGCTTTGTTCGTGACATCTACTGTGTCCTTGAGTACGACATCTCTATTACTAAGATGAAGGGGAATGGCTTCAGACGGTCGATAAGTGATCTTGAATAAGAGATTATTCACTTCATATCCTATGTAAGAGAGTGTATTGTTCTCAAGTCTCCACTGGCCATCGCGATTAGATTCATAAGACTCCACCTTGATATTAGTCGGAAAGACCCAGACATAGTTGAACACCTTGAATCCATCAGGCTTCGCAGAGTTTCCATAGTATCCCTCGTTATCTTTTTCAGGACTATTCTGAAATATGTAGAGACCATCCTTGATGATTAACTCGTCCTGTAAGGTATCTTCTTTGATCAGCGAAAAACTTCCTTGATCAAAGAGAATGTGGTTATAATCTTCATTTATAATCGGGACAAGTTTGTAAGCTGCAGGAGAAATGAAAGAATATTCATTTTCTGGCATTTTATTTTTCTCTATAAAATGCCAACTCTGATGCCCAAGAGATTGGACTCGCGTATACTCCTTATAAGTCAGTCCATCTTCATTCAAATATCTGATAAAATCAGCATTAAAATTCTGACTTGAAGAAGATATATAAGTAAACATTAGTATGGCTAAGGCGATGATTCTCATATTATAACATATGTTAATAATGTAAGATATGAAGATTGGTGGAAGTCTCGTCTTACGGATCCGTTAAAGATGAGACTAGAGAACAGGGGAAGAGATCTAAATAGGTGTCTTATATATGAGCATCGACCTGATTTAATGACGAATGCCCCAAAATCAAGTTAGCAGCAGATCTTTTTTGGCATGTAATATGGAGTAAAACCCCTGGACCACAGTACGTGACCTGAGAACTCATCAGTACTGTGTCACTGCTAAGTCAACTGTTAACCGTAGAAGTTAAAACCAATGAGAACCCCTCTAATATCCGTATTAGTGATGATAGGTATGTGCTTACACATACAAGTGATATCACAAGTAGATGTGCCTAAGGATACACAGCTCAAAGAGCACTTTAGCAGCTTCGAACTACAAAAAGCACCCAAAGGAAATAAGAAGTCTAGTGAGGCGCAGGTCACATTGGATGTAAGGATCAATCCGGACGAGGTGATCACACTGAGTCTTCAGAAATCATCTCTTGTCTCAAGTGATCACAAGATTGTATTAGCAAGTGGAGAGAGATATGCTCGAACTGATTTGATTGGTACTTCTTACACAGGTGCGGTTAAAGGGAATACTAATAGCGATGTCAGAATTACCATCAAGGATGAGTATATCTACGGGTATGTTTCTCTTGGGAAAGAGAAGTACTTCATAGAGCCTGCTTATAAGTTTGATCCGTCGTTATCCAAGGAGTTCATAATGATCTATCAAGCCTCGGATGTCAAGCAGCCCAAGCATATCGTCTGCGCATCTACTCACGAGGCTAGTCAAAAACAAAAAATGGATCGGGAGCTGAAGTCTTCTGGTACATGTAGGATCGCCGATGTAGCTATCGCTATAGACTATAGTTATGTCCAAGATTATGGCAGTGTGAACGATGCTATCAATCAATCTATCGCTGTTCTCAATATGGTTGCTGGGTCATATGAAGGAGCTTTTGCTGATGATGTCCGATTTGAGATATCAGAACACTTTGTCTCAGACTGTAGCACATGCGATCCTTGGACGTCCTCTACGGACGCTAATGTCCTCTTAGACAACTTCACAAGTTGGGGGCCAACTGGCTTTACTACCAATCACGACATAGGTCACTTCTGGACTAATAGAGACATGTGTAGTGGTAGCAACTGCAGTGTAGCAGGACTCGCTTGGATCAATGCCATCTGTAGCAACCAGCGATATCTGATACTCGAAGACTTCACGACTACCGCATGGCAACTCAGAGTATTAGTTGCACACGAGATGGGACATAGCTTTGGGTCCGATCATGATGCGTCCGGTAGTCCATTTATCATGGCACCATCTATATCTAATGATACTGAAGACTGGTCTTCCACTTCCGTAAATGTTATAAATAACACACTTCCTAACTACACTTGTATGATAGATTGTGTGATAGGTTCCTGTACCGAGATACTCTCTGCTACTGCATCTGATTGTACTCAAGGAAGTCCAAGCACCTATACGCTAACCCTAGAGGTTAGGCATGGTGGTGGTGGTACTTCTTCAAGCTTTGATGTCCTCATCGATGGCCAAAGTTATACACAAGCCTGGAGCTCAAGTCCACAGACAGTAGTCATCCCCGGACTCGAGGCAGATGGTATCACAGGTAAATCAATCACCATCGAAGCTGATGATAATAGTGATAATGGCTGCGGAGCAGCTACAGTATTTGACGCACCATCACCTGATTGCTCCATACTCGTAACCGAGAACTTCGATAACTGTAACCTCCCTTCGGGCTGGACTACAGCAAGTACTAATGTATTCACCTGGAATGGTGGTGATCCTCTAGTACAGTATGAGTGGAAGTTTGACGATGCGACTCGGCAGTTTGCCAACTACGACGATCAAGGCAATGCTTCTTCCCTACTGACGATAGACGGCTCATGCATGGCACTGATGGATGATGATATCATCAATCATGCTAGTTATACGGGTGACGTCACGATGACGTCTAGCTTCTATGATGTAAGTGGTGTGGACACATTACAACTTCGTTTTGACTATAACTTCCACACCTTTGAAGATGGTAAAGGACAAGCGAACAATAGTTATTTTCAGACAGAAGTCTTTGATGGAACCAACTGGGTCGTGGTGCTTCACGACGAAGACAGTGTTTGTCCGTGGTCTGATGTCTGGCCTTCTACTTGTGCAGAGGCCGTAGACATAGATATCTCTTCTTATATCAATGACAACTTCGCCGTAAGATTCATCTTTAGTGATGGCAATGACGGTGCTTGGGCAGGCATGATAGCTCTAGATAATGTTGAGATACGAGGTACAGTAGAATCAGCTGGCTCTTCTGCTAGTGGACCTACTTGTGAGGACGGAGTAAAAAATGGTGATGAAACAGGTATAGACTGCGGAGGTACATCTTGTGACCCTTGTGACGAATGTGTTGATATGGTAGTTGTAAGTAGTCCCACTAATGCTTCTAATTATGAGGCACGTAATCTTATCATGACATCTGGTCCTGTGAGTCTAGATCAAGTGACAGTATTTTCCGCTGACAATACTGATATCCATATCAACTTTGAAGTCTTAGCAGGAACGGCCTTTTCGGTGACTACGGATGGGTGTGAGTGATGTAGGGTCGTCTATAAACCATGACTTAAAATAACGCTTCTAAATGTGAAGTCCCATTGGCTCATTGCCATGATCAATCATTAGTTTTCACGCTTAATGCCATAATCCAGTTGGTTATGGTTCTCTCACTGATGCGCTCTGGCGCTTCAGGTGATGATGACTCATCACTACTTCGTTCACGTGTTGTCTTTCGCGTCTCGCGACAGACTTCAACTCATGCTGTCCTGATAACTTCGAGCTTTCACTTTCTATAAAAGTGCTATTCCAGGTCGTGTTTATTGAACTCTCATACTATTTATTGGAGATCTATATTTTTACTGGATTAATACATTTGCGAAAGCGTAAAAAAATCCTAACAAACTAGGATAGTATGTTTTGCAGCTTTAGATAATGTATTATTGTAATCCACGTTATGACGATGGATTTACCTATAAGATCAGAACATGTACTTGATACAACTTCTCTTTTTTCTTGTCTCAGCTACATCAACCTTTGCTCCTCCAAGCAAGTACGTCGGTCGTACGGGCCATCTGCATGTAGAGTCACATAGTACATATCTCGACGTCATCGCTGATAACTACCAGATCTACTGCGAGGTATATCCGGCGAGTGGGCAAGTGACTATTAAAGGTCTTACCAAGTCATTTGAGTTTAAGCTAGGCGCTCTAGATAGAGCTTTTAATAGTGATAGATTTAGCATGACTGCATTCTCAAAGTTTTCCTATGACGGCAGCATAACTACTCCCCAGACTATCAAATGGGACCGGGCTGGCTCCTACCCTATCCAAGTAGAAGGTTTCTTAACCATGGGTACTTATATAAGAAAGACTTCTGCTCGTGGTACTATCAAGATCGAAGCGGATGGATCAGTAAGGGCTGAGACGTCATTTGTCATGCGCATAGAAGAAGAGAGCATGAACACCATCAACAAGATGATGAGACAAAAGCTTCCGTCGATGGTATCTCTGGATGCTAATAACCTAGGGATATCTCGAGATATACAGCTCGAGCTCAAAACTAATATGCGTCCGCGCCGATAAAATCATAAGATGATTGATAAAATAGTCAAAGCTCTCACCGTCATATTGGCGATAGCTCTTCTAGGGTATATCATATTTCTAAAGATGCCCGGAGCATCTGTCTCTTCGAAAGAAAGCGTAGCAGAGTTATCAGCATCTGAGTTATATACCTCTTATACCCAAGATGAAAAAAGCGCTCAGGCCAAATATCTAGGTAAAGCTCTGGTCTTATCAGGTAGTATATATGATAAGTATGAAGATGAAACAGGCGCACCTGTCTTACTACTTGGCCCTGAAGACTCAGATCCGTATGCTCTCATCACACTCGAAAGCAGCGAGAAAAAAACTTTAGACTCCTACGAAATAGGTCAAAACATCTCAGTAAAGGCCATATGTACGGGCATTTTGATGGAAGTAACCTTGAATAAAGGGGTGATCCAGGACTAAAAAGCCTTCATAACGCGGTGATATTGGCCTAATTATTGGTTAAATTAGATGTAAGCCCTAAGAAATCACTGGTTCTGAGGCTCTAAATTTGCCCTGAGATGACTGAGAAGCGTCGAAAATCCCAACTTTTGGGGATTGGCAGGCCGGGAATAAGTAATATCTTTGAAATCAACACAATCAAGAACGAATAAATAATTAATTACCCCTGAGAGATCGGGAAAACGTGAAAATTAAAGAACAATGAAAAAAATAATTACTCTTTTAGTCTTTTGCTTTGCAGGGGGCATGGTTATGGCACAGACACCGGCCTTGAAGGTGGCATCGAGTGGGAATGTAGGGATTGGACTCGATGAACCAATTCAGCCTCTAGAGATTGCTGGAAATGTTTTGATACCTAATGGTAGTTATTACCTAGCACATAGGAATCCTATGGCTACAGGTGGTGGTGGTTTGCAACAAGCTTTTGGTATGGATGGTAATAATGATATAATTTTCAATAGATCAGCCATCACAGCTGATGCAACTTCAGGTTTAATATTTGGAGCTGCAGATAAATGGATTGACCTTAGAGATAAAGAAGGTGCTACGCTTATGAGAGTCCGAGCTACTGATGGGTTTGTGGGCATTGGTACTAATGCACCTAGTCACGCATTAACACTTACATTCGGCGATGCCGCGAAGCCTGGTGGAGGAGAATGGGACGCAACTTCTGATAAGAGAGCTAAAAAATCAATACGTGGTTTTGACCTTGGCTTAGAAGAAGTTCTGAGAATTAATCCAGTTTCGTTTCAATATAATGGTAAATTCGGAACTCCCAATAATGGTAAAAACTATAT
>CAZXIE010000124.1:0-7606 GCA_964640065.1 uncultured Saprospiraceae bacterium
TTGTAGTGGCGCGAATGAGACTAAATATATCATGTGTCTTTACTTTCTAATTTGTGTCGGAGATTCTAAAAGTCAACGACAGAAAAAAATCAAACCGACTACTTTGCCAACCGCATTTGGTCGGTTTGATAACTCATAGAATTTCTTCTATCCTGCAACGAAGATTGAAAGAAGAATAGCGATCAATGCTGCACCCTCGATAAAGGCTGCCATCAAGATCATTGCTCCTCTGATATCTCCAGAAGCTTCAGGCTGTCTTGCAATAGCTTCAACTGACTTACCACCTATCTGACCAAGTCCGATACCTGCTCCGATTACTGCGAGTCCTGCTCCTATTGCTGCTAATGTTCCTGTCATTTCAGAATATTTATATAAATAGTTAAAATACTTTTTAATGGTGATCGTGATGCTCTTCAGTTGCTGCTCCGATATAAGAAGCAGTCAAGACTGTAAAAACAAATGCTTGTATAAATGCTACGATCAACTCTATAGCCATCATGAATAATGTCAATGGTATCGCTAATGCAGTACCTATAGTTCCTCCGCCTATACTCTCTCCTGCGTTTCCAAAAATGAAAATCAGACCTATAAAACTCAATATGGCAATGTGTCCTGCACTTATATTCCCTGCTAATCGAAGCATCAATGTGAGAGGCTTGATGAACATCCCCATGATCTCGACGACTGCCAATAGTGGCTTCAAGAAAACTGGAACACCAGGCATCCAGAAGATGTGCCCCCAGTAGTGCTTGTTACCTATAAAAGTAACCACCAGAAATACGATCACAGCGAGGATCATCGTCACTGTTAAACTTCCTGTGACATTGGTACTACCTAGAAATGGTACTTGTCCCCAAAGATTCAATCCCAGAATAAAAAAGAAGATAGCAAGTAGCATCGGTAGGAACTTCTCATACTTTTTCTCACCTATAAAAGGGATAGCTGCTTCATCTCTAACAAACTGAACCATCGGCTCAAGGAATGACTGTACACCACTAGGTGCTTGTCCATCTCTTTTGCTATAGGCAACTGCTGCTTTTCTAAACAGCCAAAACATCAAAAGTGAGATAAGTAACATCGAGACTGCATTCTTAGTAAGACTTAGGTCATAAAAAGATGTGACTCCACCTCCGAGCATGCCACCATCCCAGATGGTCTTTTGCTCTAGCTCATATGCTTTACCGCTTATGACAGCGTATGTCTTATCGACCTCTTTGCCATCAGCATTTTTTACTTTTTTAGGATTGAATCCTTGTACATCAAAATGATCCTTTGTTCTGTAATCAGGACACATCACTCTATACACTGCTCCGTGATGCATGACGTATCCGTGATATCCGTGATGTCCATCATCGTGATGTCCTGGGCCAAACTTGCTTGACATAAAGGTCTTCAATCCATCTTCTTTACTCCAAAGAATAGTTGGCAGCGGAATTCTGAAGTAATCTAGGATCGTATAGACGTTAGCATCGCTAATATGGTGGATCGCTGTCGCAGTGGGGTCATATCCATGTGGATGATAAACCTCTGCAGGCGTGCCACATGAGTTAGCATAATCATCGTAACTATACTCATGGTGATCACCATGATCTGCATCATGAGATCCATGGTCATGTCCTGCATGATCGTCGTGGTCATGTCCATCGTGATCGTGCCCATGGTGGTCATGATCGTGATTATCTTGAAGGATTACTTCTGCGATTACAGCCTCAGCTTCGACGGCAAGCAGATGACCTACCTGAAATGACATCAAGCAGACAAGGAAAAATCTAGAAAGAGTTTTGATTGTGTACAACACTTCAAGTGGTTTAATATAAGTGCGTCTAACCTTCGGTTAGGCGCCGCAAATGTAGCGATTATTCAACCACTTAGCTATGTAGAGAATTGGCTAATTTTTGAGGCCAATTAGAGGCCTGATGAATAGGTGCGCAACCCATTAAAGTTTGGCGACACGAATAGCATCGCCAAACTTTATATGGAGCTTGTTTTTTCGAAAACTAGCGAAGTCTATCTTGCTATCGCAGTCGCTCTTTTCTCACGGATCACAGTCACCTTCACTTGTCCAGGATACTGCATCTCATCTTGGATCTTCTGAGAGATCTTAAATGCTAACTCTTCAGACTGATCGTCGGTTACTTTATCGCTCTCGACGACTACTCTTAACTCACGTCCAGCTTGTATAGCATATGCTTTCTGTACTCCTTCGTGGGACATCGCTACTTCTTCCAGTTCGCCGATACGCTTAAGATAACTCTCAAGGATCTCACGACGTGCTCCTGGTCGAGCGCCTGAGATAGCATCACATGCCTGCACAATCGGTGAGATGATGTTGTTCATCTCTATCTCATCGTGGTGAGCACCTACGGCATTCAATACAGCTGGATGTTCTTTATGCTTCTCACAGATCTGCATACCGAGTAGTGCGTGTGGCAACTCAGAGTCTTCTTCAGACACCTTACCGATGTCATGCAGTAATCCTGCTCTCTTAGCCAACTTGATTTGCTTACTACTTAAGCCCAACTCTGCTCCCATCGTAGCACATAGATGTGCCGTCTCGATCGAGTGCTTCAAGAGATTCTGACCATACGATGATCTAAATCTCATCCTTCCTACCATCTTGATAAGATAAGGATGTAGTCCATGAAGATCGAGATCTATCACTGTTCGCTCTCCGATCTCTTTGATCTGATCGTTGAGTTGTTTTTTCACCTTGGCTACAACCTCTTCGATCTTAGCTGGATGTATCCTACCATCTGCAACAAGCCGCTTCAATGAAAGGCGACAGATCTCTCTTCTGATCGGATCAAATGAGGAGATGATAATCGCTTCTGGTGTATCATCCACTACGAGCTCTGCACCAGTAGCTGACTCTATAGCTCTGATATTTCTTCCTTCACGACCGATGATCTGACCTTTGATGTCATCAGAGTCTAGATTAAAGACCGACACTGTATTCTCGATAGTATACTCAGCACACATCCTTTGGATCGACTGAATGACGATTTTTTTCGCCTGCTTGTTAGCCGTTGCTTTAGCTTCGGATATGATGTCTTTTTCGATAGACAATGCTGCCGTCTCAGCTTTCGCTTTTACTGCTTCGAGTAGCTTTTCTTTGGCCTCGGCTTCGCTCATCTTAGAGACTACCTCGAGCTCTGCGATGAACTTTTCATTAGACTTATCTAGTTCTTCTTTGCGCTTAGTGACTACTTTAAGTTGCGTCTCAAGATTACCTCTGATACTCTTGATTTCTGCTTCTTTGTGTTCGATAGTTTCAGCTTGAGCTTCTAGGTCTTTTACTTTACGCTTGAGGTCATTCTCTTGCGTTTTGACCTCCATCTCACGATCTTTTACCTCGATCATTTTCTCAGCCTTCTCGCTTTCCCACTTTGACTTCATGTCAGCGTAGCGTTCTTTGGCCTCGCGTATCTTTTTCTTTTTGATACCATCATGCTTGCTCTCAGCATTAGATAGCAACTTATTCGCTTTTTGCCCCGCCTCTTCTTCTATCCTTTTGGCAGTGATCTTTGCTTCTTGAAGAGTGAGGTCAGCCTTCTTGTTCATCTCATCGACCTTGGATTTTTGCATCTTCTTGACGAAAAAATTCATCACCAAAAACCCGATGATCAGACCTACAACTCCTCCTCCTAAGAGTCCTCCAATTAATTCCATACTTCAAATACTCTTTTGCGGACTGCTAACTACATAGCAGACACCTGTTATATAATAGTCTCCTGATGCACCTAAACTCCTGTGAGTTCAGCTACCTCTAGGATACCATCTGAAGAAGGGATGTATATATTACTCGGAAAGATATGGGGCCATCAAGGCCTCTAAGCGATCGATCTTACTATGACATTCATCTATCAGTTCTCCATCTGATGATTGCCACTTTTCCATAAGATTTTCTATCAGTGCCATGGATAAGCAGTCTTGCTTATCTAGCTGCACATATTTTAAGCGATATTGGTTGAGCTGTCGATTAATATCTTTTTCTACTCCTTTCAGCTCTTCGCCTTCTTTGGGAGTACACTTGACCGGATAATCCCGGCCCAAGACATTTACATGGACTACCTCTTTTCTTTCATCCATCATCTACAACATCTTAAGACAGCTCTTGACCTCGATTATACACTGGTCAAGCTCCTGTCTTAGCTCTTCAACTTTTATGTCGCTCACGCTATTTTTTCTCTCTACCGCCACTCCGAGAGTCTCTTGACTCTCATGATCTAATCCTCTCTTCAGTTGATGTAATTCATGTATCAAACGTTCATTTTTCTCAGATAATATCTGGTTCTCGTCCTGAAGGGACGCCATCTTCTGTACAAGTAACTCTACAGAACTCTCTAGGCCAGCTATTCTTTCAATTAAGCGCTTCATACACTTTCAGCTTGAAAAATACATCAATTTTCGGGCATAACGGGCTAAAGCCTAGATCTTAAGACTTTTTAGATAGCATTCATTTCACTTTCGTAAATGTTTATTATGCTGACAGTTCTTTTTATCTATTTCTGCCGTACGACCTTAACGTAGCTGTTTAAAGTTGATTCCCTTTTCTTAATCTTCTCGTTTGATGATTTAGTTTGTCATGATTTTTGACACAAAAATACACGCCATACATTGATTGGGATTAAATAATAGTCACGGGTTGTCACCAGTGGCTATTAGGCTATGACCCCTCCAGTGTCATGTTATTCTGATTTAATCGGACAGCCGATGAATTTTAAATCACGCCAAAGCGTGAAACGTTCTGATACGACTCGCCAAAAGAATAAAACCTCGTAGCGGCTAGGCGCGCGCATCTCGGCTTAGCCGAGGGAGCACGACGAAAAAAGCCGTGGTTTTATCACGAGCAGGATTGAAATTTACTCACAAATATTTATTCTAGGATGCGAAGGGTCTGTAAAGCGAGTATTAGCAGGACAAGATCTTTACGTCTTTTTGTATCTACTGACAAAAAGACAAGGAAAAATAAGCGTGATAACTGATAATTTATGATAGCAAGGGGGCTTTACTTTTAGAAGCATTAGTTATTGACCTTATTGACCATTTTTTGGATAGATCTACATTTTCACCGGACAGCAGAGGTCTCAATCAAGTGAATAAATGTTGTTCCGAATGACTGAAGCCGACTTGTCAAAAGATACTGCTACCTATCTAAGCTGAGCCCCTAGATCTTTCTCAAGACCATGCATCATCTTGCCTACTAGTTTATCGATCACCTTGTCTTTCAAGCTTTGATCTGGATCTTCAAAAACTAATCTGATAGCATAGGACTTCTTCCCTTCTCCGAGATGTTTCTTATCTCGATAGATATCAAAAAGGAATGACTCGGCAAGGAGCTTACCGCCAGCTTTAGATATGATCGTATGAACCTTATCATAAGTGACACCTTCATCTAGTACCAATGCTAAGTCTCTGCTGCTAGAAGGAAACTTAGATATCTCTTTCTGTTGATGCTTTGTCTTGCTTGCTGCTTTGAGTAATGAGGCCACAGGGCACTCTGCATAAAAGACCTCTTGATCTACCTCTGCTTTTTGGGCTAATTTATGAGAGACGACTCCCAAGCTAGCTAGCACTTGTGCTCCTCTGTGATATTTGAGGCCGTAGGCAAACCTATCATCTTCTAATTCACTCACTTGATATGAAGTAATCCCTAGTCGATCAAAAACTGAGTGGACACTTCTCTTTAGATCATAGAAACTTGTTGGGCTTGTCGCTTGCTGCCAATCTTTAGTATTCTCTTCCCCTGTCCTAAACAAGGTTAGATACTCAGTTTCATCATACCCTTCTTCTGTCTTCTGGTAACCTCTACCTAGTTCGTAAAGGGGAAGGCTTTTCTGTTGACGATTCACATTATGTTGGACACTTAAGAGTCCCGACATCATCATCTCTGGGCGCATAGCGTCCAGGTGTATGTTACTCGTGTTATTGATGATGACAAGTTGCCTCTTGAGTTCTTCATCATGATCGTAGTAGGATGAAGGAATCAGCGATAAACCCATCATCTCATGATACCCCTGATGAATCAGTGTATTACTGATCAATCGTCGAAGTGAGACTCTATTCATACGCGAAGTATGACTCACAGTCATCTGTACTTTAGATGGAATCGGCACTTTGTTGAAACCATAGATTCTCAAGATCTCCTCTATCACATCTGCCTCTCGAGTTACATCTGCTTTGTTAGTCGGTATATCGACGGTTATCGTATCCTCGTCTTTGCTGACAACAGATATCTCCATAGCCCCAAGGATCTTTTCTATCTCATCATGTGATATCTCATATCCGATGATCTGATTGATCTTCTTATATCCTACCTGTATTCTCTGAGGAGCGATCTCCTTTGGATAGTGATCGGTGAATGTACTACTCACCTTAGCACCAGCATATTCTTGTAGAAGTGCTGCTGCTCTTTTCGTAGCTGTCAATGTCTGACTAGGGTCCGCACCTTTTTCAAAGCATTTGGCTGCATCTGTGCGCAGCAAGTGGCGCGTGCTTGTTTCTCTTATTTGTTGGGCATCAAAATGAGCAGCTTCTAGAAAAATCTCTTTTGTCGCATCAGTAACGCCACTTGTAGTACCACCGAATACTCCAGCTATACACATGCCATTATTCCGTCCATCACAAACCATGAGGTCTTTAGCATGTAGAGATCTTTCCTTCTCATCGAGTGTGACAAACTTCGATCCTTCTTGTAAGCACTGCACGATGATTTTCCCTTCATTTACGAAAGTGAGATCATATGCGTGTAGAGGCTGACCATACTCATGGAGTACGTAGTTGGTGATGTCGACGACATTGTTAATCGGCCTTACACCTATCGCTTTAAGTCGACGCTGCATCCAATCAGGAGATGGTCCGATCTTGAGGTCGCCGATGACCACTCCCGAAAAGCGTGGGCAGCCAGTAGCATCTCTCACGTCTACCTCAACGGACTTATCGTAATCGTGCGATGCGATATCCGAACTCGGATAATTAAGTGTAGCGGCTTGATGTCCGTGATACTTATAGTATGCTAGAAGGTCCTTGGCCACACCGATATGTGAAGTGGCATCTGATCGATTAGGTGTAAGCCCGATGTCATAAATTATGTCAGTCTCAATATCAAATACTTCAGCAGCAGCTTTGCCGACTTCAGTATCTTCTGGTAGCACCATAATGCCATCGTGCTCTGTTCCAAGGCCAACTTCATCTTCTCCACATATCATGCCTTCAGAAACTTCCCCGCGGATCTTACCTTTCTTGATCACAAATGGTTCTCCTTCTGTAGGATAGATCTTAGTATTAGGTCTTGCTACCACGACCTTCTGACCAGCGGCAACGTTGGGAGCTCCACATACGATATTGAGCGGGTCTCCAGAACCAACATTTACGGAAGTGACAGAAAGGCGATCAGCGTTAGGGTGCTTACCACATGTCAGTACTTCGCCAACGATGAGACCAGCGAGGCCACCTTCGACACTTTGCACTTCTTCCATGCCTTCAACCTCAAGACCAAGATCGGTGAGTATCGCACTGAGCTCATCTGGCGTCGATGGGATATCGATGTAATCTTTTAACCAATTAAGAGAAATCTTCATGATGATGTTTCAGTCTGCAAATATAG
>CAZXIE010000124.1:7706-10788 GCA_964640065.1 uncultured Saprospiraceae bacterium
CTCTTTATCCTCCGCAGATACAGAGAACCGCCCATGATGATAGATGCGCCGATGATCATAGATGTCGTAATCTGCTCATCTAGGACAAAGTATCCCAGCAGCATGGCGCCTAACACTTCGACATAGGTGATCATAGATGCACGTGATGCTGGCAAGTGGCGCAAGCCATAAAAAAACATGGAAAACATAATCAATCCTATCGTCACTCCATGTCCTATACCCAGTGTCCAATCAAGTGAGGTTGGAGTCGGAATATTAGTGATCATAAACGGTAAGAAGACCAGCGCTCCTATGATGTTTTGATAGAATATCGTCTCCCAAGGATTGTAAACATCGGCACCCTTCTTGAAAAATATGATGGTACAAGCATAAAGGAAGGCAGTCAAAACACCTGCAGAAAGTCCGATGAAATCTTTATCTGCTAATGAGATCTCATGCTCTAGATAAACAATGAGCACACCTATAAAGGAGAGTAGTAAAACAATCAGTTCTTGTCGAGATACTTTTTCTTTTAATACGAGAACACTGAGTATCACCGCAAAGAGCGGCCATGTATAAAACACGATCACAGCATTGGAGATAGATGTATATATCAGAGTGGTAAAGAAGAAGACCATACGTGCAGCATTGATGGCGGAGCCACAGAGCATCGTCTTATATTTTGCTCGTACGATCTGGCGCTGAGTAAATAAGAAGTACAGCCCTATCACAAGAACTGGAGTTGTTGTCCTGATCCAAGCCATACTAGTAGCAGGTATCTGCATATGCTTTACGAAGAGACCACTTGTACTAGAGATAAGGGCCGCGAAGAATACTATGTAGAAGGCATAGTCCTTCATCAAAATCGCTGGCTATACTTGACGCCATATCTACTGAAAAGTGCCTGCCAAGAGAGTTTTCTAAGCTTCGTGATATTCGATTTTGTGATCTGCTCAGAGATCTTTGGATCTTCAGTGGCAGCATCTAAGCTTTCAGATGTGAGGATGTGGAGCATGGGATGAGGAGATCGATTTACAGCATTGACGATGTTATCTTCTCTTTCTCCATCATATCTGAAGTCTTGATGAAAGGCAACTAAGACATATTCTTCAGGCCAGCGCTCATCGACTTGTTCTTGCAAAACTTGTGAGAGGTCGTAGAAGTCTTCAAAAGTGATGCGCGTCCGAGGTATGATGATCAAGCTTGTCTGATAGTCTTCATTTGCACGCATCTTATTGATCGCCTCAAAAACTTGATTGGCTATGGTTATATGATGTGTTTCCTTGTGATGGATGTAGAGTGTATTATCGGCGACACCAGCAGCGAAAGGACAGATATCAAGCCCTATGATGAAGGATTCTATCCAGCTTTGGATTTCTTTTATGACAGGATCTACTGGCAGCATGAAGCAGTCTGAGCGTACTTATGATATGGAAGAATATCCTTTCTACTTAATTCTGGCGCCAAGGTAATTAAAAGAGTGCGATCCTCGGAGTTAGGCCTCTAGTACAGGAAGGCCTTCTTGGCAGACAACTCGGCTAGGAGGATTAACTACTGCGCAGTCGCTAAAGACCTGCCAGTTTTGATTGAACGCTGCAGTAGCTTCTGTATAGGATTGTACGAGCTCAAGAAATTCATCGACATCTATCTGAGTAGAGTAAGCGATATAACCGAGAGGGCCACCACAAGCCTTGCTGCCATAAGGAGTAAAAGTCCAATCGATTGGATCATCACAACTCTCACTGAGCGATAGTTCTTCTATCTGAGCTAAGAGTAGCTGCAGTTTTTCAGCATCTGCTTCTTGCGATATGCCTGGAGTATCGCACTCTACGATTGGGTCATCTTGATCTGAGCAAGAGATGAAAAGTAAAGTGGTGACTAGGATTATGATAAGCAGCCTCATATGCATAGAACGTTGTTCTTTATATGATACGTACATGTAAGGTTAAATGCTGGTTACTCAGATCGAATATCAGAACAACAAATGCTCAGGTACTGGGCTATGCGCTATCTCATGACGCAATAACCATCTCTTCGTGTCTATGCCCCAGGCATAACCCATTAACTTGCCATTTTTCCCTATTACCCTATGACATGGGACAATGATGGCGATGGGATTTTTTCCATTAGCAGCTCCTACAGCTCTGACCGCTTTAGGGTCTCCGATCTCTGTAGCAATATCCAAGTAGGTGCAGGAGTCACCATAAGGTACTTTAAGCAACTCTTGCCATACCTTCTGATAAAAAGGTGGATGAGCTTCCAAAGAAAGTGGAAGATCAAACTCTTCTCTGACACCTTTGAAATATTCGAGAAGTTGGCATTGAGCAGCTAGAATATGTTCATTGGACTGTGCTCCAAGGAGTTGTATGTTATCAGAAAATGTAAGAGAGGTGAGCCCATTATCATCAGCTTCTATCAGTAGATTACCAATAGGCGATTTGGTGATATCCCTATACGTTTTCATATTACAAATATATCTAATCCGTAATACTTAAGCGGATAAAAAATTAGAACACGACCACCTAAGATTGCCATGATTACGTCAATCCAGCTAGCGCTTCAATTAGCAGTTAATCGAGTTCACTGAGTCTTGGGCTTGCGATAAAACAGTATTAAAATCTGCTGGATCTACCTCAGGGCAACCTTCTAGATCTCTCACTAAATCCAAATAGTCATCGGCAGCATCCCTAAGTGCATTACAATTGTCTTCTGATGGGTCTTGGTTAAATACATCAACAGCAGCATTCAATGAATTGATTCCATCATTGATGGTTTGATTAAATACTTGTACTGTGCAATCAGAAACATCGTCTCCACAAGACATGAAGAACAAAGAAGACAGAACAACAACAAAACCTAATAGCTTATTCATAATGTACTTTTAGTCATATTATCAAGGGTTTAATAACGTAGGTTTAGTGTCTATTGTTATCATGATCATTTCGATTCCTATAGATCGGCATTTTCTTCATTATGTAAAGAGTGTACACTCTTTCTTTATGATTTAATGATTCATATACTGGATATTCTTACTCTCTTCAGATCGCACGCATCCCACCCGCTTCGCGGTTCACTCACTTAAAGTGCCCCCGGCACTTTACTT
>CAZXIE010000125.1:0-7257 GCA_964640065.1 uncultured Saprospiraceae bacterium
CGTACAGCATGTTGGTTAGACTTCTCTGATGACAATACATTCTTCGTATCTAATGCTATCGAGGCAGGACTTGCTTCTTATAGCTTTAATGATGGAGTTGTAGAGTTGCTTGATCAAACAGCAGCTTCAGGTACTGGTGCTACTGGTAACACAACTGACCCAGGTCTTGCATTTGGTACAACTGAAGGATGGATCGATCTATGGATCTCAGATGACGGTCAGTACTTATATCAGTGCTACGGTCTAACAGGTGAAGTAGGAGTATACGAGATCTCAGGTGCTGAGTTAACATTGATCCAAGAGGTCGGTGGTCTACCTCAGAACAATGTCCAAGGTATCGTATCAGTAGGTCAGATCAATGATAATCCGATTGTATTCGAAGAGACTGAAGAGGCTCCAGAGAATGTAATCGATCTTGAGAAGTTGATGGCTGAGAACAGAGCATCAGAGGTAGTATTCTCTGATCTCACTGTCTATCCTAATCCTACTTCTGGAGATGCACTTACGATCGCCTTTACTCTACAGAGTGATACAGATTATACACTATCGATCTTCAGCATTGATGGATCAAGTAGAGCAAGTACGAACACTAACGTGTCTAATCGTTCTGCAGGATTCTATTCTGAGAGAGTTGATTTATCTCAATTCGCAGATGGAGTATACATCGTACAACTAAAGAGTGGTGAAGAAATCATGCACGAAAAATTCATTATCCAACGATAGTGAATGCAAGAATAGCAATTTGATTCATAGTTATATATGAATATGTAGTACGAGAGTGAGCGGATTGGATACCGCTCACTCTTTTTTTATAGAAGCTCTTTTCACTTTCGTAAATGTTCTAATTAGAATATTTCAACTCTGACAAGTGCTTAAAAACTCTTCAGAAGTGTTGTTTTGTTGGGCAGCTCACGAACTTCGAATCATGCTAAGGCATGAAACGTCCTGATACAACTCGCCCCAGGAGTAAAATCTCGTAGCGATTAGGCGCGCGCATCTCGGCTGAGCCGAGAGAGCACGACGAGAAAAGCCGAGATTTTATCACTAGGAGGATTAAGGGCTATACCTTATAATCCAATTTGCTAAGAGCCTGTAAAGCGAGTATTAGCAGGACAAGATTTTTACGTCTTTTTGTATCGACTGACAAAAAGACAAGGAGGATTAAGCGTTCGCACTTATCATTATCTGTACCTTATAGTTCTTAAAACAAAACTCATGCTAACGGTAATTAGAAATGGCACTTACTTCGATGGCACAGGTGCTAAGGGCCTACCGCGAGATGTGGTTGTGAAAGATGGTTTGGTAGATGGCATCTTCGAAAGTGCGCCGACTATAGATGGTGCGCAAGAGATAGACGCTCAAGGCAAATGGGTAACGCCCGGCTTCCTCGATATCCATACGCACTATGACGCTGAGATAGAGGTGATGCCAGGTCTCGAAGAATCAATCCGTCACGGTACCACTACTGTAGTCATGGGGAACTGCTCGATCAGTGCGGCACTTGGTAAAGACGAAGATATCGTTGACCTCTTTTGTCGTGTAGAGAATATGCCCGCACAAGTTTTGACCGAGTGGATAAAAGATCGAATTACATGGTCTTCATTGTCAGAATATTACGACCACTTGCAGACATTGGATATGGGGCCAAACGTGGCAAGCTTCATCGGGCACTCTAATATCCGCATAGCTGCTATGGGTGTAGATCGCAGCTTTAAAGTGAAGAAAGCCACCCAAGAAGAAAATGCAAAAATGGATAGCTATCTCCATGAAGCGATGGAGGCTGGTTATCTAGGCATGTCGATCGATATGTTGCCTTTTCATCGGTGGGGCGGAGTCTTTAGTCCAGCCTATAAAGGGTCATCTGTGCCTTCTCAGCAGGCATCTGTATCTGAATATCGAAGACTGGCTAATATCCTCCGTAAGCACGACCGCGTTCTACAAGCCACTCCTAATGCTTTAGACAAAAAGTCAGGTATCCACCTCTTGCGCATGAGTTCGGGCTTAGGTCGCAAGCCGTTGAAGACGACGATCGTAGCTGCCATGGACCTCAAGTCTGATGAGAACATCCACAAGCTCGTAACTTTCCTCGCTTCTATGGGCAAGAAGGTTTTTAATGCTGATATGAGATTTCAAGCACTTTCGATGCCTTTTCTAAATTATGGAGAAGGACCGATCACTCCATTATTTGAAGAGTTTCCTTCTATGGTAGAAGTCATCGGTGCCACTCCAGAAGAACGCAAAGAAGCATTTGGAGATCCAACATTTAGAAAATGGTTCAAGAGAGATTGGAATCATAAGACTACATCCGTATTTCCAAGATTACTGAAAGAGATGACAGTTGTAAAAGCTCCTAATCCTTCTATTGTCGGTTCTACTTTTCAAGAACTCGCTGATCAACATGCTACTGGCAGTGATGGTCTAGATTACTTTATGGACCTCATCTATGCATATGATACCGATCTGATATGGAAGTGCGTCGCCGCTAATCACCGCGATGAAGTGCGCATGAGATTGATGGCACACGATTGTACCTTTCCAGGTTTTAATGACTCTGGAGCACACAATGTTAATATGGCTTTCCACGATGGGGCATTGCAAACGTTGAGGCAATCGTTGAGATATCCAGATATCATGCCTGTAGAAAAAGCTATCAACAGATTGACGAAGTTGCCTGCGGATTGGTTAGGTCTAGATGCTGGTTCACTTGAGGTAGGACGACGTGCTGATGTATGCGTATTAGATCCTAACAAATTAGAAAGTGGACTTACACAAGAACCGATAGAAGACTATCACCCAGCACTCATTGGATCTTATCGATACGTCAAAAGATCGGATGGCGTAGTGAATCATGTGCTTGTCAATGGAGAAGAAGTCTTCAATGACCAATCAGGTTTCGCCACAGATCTAGGTAAGAGAAGTTATGGTAAGTTGCTCAGGAGTTTGAATTGAACGATTAGAATCAGAACTAGCATCCAGGCGTCATAGACAACAACTCTTTAATCTTGTTTTCATTATATGCATCACCATGCGCTTGTGTAAATCTTCCGCTATCGTTATCATAGTATTTGCCGGAGTCATTGAGGTGCTCTTCCTTAGAAACCAGATCATAGATGATGTCGCCACCTTTTTCTGCAGGCGACCAAAACTTACCGTAGGCCTCTCTGACCATATTGGTATTGAGAAGAGAACCAGGATTAAGAGCGATGGTGCAAATCTCAGGATATTGCTTGGCTAGATGAAAGCTCCACATTGTTATGGCTAGTTTGCTCTGCGCATATGCTGCTTGCGTGCCGATCTGAGATCCCCCTTTTAGAAAGGCTGTGGATACTGGAGCTTGCGCAGCAGAACTTAGATTGATGATTTGAGGAGTCTTACTTTTTTGGAGGAGTGTAATCAACTGATGAGTGAGTAGGTGAGGGGCCAAGTAGTTCACGACGAGACGGATATCATATCCACCTTCTACTTGATCCACTGGACTTTTAAAGACTCCTGCATTATTGACCAGTACATCTAATGATGGTACACTTTCCAATACTTCTACAGCCATGCCCTCGACTGCGGAGAGATTAGAAAAGTCTGCGGTGAATCCTTTAATTTCTTGATTGCGCGAAGACTGCCTAATTTCTTGGACAACCTTCTCTAGTTTTTCCTCATTTCTACCGTGTAGATAGATCTGATGGCCATCTTTGGCCAGTCTGATAGCTGCCAACTTTCCGATGCCATCGGTGCTTCCAGTGATCAATATATTTTTCTTCACGGCGACTTTTGATTCTCTAGTTTGTTAGAAGTGTTTGTATGAAAATGAGGAAGCACATGTTCTGCAAGTTGCTCAAGTACCTCTTCGATCTTCCTTTGACTAAATCTCAAGTTAATACCTACATGATTGACTCCGAGCTTTTTTAATTGATGAAAGTACTCAACAAGATGATTGGCTCCAAGTCGAAATCCTAGATGGATATGCTGAGGAGCATAGTCTTTATCTGGATGAAGATCTACATAGAGAGGCTGCATAAATGGTTTGTCTACTTCTTGCTCAGCTGGTATATGCTTGCGCCATTCTGATATATTGAACTCTTGCATATAGAAGTTGCGAGGGTAATACATCCACCCATCGGCGTGCTCAGATATCCATGAGATGTCTTGTCTACTATGACCGGTGACAAGCATCGGTATTTTATGTCCAGAGGGTTTTGGTAAGACATCACTATATCCCGTGAGCTCTCCAAAGCGATCTGAAGAGTGCTTCGGAAAGGAACTAGGTCCTAGTCTGATATAATGGAAGGCATCTCGGAAGCTCTCTCCTCGACTTTCAAAGTCGATACCTAGCGAAGGGAACTCTGATGGTCGATCACCAGAAGCAACACCTAAGATGAGTCTTCCTCCAGATAACTGATCTATGGTGGCTGCAGACTTTGCTACATGTATAGGGTGGTGGAGAGGAAGAGCGATGCTTCCTGTACAAAGTGCTATATCACTTGTCTGTCCTGCCAGATAACCCAAGTACGTAAATGGATCAAAAGTTTGTCCAGCATCTCCAAACTGGGGCACATGAAGTGGCACATCTCTTACCCAAACCGCCTTAAAACCAAGACTCTCAGCTAATTGGACTCTAGATAGATGATGCTGTAGGGTAGGAACCGTGCTTTGAGCATAGTTCTCGATAGGACTGACGATGCCTATAGACAATTCTCCCGGTTCGAAGACAGAATTATAGGCCTTGTTAATCTTTTGAAATGGTCTTCTCAATTGGATGGCTACTAATAGTCCAACCTAACTTGCTTTGGTAAAAAAGCATCGGTTGGTCCTTTCCCTTTTATGATCTCTCTTACAATAGTGGAAGAGATGTGAGAGTACTTTGGCTGTGAGATAAAAAAGACTGTATCCAGCTCTTCACCAATGATGTTATTGAGTTGTGAGATCGTTTTTTCATAGTCGAAGTCTGATCCATTACGTAGACCACGTATCAGGAAGTTGGCACCTACTTTTTGGCAGTACTTTACTGTCAAGCCTTCGAAGGTGTCCACGACAACTTTATTATCGTTAGCAAATACGTCCTCTAGCCAACCCATCCGTGTCTCAAGATCAAAGAGTGTTTTTTTTACAGAGTTGACTCCTACCGCCATAATGATCTTGTCAAAAAGGGGAAGGGCTCTATTTACGATGTCTAGATGTCCTAAAGTGATGGGGTCAAAAGACCCGGGAAATACGGCTATTTTCTCGCGTTCCGCAGTCATGTTAGTCAGGTGTTATGAAAGCAAGGTAAAAAACAATCTATGTTCTTCAAGCCATATGAGCGAATAATCAGTGGGTGTGTTGGCTAATTGGCGAAAGCCTGTTAAGTTGCAGAAAAAGTATATTTGCAGGCTCATCACAGTGGCATCTTTCTTGTCCAAAGGTCTCAAAGTGGTAGGTCGACTGAACAAGCAGTCGGGGTTAATCATTAGTCATCTAAAGAGTTATCGATGAAGTACGATATAATCGTCATAGGCAGTGGACCAGGAGGATACCCTGCAGCTATCAGAGCATCTCAATTAGGCCTAAAAGTGGCCATCGTAGAAAAAGAAAATCTTGGCGGTATCTGCCTCAACTGGGGTTGTATACCTACGAAAGCACTTTTGAAAAGCGCACAAGTCTTCGAATACCTCAATCATGCTGCTGATTACGGTATCAAGGTGACAGGTGCTAAAGCGGAGTTCGATAAAGTCATCAAGAGAAGCCGAAAAGTGGCGGAAGGCATGAGCAAAGGTGTACAATTCCTCATGAAGAAGAATAATATCACTGTCATCGATGGATACGGAAGGCTGGAAAGAGGAAAGAAGGTAAGCGTAACTAAAGCTGATGGCAAGAAAGAAGAGATCAGTGCGGATCACATCATCGTAGCAACAGGTGGTAGAGCAAAAGAACTACCTCATGTAAAGATAGATGGTAAGAAAGTCATCGGATATAGACAAGCCATGACTCTACCAAAGCAGCCCAAGAGATTACTTGTCATGGGTGCCGGGGCGATCGGTGTGGAGTTTGCCTACTTCTATGCTACCATGGGTACAGAGGTGACAGTTGTCGAGTATCTGGAGCAAGGACTACTTCCAAGAGAAGACAAAGATGTCTCTAAGGAGCTTGGTAAGATCTTCAAGAAGAAAGGCATCAATGTCATGGCTGGAGCATCTGTCGAAAAAGTAGAGGTAAAGTCAAAAAGCATTTACGTAAGTGTAAAGAATAGGAAAGACGATAAAGTAACAGAGATAGAGTGTGATATACTTCTATCTGCTGCGGGTGTAACACCTAATACGGAAGATATAGGCCTAGAGACGCTTGGTGTCAAAACTGATAAAGGTCTCATCACAGTTGATGAGTGGTACAAGACGAATGTCCCTGGCATCTATGCCATAGGTGATGTAACTCCAGGTGCTGCTCTTGCCCATGTGGCAACTGCCGAAGCTATCATCTGTGTAGAAAAGATAGCGGGTCATCATCCGCAGGCATTGGATTATGGTAATGTCCCATCATGCACATACTGTGTCCCTGAAGTAGCATCAGTGGGTATGACTGAAGCTGCAGCGAAGGAAGCAGGATACGAAGTGAAAGTGGGTAAGTTTCCATTCTCTGCGAGTGGTAAGGCACAAGCCTCAGGACATGCTGAGGGATTTGTGAAAGTCCTCTATGATGCGAAGTACGGTGAACTCTTAGGTGCGCACTTGATCGGATCTAATGTAACAGAGATGATCGCCGAGATCGTAGCTGCCAGGCACCTCGAAACAACAGGTATGGAAATCGTAAAAACGATTCATCCACATCCGACAATGTCCGAGGCGATCATGGAAGCATCCGCAGCAGCCTATGACGAAGTCATTCACTTATAAGATATGAATCGTGTCACCTTCACCGTTGTTGGTTATGTCTTAGTCTTACTAGGCTTTCTCTCCTTGGTACTTGGTATGATAGGCCTGAGTTTACAGCCACTTGTGTGGATAGACCGCTCGTTAGGACCTCTTGGTTCCTTCCTCGTCAAACTCTTGATGATCGTATTTGGGATGATCGTCCTTTATATGAGCCGAGTCGCTCACGATGAGTGAGCGTAGTATTGCTTTGCAATACCATATGCGCCAGAGCGCATATGCGAGCGAACCGCAACCAACTGGATTGCGGGCGTACGGAATGCAGTTTCAATATAATTTAGAAATACCAGAGCGCATATGCGAGCGAACCGCAACCAACTGGATTGCGGGCGTACGGGAAGTAGTTTCAGTATAATCTAGA
>CAZXIE010000125.1:7357-10699 GCA_964640065.1 uncultured Saprospiraceae bacterium
CAAACCACAACCAACTGGATTGCGGGCGTACGGAATTGTAATTGGAAATTCGAATGCTCATAGTCACGTGAAGGAGGGGGAGCTTAGCAAACAGTAAAGAATCCAATTATAGTTTCTTTCTAACTCCAACGCTCAAGTTCCATCCCTTATGCCTTTCTTGATCCTCACCCCCCAATGAGATATCACTAACCAAGCTAAAACTCTGTTGATATGAAAGAGCACTGAATACTTCAAGATCCGCAGAAAGTGAGTAGCTCAAGCCAGACTCTAAGCTGCCTCCAAAATCAAAAAGCTTAACATCATTTGAGATATCTGTATTTATACCAAAAGGTCGTCCGCTGGCATCAATTTCTTCAAGAATAGATTGAGCTCTTAACCGCATAGAACCGAAGAGTCCAAAACCAATAAATGCTTGAAGTTGATTCCCCACTGTATATCTAAACTTAATAGGAACCATCAGATAGTCTGTGAAAATCCTAGTTGTTTTCCTTCCGTCAACAAGAAAGCAACCGCCGACACTACAAACACCAGGAAGTGGTTGAAAATCTATAAATCCACGCTGATCATAAATTAACCCACTACCTAGGGATATTCTGTCATAGAGGTCAATATCATAAGTGATTCCAAGTCGAATACCTTGACGCCTCATTTGCTCTCTACCAACAGGAGGTTGTTCAGTAAGTCTCGTGCTGTTAATACCTATGAAAGCTCCTACATAGCTTTCTTGCGAGAATGCGGAATTACAAAAAAGAATGAAAAGTGGATATAGTAAGTACTTAATGAAATGGACTTCATGATATTCAAATAGACCCTTGTAGAGAGTTGCTTTTAAACAAAAAACTTTGAGGGGCTTGTTTCTCACAAATTTTCTAACGATTGTATTGGTTATAGAATTGTTAGAAATAGAAGTCGATGTAAGTATGTGCTTTTCATACCTTACTTCTCGGCACCTCGACAAGTGCGGTACGACACTTCGCTCGAAGAACCAATATGACAGTTATAAATGATCTTCGAGTCCCGATAGCTATCGGGACCCGAGATGCCAGAATTTTTTAGAATTCCCGATAGTACTACCGCACCAACGTACAAGTAGTGATATAGCCATCCCTTGTTGTATACGCGTCTAGATTACCATTGCTACGGGGTACATAGTACTCGCCAAGTTCACTGTCTTTTACAATGATTTTATCTCCTTGTTGATAAAGTTCTTCGGTAAAGACCTGACCGGTTTGATAGGTTACACGATTAAATGCTCTTCCGTTAGTCTCATACATATGAATCTGTCCTTGAACATTATTAACAGAAAAGTTCCACCTACCAAGCGTTCTTTCTGCGCTATTGCTGCTATTCGTACTATTGGTATTTGGTGTTGATGTAGTGGTAGATGTATTGTCTTGATTGGTACTATTGATGATATCATCTAGTGAAGGAATACCTCTACCCGAGGAGTTGTTTTGCTGTTGATCTTGCGAGGACTGAGTAGTTGGACTAGAGTTGATGACGGTGATGCCCTTTTCTTGTCTGTAGAATATCTTACTCACAATCTTCCATTCATCATCAAACTTGAGGAGATGCATATAATCGAGAAAAGAGAAGGTTGGATACTCTATCTCGATATGTGCACTAGCTGAGTTCCCAGAAATATCGATGGACTTGATCCTTGCGACTCGATCTTGTCGAGGTCCAGGTTTGATATTTTCACTGAAAAACACCAAAGCATTGGTTTCTTGATAACCATCGTCTGTGATGTACTTCATGGTAGCGTTTCTATGGAATGCGTCCGCTAATTGGTAATAGTTGTTGTTAGTGCCTCCTTCAATATAATAGTTGAGCGCTTTTTCAACAAGCTGATATTCGCTTGTTTGAGCTGAAAGGAAAGAAGGAAAGAGTAGGGTGATAACAGCGATCTCGATGAATCTCTGAAGCATGGTGAGTAATATTTAAATCTCTAAGTTAAGAATAAGAATGTCTCCTTGCTTACGCGAAATACTTCGACTCATCTGATACTTTTTCTAAGCACTCAGAATTAACGACATTTGTACAAAGACAAAGTCGTATGAGCAACAACATCCCCTTCCTCCCGCAAATCTCCAACACGAGAGTTTTAGATTATCGCCCAGGCAGTGCTGAAAAAGCAGAAGTCCTCAACGAAATCCAAAAGCTCAAATCAGAAAAGATAGACATACCTATGATCATCGATGGTCAAGAGGTGTATGGTAAGCAGAAAGTGAGGATAGCTGCTCCACATGAGACCAAGTATAAACTTGGAACCTTTGCTAAAGGAACTGCCAATCATGTGGAGCAAGCAATCGATGCAGCACTGAAAGCCAAGCAAGACTGGATGCACATGCCTTGGGAAGATAGAGCAGCCATCTTTCTCAAAGCAGCAGATCTCATCGAAGGTCCTAGACGCGCATACATGAATGCCACAACGATGATGGCACAGTCTAAGAACATCTATCAATCAGAGATTGATGCAGTAGCAGAGTTTGCGGACTTCTTAAGATATAATGCACTCTATGCTTCTCAGATCTATGAGCAGCAACCAGAGAGCAGTGCTGGTATCTGGAATCAACTCCAGTATCGACCATTAGAGGGCTTCGTATTCGCTATCACACCGTTCAACTTTACAGCCATCAGTGGTAATCTGCCTTGTGCTCCTGCACTCATGGGTAACACTTGTGTTTGGAAGCCTGCTGAGTCGCAGATATACTCTGCGATAGCTGTGATGAACATATTACTAGAAGCGGGACTTCCTGATGGAGTGATCAACTTGGTGTATACCGATGGACCGACTGCAGGAAGGGTAGTCTTTAATCATCCTGACTTTGCAGGTTTGCACTTTACAGGTAGTACGGGCGTATTTGATATGCTCTGGCAGACGATAGGATCAAACCTGCCAAAATATAAAAGCTATCCACGGATAGTAGGGGAGACAGGGGGCAAGGACTTTATAGTTGCACATGCTTCCGCAGACCCAGAGCAGTTAGCCGTAGCGATGTTACGAGGAGCCTTCGAATACCAAGGACAAAAGTGTAGTGCAGCTTCAAGAGCATATGTGCCAAGATCTATCTGGCCACAAGTCAAGAAGAAATTGCTCGCCGATATGAAGACGCTGAGTATCGGAAGCCCTGAAGACTTTTCTAATTTCATCAATGCCGTTATCGACAAAAAGGCTTACGCCAAAATCACAAAGTACATAGCAGGAGCGAAGCGCGCCAAGGGTGCTAAGATCATCGCTGGTGGCACCTATGATGATAGTGAAGGCTACTTTATAGCACCAACTGTCATCGAAGCCAAAGACCCGATGTATAAGACGATGTGCGAGGAGATTTTTGGTCC
>CAZXIE010000126.1:0-10698 GCA_964640065.1 uncultured Saprospiraceae bacterium
AAGAAATATTACAAAAAAGTCTAATCTGAAAACTAAATTTTCGGATTAGACTTTTTATTTGTTCGGTCTCAATTCGATTAGAGCATAAGTTTCTCTAAATCAAATAACTATGTAATTTGCTTAAAGTACTAGCTTATCCAGCTAGATCTTCTACAAGGGTAGCTATCTGGTCTAGACGCTCATTGTTAAGCGAATAGTAGATGAACTTTCCTTGTCTCTCGGTAATCACTACTCCTGCTCTTCTAAGGATAGCAAGGTGCTGCGATGCAACAGATTGCTCCAACCTTAGTTTGATATAGATATCAGTAACCGTCATCGTCTCTCCTGAGTCAAGTAGGTCTATGATTCTCTGACGAAGCTTGTGATTAACTGCACGGAGTACCAAAACAGCCTTTCTTAGCTCAGTATAATCTAACTGAACACTTCCGGAGCCCTTCTTAAGCGTTACTGTTTCGTTTTTCTTACTTCTCATTAATAATAGGTTTTAAACAGTTTTCGAGTTGTTTCACTGTATAGAACCAAACACTATGCCGAATTGGCATAAAGCCTTGTCAGGTGCCTTTCAAAACATCTGCAAGTCTTTGTATATCAACACATTATCATACGGATAGGTGCCTGATATGTCTTAATTTATTGCTAAATCTTGCTTTTGGCCACTGTGATATTGGGCCTCTTGAAGTAATTCGGACTGTGATATGCGATATCTGCGAAGTCTTTTTCTTGGTATTTGCCCCAAGCCGGTGCCGTGAGATACGATGCTCGGCACTCTATCTCTTGATATCGAACAGTACTATAACTGTCGAATAAATCTTTGGCTTTCTCTACGCCCGTCCCGATGATCATGACCTGAGGGTACTTTGTGACGAGTTCTTTCACATACACTTCGTCCCATATGATACTTTGGACTGCCTCGATCTCCTTCTTATTTTGAAAGAAAGATCCATATACTTCCATCCTGCGAGCATCTAGAGTAGCTAGTATAGGGATCTCATCCTGCGAATACTGATGAGCTATACCTTCAAGTGTAGATATGGCTATCAGGGGTATATCATGTGCGAAGCAGATCGCCTTGGCCGTACTTGCACCTACTCTTAGTCCTGTATAAGAGCCTGGACCTTCGCTGATAGCCACTGCGGCTAGATCTTTGGATGGTAGTCCGGCAGAAGCCAAAACCTTCTGTATAAGTGACGTGAGGGCAGAGCTATGGCGCATCCCCTCAGAGATGTGTTCTTCAGCTATAACAGAAGCCTTCTGACTCAATGCTACAGAACAAGTGTCTGTAGCAGTCTCCAGACTTAAGATGTATGCCACAGTCTTACTTGAGTATAGCGTTATACTTTGAAGTCTGGCCTAATAACTCGATAGCCGCTTCGATCTCTGGGTCATTCTTCAGCCGCTGATATGCCTTGCCTTCCTGAAAATGATATCTCTTAGCAAGCTCGATTTCGATGAACTTGGTGATATCAGACTGGTACTGTTGTATATCATCACTCTTTTCAGATTGAATCTTAGACTTGATAGAAGCTACTTCAGAAATCAGATCTGATTGGTTCTCAGTCTGCTCTACAAGTTGAGCGAGCGTCTTTTCTACCTTTGTGTCGTATGAGAAGTTCATCGAATTGAGATACTGCTCAAATCCTTTATAGTCATCGAAGTTCAAGCTTATCATCTCAGGGGTCTCGCCAGTCTTACCGATATACTCGTCAACGTATTTGAAGATGAGGTTTTCTTCCTCTAGCGCTTGTAACACTTCGGCAGGCACAAAGGGAGCTAATTTGACATCAGGTGTTACACCTCCGCCATCGAGGACGGGGCGGCCATTCTTCGTCTTAAAGACTTCTCTTTGATTATCTGGTATATCCTTTGGCTCGCCATCTTCATAAGCGACACTCTGTATACATCTACCGGATGGGATGTAATACTTAGAAGTAGTCAACTTTATGCGAGAGTTGTATCCTACTTCCTTTTGGTTCTGGACTAATCCCTTGCCATAAGAGCGCTGACCCATAATAACTCCCCTATCGTAGTCTTGGATAGCTCCGGAGACGATCTCTGAGGCTGAAGCACTTCTCTTATTAATCAGTACAACTATCGGCATATCTACATCTACAGGAGTACGACGAGTACTATATGCTTGATCTCGATCTCGGACTTTTCCTTTAGTAGTGACGACTGGAGAGCCCTTAGGTAGAAAGATGCCTAGGATGTCTATAGCCTCTGCTAAAAGCCCTCCTCCGTTACTTCGGAGGTCGAGGATAAGCCCTTCGAGTTCGTTGTTTTTACGTAGCTCTCTCAGAGCAGCTGCGATGTTCTTACCCGCATTCTGCGTAAATGTGGTGAGAGTGATATAGCCCACGTTATCGCTAACCATGCCGCTATAGGGCACATTAGGGATATCCACAGCAGATCTCGTTAACTCGTACGTGTATTGTTTTCTGTCTTGTGGTCGATAGATACCCATCTGCACGCTCGTCCCTGGAAATCCTCTCAAGAAAGTGAGGACATCATCATAAGACCTCCCTTTGGTGGTTTGTCCGTTGATACTCGTGATTTGATCTCCGACTAAGATGCCAGCTTCATACGAGGGGCCATCTTTGTAGACCTCCACGACGGTCACCTTTCCATCTACTTCTTTACTACTTGCTCCTAGCCCGTTATAGCGATTATCATCAGATATACGATAACTCTCTACTTGAGACTCTGAGTAGTAGACAGTATATGGATCTAGGCTATTCATGATCGCATCGATACCTGTGCGCATGACTGTATTAGGATCTAAGTCATCGACATAGTGCGTGTTCAGTTCTTTGTACACTGACGTAAATATTTCAAGGTTTTTAGCGATCTCGAAGTATTTATCCTTCTCGTTGATCACTCCGGCTGACGTGCCAAGGAGTAATACAACTAATAAGCCGATGCCAAATTTTTTATGGAGTAAGCGTGTCATATCTGATGTTTAACTAGACAAAAACGTACGGGTAGCTGCAGATGATACAATCTACCTTAAAAAAGAGCGCACTGCTGACAAAAGTTCCTGAGGTCGCTCGGCATGTACCCAATGCCCAGCATTAATCGTGACAAACTGAGTGTTCGGCATATTTACCTCGAGTGATGAGATATCACCATCTGTGACATACCCGGACTTACCTCCTCGGATGAAAAGTACATCATGGTAGATCTTGTCGACAGCCACCGCTCCGATCATATGATCATAGGTATCGTATAGTAGTTGGAAGTTCGTCTTCCATCTCCATCCTTTCTCTGTATCACGTGCTAAGCTCTTCAGGATAAATTGTCGGACCATAGGATGGTCGATCCGCGTAGCTAAAGCAGTATCGGCATCCGTGCGTGATGCGATATTGGAGAAATCAAGATCAAAGACGGCTTCAAATATCACCTCATGACCTCGAGCATATGCTTTGGGGGCTATATCAACTATAATAAGTTGATTCACCCTTTCGGGAAATATTTGCGCAAGCGTCATAGCTACCTTGCCTCCCATACTATGTCCTAGCACATGGGTTTTCTCTAGCCCGATATCGTCCATTACTCTGATGATATCCCGAGCTGCTTGCTCATAAGACCATGTCTCTGTCCAAGGCGAGCGACTATGATTAGCTTGATCGACAAGTATGACTTGATAGTTTTCGGACAACTGCTTGCCAAGAGTACGCCAGTTATCACCGCTCCCGAAGAGGCCGTGAAGGATGATGAGTGGGGCGCCTTCTCCTATTATCTTATAGTAAAGCATGGTGCGAAGTTACTGCTGATTATAAAAACCCACAGTGCTCAAAAAAGATCAGAGTAAAGGTCTGCAGAGTACTGATACTTCGAATGAATCTTTCGTAATATTGCAGCTTCGTGAGTGAGTTCATCAAACATGAGTGCGGCCTGGCACTGATACGGCTCTTGAAGCCTCTCCCCTACTACCAAGAGAAGTATGGGTCTCTTTATGGGCTCAAGAAACTCCAAATCCTTCTTCAAAAGCAACGGAATAGAGGACAAGATGGCGCTGGCATCGCAACTATCAAGCTCGATACTAGACCTGGCAAGAGATACATCAGTAGAAGACGAAGTAATAGCCCACAGTATCTGAAGGATCTTTTTCAAGGTGCATTTAATCACTTTCAGGATCTAACCGCGGAACAGTTACAGGATCCACTCTGGCTTAAAGAGCATAAGCCATATACAGGAGAGCTCCTTCTTGGACATCTTCGATATGGAACTCATGGGAAGAACATCATCGAAACAGTTCATCCTTTCTTAAGAAGCAATAACTGGATCAGTCGGAATCTTGTCTTGGCGGGCAACTTTAACATGACCAATAATGATGAGCTCTTTCAGGAGCTCGTAGATCTCGGTCAGTATCCTAAGGAGCGATCAGATACTGTCACTGTCTTAGAGAAGATCGGTCATTTTTTAGATGACGAGGTAGAACGACTCTATAACTGGTTCAAGCCAGAAGGATACGATATCAATCAGATCAATAGCCTGATTGCCGAAAATATGGATGTCCAAAGGGTCATCAGGAGAGCTTGCAGAAAATTTGATGGAGGATATGTGATGGCTGGGCTTATAGGCCATGGAGATGCATTTGTAGCTAGAGACCCCTCTGGTATAAGGCCGGCGTTCTTCTATCAAAATGATGAGATCGTGGTGATGGCATCAGAAAGACCTGCCATACAGACAGCTTTTAATGTTCACTTTTCAGAGATCCAAGAGTTAGAGCGCGGGCATGCTTTGATAATCAAGAAAAATGGATCAGTCGACGTCACCCCATATAAAGATCAGCTTGAGAGAAGAGCCTGCTCTTTTGAGCGGATCTACTTCTCTCGTGGTACAGATAGAGACATCTATCAAGAGAGAAAGAAGCTAGGGAAACTCTTAGTGGATGAAGTGCTTGATGAGGTAGATCATGATCTAAAGAACACGATTTTCTCTTTTATTCCAAATACAGCTGAAGTCGCCTTTTATGGATTTGTGGAAGAGTTACATGATCATGTAAATAGGTCAAAAGCCCAGCGGATCAAGGAAGCAAAGGACCTTTCTTTAGAAGAGATCGACACCATACTTAAGGAACGACCTCGGATAGAAAAACTCACCATCAAAGATGAAAAGCTGAGGACATTTATCGCCGATGATACAAGTCGTGGAGAGATGATATCACACGTCTATGATGTCACCTATGGTATCGTGGAGAATGAGGTAGATACCATCGTAGTACTCGATGATTCGATCGTGCGCGGAGCTACACTTCGTGATAGTGTCATCGAAATCTTATCTCGACTCAAGCCAAAAAAGATCGTTGTGATCTCTTCAGCACCGCAAATAAGATATCCCGACTGCTATGGTATAGATATGTCGAAGATGGGCAAGTTCGTAGCCTTTCAAGCACTAATCAGTCTCCTTAAAGATGAAGGACAAGAGGAGCTTATCCAAGAGGCGTATGACAGAGCCAAGATGCTACTCAAAGAAGATAAAGGTCATACAGAAAACTGTGTCAAAACACTGTATGATCGATATGATTATAGGCTAATATCTGATAAAATCAGCGAGATCCTAACACCAGATCATGTGGATTGTGAAGTGAAGATCATCTACCAATCCTTAGAGAATCTCCAGTCTGCATGTCCCAATAATAATGGAGATTGGTTCTTTTCTGGGCTATATCCCACTCCTGGAGGCTACAGGGTAGTAAATCAGGCGTTTATAAATTATGTGGATGGTAAGAATGAAAGGGCATATTAATACGTTGTCTTTCGGTAACACCTTCAAATAATCAATTATACAAACATGTCCCGTCCAACTTACACGGCTCTCTACATGCTTGCCATCATCGGCACTTTTTTTACACTGTCTCTGGTTTATCAGTCTTGCGGCAAAAAAGAAGCTGCTCCACCTACACAAGAAGAACTAGAAGAGAAGCTCATAGACGCAGCTGATACTTATAGTGATGAAGATGAATTTTTTGAAGACGGTGATAGTGCTACTGAAGATGGCGATGAGCTAGATTATAGTAGTTCTGAAGATACCTATACAAGCTCATCAACATCAGAGCCTTCTTCCTCATCCCAAAGTACAAGTTCTTATTCTTCTAGTTCTAGTGCTAGCAGAGGAGACTATGTGGTCATCGCTGGCAACTATCTCGTCGAAGGAAATGCATCCGTAATGGTCAGGAAGCTAAAGTCATCAGGCTACGGTGATGCCGAAAAAGTAGTCTTTGATTTGTCAAGATACTATACGGTTATCGCAGGATCGTATGATTCTAGATCACTAGCCAACTCCATATCGAGTGAACTTGACGGTAAGGGTATCGAAAACTACGTGCTTCGTAAAAGAAGATAGCTACGGGTTAAACTATAGTTAAAGAAGGCTGGAAAAGATAAATTGATAACAACTTGCAGTTGTACAGTTTGATATCTTAGCTCTTACTATCATAACAATACAAAAAATGAAGACTAAAACCACACTACTCACACTGGCTCTAACGGCAATCATGTGGCTGAATGTTCAGGCACAAAAGATCGCTGTGATAGACATCAATGCTGTACTCCAAGAGTTACCTGAATATATCACAGCGCAAGGTCAGCTCGATGCTATAGCCGCAGAGTGGAATCAAGAAATAGCAAACGAATACGATCAGATCAAAAGCTTATATAACAAGTATCAAGCTGAGCAAGTCCTCCTTAGTGATGAAGTAAAAGAACAAAGACAGGAGGAGATCATGCAAAAAGAAAAGATCGTTCGAGAGCTTCAGAAAAGAAAGTTTGGCTCAGAAGGAGAACTCTTCTTAAAAAGAAGAGAGCTCGTTAACCCGATACAGGATAAAGTATTTGCTGCCATAGAGACATTTGCTCTAGATAGAGGTTATGACCTCATATTAGACAAGGCAGGATCGGCTGGAGTCTTGTTTGTTGGTAACGAATTTGACAAAACAGACCTCATTAAGAGAAGACTAGGAATACGATAACTTTCCTGTAACGATTGAGGCGATTATATTTGCGTCCACTTATTACAAATCAGTTCTTAAATCAATGATGAAGAAATTACACACTTATATCTTGCTCTGCATATGCTTACTGGCTACTGTAGCGGTAAGTGCGCAGAAGTTCGGCCATATCAACTCTCAGCAACTCATCCAACAAATTCCTCAAGTAAAGCAGGCTAATGCCGAGTTAGAAACTTTACAGACGAAGTACGAGGAGGAGATGCAGACTAAAGCTACTTCGTTACAGACGAAGTACACTGCTCTAGTAAGAAAGCAAGAGCAAGGAGAAATAGCTCCTAAGCAGTTTGAGGTTGAGTCTCAAGCTCTCGAGCAAGAAAGGATGAACGTTGCGAAATATCAACAGGAAATTCAGACTAATCTCCAAACGAAGAGTGAAGAGTTGCTCAAGCCGATCAGAGACAAAATCAACACCGCTATAGCAGATGTAGCAAGTGAAGGTGGCTATACTTATATCTTCGATATGAGCATAGGGGTATTACTATATGCCGATGAGTCCACAGACGTGAGCGCTCAAGTCAAAGCCAAGCTGGGAATCCAGTAGACATGACAATCAAAATTTGATAATCATCATATAAGAAGCCTCACATCGAGGCTTCTTTTTTTCTGCTATGAAAACTGTCTCAATCCTCCTCTTACTAACATTTGCGTCATGCATCCTGTGTGCTCAGGACGTACATGATGCTGCAGTCAAACAAGCCTTTATACAATACAAGTCGTTATATCTCGAAGTAGATAAGACGGCGCTATTGGATTTTACGCACCCTCATGTGATCCAAGTAAGCGGCGGTACAGAGTACGTGTTAGAGGACATGACAACAGATTATAATATGTACGCCTCTTCTGGTCTGGTGATCACAGACATAGTCCTAAGGCAAGGCTCTAAAGTGATACAAGTCGGAGAAGAACTACAGGCCATGTATCCTTATGAAAGGCACCTCAAAAAAGCCAAACAAGAATTAGTAGAACGTGGATTCTTTCTTGTTGTCTCAGGTGACAAGGGCAAAACATGGTCATTTACCGACATGAAAAAGCATGACGGAGAGAGCATCAAAATTTTTGTTCCCAGCTATAATGACAGATTTAATATATACTTGAACTCCACTCATAAATAATCAGTGTGGTCGGAGATACATCAAAGTATAAACAGTTAGAGACAGAACTCGATCCTTATAAAAAGATCATGGGACTCGCTGGAGACTCGATTCTTGATCAAGAGGTAAGTAAGTACCCCATCTTCGTAGCCCACCAGCACGAGGTTGAAATAGGTATCTCTATACTTGACGAAAATAGGTCTGGCAAGTGGCAAGTCCACGCCTCTACGTTAGAGGAGTTTGTATCTAAACAAATCATTGAGACTGATAAAGTAGATTCCTTCAAGACTATCTACAAATCCCCAAAATCTCATTGTTGTGTATTTGTGATCAGTGAATTGGGAGCCAAATTTCTCTTCTTACCACGCTAATTTATCGTTGTATTCTAAAGGCGTAAGAAGGTTATTTTTACCCTTGAGACAACAGCTACATACTTTTTGTTGTTTCTACTTTTCAAACTAGATTTTATATGTCCGACACCATTACATCTAAGAACATTACGTCTTCAGATGGGAAGGTATTGGACTCTATCAGACCGAGTAAGATTATATTGCCTACCCTCATTGGTCTAGCTGTCATCTGCTGGTTAGTTTCTCGACAGCTTAATCTTGAAGAACTCTATGCTATCAAATGGGAGGCGGCGGCTTTCACGTGGCTTCTTGTCGCGGTTATTGTCTACATGGGGCGACATTTACTCTATTCCTATAGATTACGCATTCTCTCAGAAGGAGATTTTTCTTGGTTCAAGTCTATAGAGCTTGTGACTATACTAGAGTTCGCTAGTGCTGTCAGCCCTACCAACTTCGGTGGCAGTGCCGTGGCATTCTTTCTACTTATCCAAGAAAACATATCTGCAGCGAGGTCTACGGCGATCGTAATCTATACCATCATAGCAGACACTTTATTCTTTGTAGTAACCTTCCCTATTCTTTGGCTCCTTATGGGGCGTATCTTCTTTCTACCTTCTGCAGACTTAGCTTCAAGCTGGGGAGGGATGGGTACCACTCTTATCATAGTTTGGTTAGTGATGGCCAGTTACGGACTTTTACTGCTCTATGGGCTTTTTGTACAACCAAGGCACATCAAGCGGTTTCTCAATTGGGTAGCCTCTTGGCCTTTTCTGTCACGATCTAAGACAAGGATCGCTAAAGCTGCCGAAGACATAGAGGTGAGCTCTAAACATATACGTGATCTAGCTTGGCACTTTCATGCTAAGCTAGCACTCGCAACCTTGGTCGCATGGATGCTGCGCTTCTTCACGGTCACAGCTATCTTGATAGCCCTTAATCCTAGTATGGCTCAGACTCTCTATGATCATATCATATTACTGGGCAGAGGAGCATCACTTTATGCCATCACTGCTTATAGTCCTACGCCAGGTGGTAGTGGTGTGGCAGAAATTATTTTTAATCAATTTTATAGCGAGTATATTTCTGAAGGGATTGCTGTGATCGCTGCTCTATTATGGCGTGTGATCACATACTATCCCTATCTCATACTTGGTGTCATCATCATCCCTAATTGGATCAGAAAAGTGGTGAATCGCAGACGAGAACAAAAACTTACAACATGACAAAAAGACTATTGGGTATAGCCCTACTTATCGTTGTTGGATTCTTTGCGTATGACTTCTTTTTGAAGCCACCTTCTTTCAAGAACGGAGCTGTAGCTCCTCCTTTTTCTGGCACTCTCGTAAATGGATCAGAATTTAGTCTGTCTGATCTTCGTGGACAATATGTCCTCGTAGATTTCTGGGGCTCTTGGTGTGGTCCCTGTATCAAAGAAATACCCGCCTTAAAAGCCATGCATCAAAAATATAACGGTCAAACTTTTTCTGATGGTAGTAACTTCCAGGTTGTCAGTATAGCTCTTGAAAAATCTGATAAATACACGAAGCAGATTATTTCTAATAAGGGACTCTCTTGGCCGCATCATATCATCGACAAGAATCCTATCGTCATGGTTTCTAAATACGCGCAATTGTATGATGTGAAAGACCTGCCGAGTAAATTTCTAATCAACCCAGATGGTAATATCATCGGTAACAATCTCTCCTTTGCAGAGATGGACAAGTTGCTTGGGGCGAGGCTAAAATAAAGTCCCCTGGTCATTTCCTTTAGACTGCTCTGCGTCCTTTCTCTTTCGTGCAGTTGTCATGCCCATGCCCTGTAGTTGAAGAGCCTGGTGTATCTCAAAATCATATTCTGGAAATATGCGTTCGCCAGTAGGCCTGAGTAAGGCAAGGTCCTTATCTCTTGGATTTTTGATTGCTGGCGAGATTGGATATGCATTGAGCATATCATCTTCGTAAGGTCTTAGCATACCAGTTATATCACTTAACGGCGCCTCTTCTGACAACCACGCTTCTTCCTGATTTTTCTTGAGTATAACTGGTGATCTATGATGACCTATTTTTTGCAATACATCATTGGCCGTGGTAGTGATAATAGAAAACGATGAAGTCATCTCTCCCGTCTCAGCATCAACCCAATCGTCCCATACACCCGCTAATGCAAAAGGGCGCTGCTTATCACGCATGTATATGACATAAGGCTTACTCAGTTTTTCTTTCTTTGGCCCTTCTATAAATGCATCAAC
>CAZXIE010000127.1:0-10549 GCA_964640065.1 uncultured Saprospiraceae bacterium
CATCGATAACAACGCTCCTAATATGAACGCCTTGATAGTAGTCTCTGGCAGTGTGGTCTCAGGACCTATATATGGTTTGTGTTCTTCTGACATAGTGATTGATCAATTAGTGAGTATTCCCCATCCATTTTTTGAGAAGAGGAGAAAGTAAGAGAATGAGTAACCCAGTTCCGATACCAGCGAAAACGAAGTTCATAAAGAGACTAGGCATCTGTCCTAGGTCTTCAGAGTTAAATTTACCCGCGACAAGTCCAGCTACTAGATTGCCTGCTGCTGTTCCTACGAACCACATACCCATCATCTGGCTGACATATCTTTTAGGTGCAAGTTTCGTCATAGTACTAAGCCCAACAGGACTGATGCATAGCTCTGCACAAGTATGCAAGAAGTAAGCTGCAAATAAGTAGAAAGCTCCTGCTTTCATCCCTTCTGCAGCTATACCAGCAGCTAATACCATCGCATAAAATCCTACACCTACGCCTATCAATCCTATCACAAATTTGATCGGAGTACGTGGATTCATTCCTTTCGCTGAGAGCTTTATCCATAGGGCTCCAAAAACTGGAGCGAGTGTAATCAGAAAGAATGGATTGATAGACTGAAACCAAGAGGCTGGTACTTCCCATCCAAAAACGTTACGATCCGTAAAGTCTCTAGCAAAGAGGTTAAAAGAGGATCCGTGTTGTTCAAAACTCGACCAAAAGACTGCTGCAGCAACAATTAATATGAAGATAGTAATCACCTTCTTTTTTTCATCAGCATTCAGCCCTCCAGCGTATAGTACATACCCGAAATAACAAAGTGCTATTGTAACAATCAGCACGATCGTAGCCCCAGCAATACCCGTGGCCGTAGTAAGATCTATAACTCCGATAGCTTGGAGGGCAAAGATAAGTATAACGGCAAAGAGAGCCATTGCGATAGCGATCTTTGAATTTCCTGTTGAAGAATACTCTGACTTGTCTTCTTCGATATTAGGCCTTAGACCTATCTCTCCAAGATGACCTTCTGTCATCTTATACTGGATAAGGCCTAGTGCCATACCTACACCTGCTATAGCAAATCCAAGGTGCCAGTTGATATTTTCTGCAAAATATCCACAGATGAGCGGTCCTAAGACAGCGCCTACATTGATACCCATATAGAAGATGTAAAAGCCAGCATCTCTCTTTGCTTCTTCATCCTTACCATAAAGATCCCCAACGATAGCACTGATGTTAGGTTTCAGAAGCCCTGTACCAACAACTATAAAGATGAGTCCTAGGAAGAAACTTAAATTATTAGGTATCGCTAGTATAAAGTGGCCAACCATAATGATGATACCTCCGTACCAAATAGACTTTCGTGCCCCTATCAATCGGTCAGCTATCCATCCTCCTGGTAAAGCCAAGAGGTATACAAAACAAGTGTACAGACCATATATAGCTCCACTAGTTTCGGCCGAAAAACTCAATCCCCCTTCGGCTAATGGCGTGGTCATAAACAAAACCAACAGAGCTCTCATCCCATAATAGGATAGTCGCTCCCACATTTCCGTAAAAAATAGCGTCGCCAGTCCTCGTGGGTGGCCAAAGAATGTCTTACTCATATGATCCAATGTTTTTTCATCCGTCCTAAAAATAGACGTTAGATGCAGAAAACCAACATCTAATCTTACAGAGAACCAGATCATCCCTGTCTATCTTTATGATAGAGATGAGTAAAGTAGATATCCAGCCTGGTCTAGATTGGTTCGAAGCGAATGACTGGAAGCCCTTTCCTTTCCAAAAAGAGGCATGGGAAAAATACTTACAAGGATATGTAGGACTCATCAATGCTCCAACGGGATTTGGGAAGACCTACTCTCTGCTGATGCCTATCTTAATAGAGGCCCTACACACTCCGCAGCCTAAGCGCAAAGGGTTCAGAGCTATCTGGGTGTCGCCCATCCGAGCGCTGACAAAGGAGATCAAGATGAGTTGTGAGCGAGCCATCGAAGGTCTTGATCTGGATTGGAGAGTAGGAGTACGCACTGGAGATACTACTTCTACTCAAAAGAAAAAGCAGCTTTCTGATCCTCCTGAGATCCTGATCACAACACCTGAAAGTATACATGTCTTGATGAGCTCGAAAGGCTATGAGTCCTACTTCAGAGATATGAGAGCTATAGTCATCGACGAGTGGCATGAACTGATGGGATCAAAGAGAGGGGTCCAAGTCGAGTTAGCGATCTCTAGACTACGGGGTATGCAAGCTAAGCTAAAAGTCTGGGGCATCAGCGCTACCATAGCTAATATCGATCAAGCTCTTGATATCCTGCTTGGTGATAAGGAGCTCTATCCCAAGCGCACGATCATCAGATCAGATATCAAAAAGCATATATCGATCGAAACGATCATGCCAGATGAAATAGAAAAGTATCCTTGGGCTGGACATCTAGGTCTTCATCTCATCGCCAAGGTCATACCCATCATCAACAAAAGCCAGTCGACTATCATCTTTACTAACACCCGTGCTCAGTGCGAGATATGGTATCATAAGTTACTAGAGGTAGATCCTAGTCTAGCGGGTAACATGGCGATGCATCATGGGTCGATCAGTCGTGAGATCAGAGACTGGGTAGAAGATGCACTGCACGAAGGACGTATCAAAGCGGTCATCAGCACATCGAGTTTAGATTTGGGTGTAGACTTTAGACCAGTCGAATCGATCGTACAAATAGGCAGCCCCAAGGGTGTCTCAAGATTTGTGCAGCGAGCAGGACGTAGTGGACACCAACCGCTAGCCATCAGCAGGATTTATTTTGTTCCTACTCATAGTCTTGAGTTGATAGAAGGAGGAGCATTGCGATCAGCGATAGCAAGAGGAGTCCTCGAGCCAAGGATACCATATCTGAGATCTTGGGATGTCTTGATCCAATATCTACTGACACTAGCAGTGTCTGATGGTTTTGACGAAGAGCAAATATTTACGGAAGTGATATCGACCTTTTGCTATGCATCGATGACGCGCGAAGAATGGTACAAGATCTTGGACTTCCTAGTGACGGGAGGAGATTCGCTCACGGCATATAACGAATACCACAAGGTCATCATCGACAACGGTCTATACAAAGTAGTGGATCAGCGCATAGCTCGGCGACATAGGATGTCCATCGGAACTATCGTCAGTAGTTCGTCGATCAACGTGAGCTTCGTTACTGGCAAGCGACTCGGTAATATCGAAGAGTACTTCGCATCCACGATGTCTCCAGGTGATGTCTTCTGGTTCGCTGGTCAGACCTTAGAATATGTGCGCATCAAGGACATGACGCTACAAGTCAAGAGATCGAAAGCTAAAAAGGCTCGAGTACATTCTTGGCAAGGGGGGCGCATGCCACTCTCTTCCACCTTATCGGCATTGATACGAGACAAACTCAGCAAATATACCGAGGGTGTCCTCGAAGACCAAGAGACAGAAGTGCTCTCACCGCTTCTGAACCAACAAGCTGCTCAGTCTCACTTGCCCAATGGTGGTGAGTGCTTGATAGAATACATCAAAAGTAAAGATGGATATCACCTACTCTTCTATCCTTTTGAAGGGAGGTGTGTCCACGAGGGCATGGGAGCATTGCTCGCACAAAGGATATCTGAGAAGTATAAGATCACCTTTAGCATCGGTATGAATGACTATGGTCTAGAGCTACTCAGTGATCAAGAGATCGATATAAAGATGATCGATAAAGAGCTATTCAGCACGAAGGGGTTGCTTGAGGACATACAATCGAGTCTTAACTCGGTAGAGATGGCTCGTCGTCAGTTTAGAGATATCGGAAAGATCTCTGGGCTTGTATTTCAAGGTTATCCTGGCAAGTATAAAAAGGAGAGGCATCTACAGTCTTCGGCTGCGTTGATCTTCGATGTATTCAGAGAGTACGACCCTGACAATCTCTTGTTTCTACAGACTTATGAGGAAGTGATGACCTTTCAGTTCGAAGAGTCGCGGCTTAGGGATGCTCTAGAAAGAATACAAAGACAGAAGATCATCGTCACCCAACCTGATCACTTTACACCTTTTTCTTTCCCCATCGTCGTGGACAGACTTAGGGAGAAACTGTCTTCTGAGCGCCTAAGCGATCGAGTAAAGCGAATGATTAAGGCAGCGACAAGTTGAGTAATAATGCAGGTGGGATCACAACATAATAGGTTCCTAAACGATTTTATAGTACACCTCAGAATATGCTATCAAGGGTCTACATATTACTTCTACTACTGAGTATCACCTCGCTGAGCTGCACAAACGTCCAGGAGCCGCTCTTCGAAATGAGAATTGATGGGGACTTTTCGATCCCTCCAGGGTTGAATTCTTTTGATACTCATCACTTTATCATAAGAGATGTTCCTACGAGATTTCGAAACTTTGTAGCCGATCCCGATGATGCTAATATCGGTCGTGTTTTGCCAAGCCAAGCTACACTTACTGCGCTATTCGTCGGGATAGATTGGGCCATCATACGGGAAATATCTGTCCATGTCGTATCCGACAGTAATCCTGAAGAAAGTAAAGAAGTCTTCTTCAATGACAGGGTCAATAGTAGCCAAGTAAAAGACCTTGAGTTATTAAGTTCTTTATCGGAAGTAAAAGATATCTTGTTTCAAGATTTTGTCACCTTAGAAGTACGCCTCAACTTTAGAAGGATTACTTCTGCGGAGATAGAAAGTCGCATAACCATGAACTTTAACGTCAATGGACCAGAATAACGAACTACTTGTGCAATACATGGTAGAATTTGATGTGCCTCAACCATTTACTGAGGAGCTCATGAGTATGGTGCCAGCTCAAAGAAATGCTATAGAGAGGCTTTTTTCAGCAGGCAAGCTCTTATCATATACCGTGGCGGCAGATAAGTCTAAAGTTTGGGCGGTGATGATGGCAGAAAGTGAAAGTGAGTTGTTGTCATATATAGACGAGCTGCCGATGACACCTTATATGGATTTTGACTATTGTGAGTTGATGTTCTATAATACGGTGCACTTTATGCCTGCCATGTCATTGAATTAGTCACGACTCGTCACTGAGTCTACTATATAGAATTTACTACTTTCGGTTATGTCAATTCGGTTCATCCTTTGTTTAATGGTGGTGGCACTCTTCGGCTGTAATCAACCTACGTCGATCAATATCCCTAGCCCTAAAAAATCGCTCGTTCAACTGAGCACAAAATCACTGACTCCAGAGGAGAGAAAAGATAAAATATTAGGAGCTATAGTGGGGTCAGCGATAGGTGATGCTATGGGTGCTTCGACAGAAATGTGGCCTAGAGAAGATATCGTAGAAGAATATGGTTATATCAATGAGTTAACACCAGCCTTAAGGTCTCAAAGTCCCGAAGGTACATGGGAGCATAACTTGGTAGCGGGTGCTACAACTGATGACACACGGTGGAAGTATTTTATCGGTCAGTACTTGATGAGTAATCAAGGTGATTATACACCTGAGAAATTTGCAATTTTTATCAGTACTTACTATCAGTCAGCTGTCGAAGGACTTGCAGATGATCGTAATCTATCATCCACGGACTCATTAGATGCCCAAGTAGAAAAAGTCGATTGGATTAAGGAGTGGGCAAGAGTTGCTAAGGCATACCTAGAAGGAGAAAAGCAATATCACCAAAGCATAGGAAGGTTTTACGGCGGTGAGATGTCGTGCGCAGGCTTATTATATAGTCCAGCATTCGGTCTCGTATCAGAGGATCCAACATCAGCTTATGTTACGGCTTATGATCATGCCTTGTTCGACTTGGGGTATGCAAGAGATATCACAGCGATGTCAGCTACTATGACTTATATGGCCATGAATGGTCAAGACTTTGCCGCAGTGGTGGATAGCAGTTTGTTGATAGATCCTTATGGATATACCGACAGTCGATTAGTAGGGCGTATCCTGCAGTCATCATCCCTAGAGATTGCTCTTATCATCGAAGCCGCACAAAAGCTAGAAGTATCTGACAGTGCTATTATCAAGGTGCCGCTTGGATATCCAGGTACTACTCATGACTGGGCTAGACAATCTTTTGTTTATGAGGCCTTAGAAGAGAGACAAAAAGCTATTGCTTTCCATGCAGGAGAAATCTGGGATATCACCTATGCCTCCATGTTGTTTGGAGAAGGTGACTTTCAAAAGACGATGGCTTTCGTGGTTAACTATGGCCGAGATAATGATACTGTAGCAGCCATCGTCGGAACGATACTTGGCGCCTACTTGGGCTTTGATGCTTTACCAGAAAATCTGAAGATAGAGGCTGTCCAGGTAAACCGCGAAGTGATGGGCATAGACTTAGAGGTGCTAGCAGAAGACATCTATGGATCTTTGCCAAATAATATCGATAAGGAAGAGGCTGCACCGATACAATGACCTTCTATTGTCTTAACTTTACACCATAAGTATTCATTATGAATAAGAAAGAACTCATCGTACTCGTCATCTTACTGTTAGCGATTACTACAAGGTTTTTGTTCATCAGATATGATCAGTCGGCTCTACCAGGCTTTACAGCAGTAGGCGCAATGATGATATTTGCTGCTGCATATATGTCGGGTTGGAAAAAGTGGGTCGTGCCGATTGGTATCTTCTGGGTAAGCGACATGATCGTTAATAATGTGGTGTATGCCCAGTACTATGATAGCTTTCAGGTATTTGGTAACCTATGGGTCTATGCGGCGTATGCCGGTATCGTATTAATAGCTTACTTCTTGATGCGTCGACCTAACGTAGGTCGCCTACTGATCACTAGTACTTTAGGAGCAGTTCTCTTTTTCCTAGTGACTAACTTCGGATCGTGGATACATCCTGCCGCTCCATATGCTAAAGATCTATCAGGATTGATGACTTCTTATGAAGCGGGTATTCCATTTTTTAGAAATGGATTGCTTGGAGATGTATTCTTTAGTCTTGTACTTTTTGGTGCATTTGATCTGATAGCGACTAGAGTTTCTTCTCTAGATCCGGTTGTGTTTTTTAGAAAGTCTTTAGCCTGAGTAATAGAATACAGATCACTATGGCATCGGACATTTTATGTCCATGGTGCTATGTAGGCAAGCTTCGTCTTCAGAAAGCGATCGAGTCACTAGGGGTTGCAGATCGAGTTGACCTCGCCTATCGTCCTCATGTTTTGTATCCGCATATACCTGATGAGGGTAAAGATGTGAATAAAGCAAAATCATTAAAGCATGTTGAGTCAGAACTTGTGACTGGTGCAGCACTACTAGGTGTACAGTTTGATCTGCGTGGCATCAAGCGAGTCCCACAGACAAAACTTATACATAGGGCTCTTTCTTCTCTTGATCCATCATCAGCGTGGAAGATGAAAGAAGTTCTATTCGAAGCTTACTTTGTAAAAGGTGAAGACCTTACTGATCAACAAAACCTACAAAGACTTTTTGAAGAAAACGGTCATGCTTTTCAATTAGTAGACTCGGAAGATCTTGAAAAAGAGCTTTCTGAAAATCGTATGCTAGGGATCTCTGCAGTACCAACTTTCATATTACATGATGACATCAGCATTACAGGTGCTCAGCCCGTAGATAGGTGGATAACCTATCTTACAAAAATTCTAAAGTGAACGCCATAAGGCAAGTTTTACCTCTAGCCTTCCCAAGTTAAGGACCTCAACATATGGTCTACCTCGCCTTCTAAAAATGTAATAACAGGAGCGATACTATCCGGATCTACCCTTTCGTCAAAGTATAAAGAACCTCGGAAAAAGTGCTGTGTGCTATCGGTCACATAAAATTGGTAGGGCGTAGCAACGGGTCCATTAATCTTAAAAATCATCCCAGCAGCCTCTTGGGTTTGTATTTCAAATTCTTCCCTATAGCTCGCCTTGATATTATGCTTGCTAGCCATCGTAAAGGCATCATTGATCAGTTTATCGAGACGCTGATCTGGATCAATTTTATAATAACTGCAGTGTATAGTAGCTGCCAGTGACGATACAGTTATGTCAAACCAGCACGGGCTAGCTTCTATATCTCCAAAGAGGTATTCTTTTTTAACTACCTCTGAAAATGTTGGAACTTCCATGACGAAAGGGCACTCATCATTATTATAAACTTGATAGCCCCCTTCCGGAAATGTAACTCTAGGATATTGATGAGGTCGTGGTGAGGGTATGTCAGTCGCTTGACAAGACATAAGTAATAGTAAGAGCCACCCTAAGTAACATCTCATAGCTCCACCTTTACCTTTTCGATTCTTCTCTTGCTCGTCTTCATGATGGTGAGCTTCAGCGTCCTATATTGTATCACCTTATTTCGCCTAGGTATCAGGCTTTCTAATTCTAAAATCAAGCCAGCTAAAGAGTCAGCAGTACCTCTACCTTCTTCAAAAATGTCACTGTCTAATTGTAATATGCGGACGACATCATTGAGCAATGTTTTTCCTTCAAAGATGTAGGTCTTATCATTTATCTTTTCATAATCGATCTCCTCATCTCCATCAAATTCATCTCTAATATCACCGACGACTTCCTCCATGATATCTTCTAATGTGACGATACCAGAAGACCCACCATACTCATCAACGACGATAGCCATATGTGTTCTTTTGGCTTGAAAGTCTTTTAGGAGTTCATCGATTTTTTTGGTCTCAGGGACGTAGAGTACGTTGTTACGGACATGTGCCTGCCAGACAAATTTGTCTCCTTCTCTCGTTAAGCCCAGGAGATCCTTCACGTATAGGATACCTACAATCTTATCAAACGTCTCATCGAATACTGGTAGTCTCGAAAAACCACTGTCCTTAATGACCTTGATTACGTCCTTATATCCAAGTTCATGCTCTAGGCCTACAACATCAACTCTTGACTTCATGATCTGACGTGTTTCTACATCTCCGAAGGCGATGATACCCTTAAGCATATCTACCTCATCTTGATCACCACCTTCGCTCACCGTCAGCTCTATGGCTTTTCCTATTTCTTTTCTGTCTGCCGTGACACCTGCCTTTAGCCTAGTGCGATAGACGCGCTCTTCGATACCACTAGACCAAGCAAGTAGCAAACGACTTACTGGGTAAAACGCTCGCCCTAAAAAACTCAACGGACTACTCATCAGTCGGGCATGACGGATGTTATTGATGTTAGCATAGACTTTGGGTGCTACCTCTCCGAATAGAACCAGCAAGAAAGTGACGATAACCACTGTGATTAAGAAGCTCAAAACTCGCGATAAGTCTGATAGAGATAGCCAGGCACCACCGATATATGGTTGAAGGTTTTCTGCCCATCTTGAAAAAGTCTCATCAGAAACAAGGCCTCTAATAACTACCTCACTTATGACCACGATGGCAATATTGATGAAGTTATTACTGATTAAGATCGTAGCCAGAAGTCTCCGTGGTTTCTCTTTCAAAGACAGTATGCGTTTGCTGGATGAGTTATCATCCTTTTCCAGCTTATCTACATCTTGAGGCGATAGAGAAAAGTAGGCAACTTCTGACGCCGAGATAAGTGCTGAGCACAAGAGAAGGACCAGCAGCAAGATGAGTAAAAGTAGAACAGTGGTAAAGCTTTGGCTTTGTCCGATAAGAATAAACGCAGTCTCTAAATTTCCCAGGGGGAGAGGGTCGGGGTCCACTTAGTTATATTTGATTAAAAAGGCAGATCGTCCTCAAGAGAAGATGCATCTCCTCCTGTAGTCGCTTGTTGTTGCGATGGCTCAGCCGTTGGCGTTGGCGCCGCCGTCTGGTATCGATCTTCTATAGATGGAAATCCTGCATCAGAAGAACTGCCGGATGAGCCTGACTCTCGTCTTTCTAGTGGCTTCACTATACCTCCGACTACCTCCGTCGAATATCTGTCTCTACCCTCTTTGTCTTGCCATTTACGATGAGTAAGCTTACCTTCTACAAATACAAGGTTTCCCTTTTTCAGTGAACTCTCTACTCTTAGAGCGAGCGGTCCCCAACAAACGATATCGTGCCACTCTGTTCGAGTCTGCCACTCGCCAGATCTGTCTTTGTAGTTTTCATTTGTAGCAATAGAAAATTTGGCAACTTGGGATCCTCCTTCAAAATGTCTGATCTCGGGATCTCGTCCTAGATTACCAATCAAGGTGACTTTATTAAACATAGATCAAAGATAAGTGATTATCGATTCAATGCGTCTCTCGTACAAGATACTCTCAATACAGTAAAAGGTGGTCCTTAAAGTAATCATCTATGATTTTAGGAAGACCTAAGTCTTTTACTTTATCAAAAGAGGTCGCCTTTTTCTGATCTAATTTTTTGACTCCTTCGACTAGATAAAAGTCCGCATAGATCAATCGGTGAGTGAGTTGCTGAGTAGCGCTATAAACTTTAGTCATTTTTTGGAAAGAGCCATATCTGTCCTTCGTTTTTGCTTCCACTTCCTTTTTTGAAAGTCGTTTTTCGCCCTCTATCATTGGCAACTGATAGAGTCCTTTCCAGATATCTTTCTCTTCTCGTTTTTCCAGATGGATACCGCCATCTGTTAACAAGGTCAAGTAGTGGAAATATCGCTTTTTGACTTTCACTTTTTTAGCCTTGATAGGAAGTAGATCGACAAGACCGT
>CAZXIE010000128.1:0-10378 GCA_964640065.1 uncultured Saprospiraceae bacterium
CCTCAAAAGTAAACTAAATGTCTATCTAATGTAAAAATAATGTAAACTGTTTATTCGATATAGGTTATATTCGGTTTACATTAATTTAACATTATTTGTTACCGATCTCATATACAGCATTATACACATATAAAAATACCTATATATGTGTATTGGCTATATTGCTCTGTCTGAATAGTGACCTTCAGGCAAATAATGGGACGGAACCTACAGATGTTAGATCAAGTAAGACGGTCAGTTTTGAGTTGGTTGATGGCTTAATCATAGTAAAAGCCCAGTTCGAAGGACAGACGGGCAACTTCGTATTAGATACTGGAGCTCCTACACTACTCTTAAATAAGAAGGTGGAGGCTCAAGAATTTGATGTCTGGTCTCCTAGTGGTGTTACATCAAGTCAAGAAATACAGATCAAGGAGTTTGAATTTGGAGTAGTAAAGAAGACTGATGTCATAGGATGGGCGATGGATCTATCACCTTTAGAGGAGAAAATAGATCTTCCTATAGCTGGAATCGTTGGTAATGACATCTGGGATAACCATCAAGTCATCATAGACTTCAAGAATAAACTCATCACTTTTCATCGGAAGGGAGATGCTGTATCAATCACTTCTTCAGACTATCATATAGCTTCCTTACCATGGGTGATGCATGATGATGAACTGAGAGTAGTTAAGCTCGAAGTGAATGGTCGGCTTCGTAATATGGCTTTCGATACTGGTGCTGGTATCAACGTCTTAGATGTTAATGAAGCAGATAGCGATCAGCACTTTGGCGAAGCCAAGATAGACCAGATTACCATCAAAGAATTGCCGTTTGTCCAACATGATCTTTCTAATTTGAACAATGGCGCATTGGATATCAATATCGACGGTATACTGAGTGCATCCTCTTTACAGACGGACATAGCCGTTCTGGACTTTTCTAATAATCGCTTGCACCTCTGCTGGGAAAAGCAACCGACTAGCAATTAAATTTTACCTGTAACCTGCTTCTTTCTATCTTGCCCGAGATGGAGATATTTTTGTTTTTCTTTAAGTTTGGATGGGTTGCTTTTGGCGGCCCTGCGGCTCATATTTCCTTGATGGAAGAAGAGCTGGTAAAAAAGCGAAAATGGCTTTCTAGCCAGGAGTTTCTCGACTATATGGGCATGACTTCCCTCATACCTGGTCCCAACTCTACTGAGATGACCATGCACATGGGATATCATCGAGGGGGAGTCAAGGGACTTTTTTTGGCGGGCATTGGATTTATAGCACCTGCAGTCTTCATCACTCTGATGGTGGCGATGTTCTATGAAAGGGTAAAAGACTATGATGTGATGCCATACATCAGTGCTGGTATCAAGGCCGCTGTACTGTCATTCATCATCGCAGCTATTTATAAACTGGGAAAGAAAGCTGTAAAAAGTGGGCCTCTTATGATAGCTGGTATCCTAGCTGTAGTGGCAGCACACTTCGATATCAATGAGATATTTATCATTCTTGGTGTTGGCTTTCTAGGTATAATCTTATCACTGGGCAAGCGTAGAGATTTGATAGGTGTACATGCTTGGATGTTGATGCTTGTGATGGCGCCTTCATTTGCGAAAGCGGAAAAAATCTTCCTCATCTTCTTGAAGATAGGGTCAGTGCTCTTCGGTAGCGGATATGTTTTGTTCGCTTATCTCGATGGAGAGCTCATCGATAAGCTAGGATGGCTGAACTATGACCAGCTTGTCGAGGCAGTAGCAGTAGGGCAGATGACGCCGGGACCGGTGCTAAGTACTGCGACATTCATAGGCTATGAGTTAGCGGGAGTGCCAGGTGCATTGAGTGCTACACTAGGTATATTTTTACCAGCTTTCCTCTTCGTATGGTTGCTCAACCCGATCGTGCACCGTATGCGATCTTCAGTGATCTTGACCTCTTTTTTAGACTATGTCAATGTTGCTGCAGTGGCCGTCATGCTATATGTGACCTATGAGATGGCACTGAGTGTACTATCGGCTCCTTGGCTGATCGCCCTATCTGTCGCCAGCTTGATCGCTTACTTCCGCATCTCTAATCTCAGTCCCTTTGTGATTATCATAGTTGGTGGGGTAATAGGGTATATCGCTTCGGTCGCTCAATTATGACTTGTTATATTTTCTTTAATAGTCAGTAATCAGACGAAAACGAGTCAAAATATTAGTCCATCTTTGGGGGCTAAAATAATAAGAGACGTGTCATATCTTAATACTACCCACGATGTCTATAAGGCCGCGGCTGAGACTCCAGATGTTGGACTTTGTTGTACTACCACTCCGGTATGGCAGCTACCAGGTCTAGACATCCCATCGATCATGTTACAGATGAATTATGGATGCGGTAGCACCGTACATCCGCGTGACCTGGTCAATGACCCAAAGATCCTATACGTCGGTGTTGGCGGAGGTATGGAACTTCTACAATTCGCCTACTTTTCGCGTCAGAATGCTGGAGTAATCGGAGTAGATGTGGTAGACGAGATGCTAGATGCGTCCTCAAGAAACTTTGCAGAAGCTGAGGCTAAAAACCCTTGGTTCAAGAGTGAGTTCGTCGACCTAAGAAAAGGCGATGCTCTTAATCTCCCAGTTGAAGATGAGAGTATAGACGTAGCAGCACAGAACTGCTTGTTCAACATTTTTAAGTTAGATGATCTGAAGGTCGCCCTTGCGGAAATGTATCGAGTGCTCAAGCCTCACGGTAGACTCGTACTTTCAGATCCTATCTGTGACCAGCATATGCCTGAGCATCTTAGAGAAGACGAAAAGTTACGAGCGCTTTGTCTCAGTGGTAGCTTACCTCTTAAAGAATATATCAAACTCATCACGGATGCCGGTTTTGGCACTGTGGAGATCAGAGCAAAGAGACCTTATAGGATATTAGATCCAGGTCACTACGATACAAAAGAGAATATCTACATCGAAAGCGTAGAGGTGTGCGCGATCAAAGATCCAATGCCTGCGGATGGCCCATGTGTATTCACAGGTAAGACTGCTGTATACTATGGCTCAGAAGAAAACTTCGATGATAACAACGGTCATAACCTCTTGTACAATCAGCCAATGGCTGTATGTGATAAGACAGGTGGTGCACTTGCTTCGCTAGGTAGAGAGGACATCTTTATATCTGAGAGCACGTGGCACTATGATGGTGGCGGTTGCTGCTAACTGACTTTGCTTGTATTATAGCTGCCAAGGAGGTTGAGGAGCTCTTCTTTTTTCCTTCTAGAGACAGGATAGCTTTGGCCATTCTTTAGAGTGACGTTATATCCATCTGACGAGCTGAATTGTGAAACATGTCGAAGATTGACAATGTACGATCGATGTATCCGTACGAATGTCGATGAATTCAAAGCTTTTTCAAGGCTGTTAAGAGTTTTAGAAGCGACGATCTTCCTTCCATCTGCCGTATATATATAGGAGTAATTAGAGTCCGCTTGGCAGCACAGAATTTCATCGGTGTCTAAGACATCTATGTTGTCGGTACTTTTTATGAGCAGTCTGTCATGACTGCCACTTTGCTCCATCTGCTCCTTTAGCACATTGAGTTTCTTTATGTTAAGTAGCTCCTTAGACTGCTCGTACTTCTGAGCAAACTCCATGAGATCATCTCGGTCTACAGGTTTCAGAAGATAATCCATCGCTACTGTCTTAAAGGCTTTGATAGCGTACTGGTCGTAGGCTGTAACAAAGACTACCGAGAAGTCAATATTTTCGCCAAGACAGTCTAACATCTCAAATCCATTCATCCATGGCATCTCGATGTCTAGAAAAACGATATCCGGTTTGTGCTGATGTATCGATTGGAGCCCCTCCTTGGCGCTTTGAGCTGTAGCTACTATAGAGATCTTCGGGATATAGAGTTCTATCTTCTTGTTTAATGACTCTATAGCACCTCTTTCATCATCGATGATGATCGCTTTACTAATCATATTTTCTTCAATTCCCTTCATATACAGTTAAGGATAAAAGATCCTTCTATCTATTATAAAGCTATACTTCTAAGCCGATAAGAACAAAATCGATTGATAAGTGGTAAGATCTGATGAGTAAGCGGTTATCATTGCAGTGGAAGCTTTATGATAACTAGAGTGCCGAGGCTTTGCTGTAGATCAGAGTATTTGTCTACTATTTTTACTTGTCCACCACTTCCTTGTAGCTCTTCAAGGAGATTGAGTCGTTCTGAGGTGATCTTCATACCATGGGATTTCCTTTTTGTGGCAGACTTTGACTTGATTTCTTGAGCGCTGGTGCGACCTATGCCATTATCTTCTATTTGACAGACGACAAAGTCACCCTCTTTAAGAAACCTGACTTCGAGCTCTCCATCGTCCTCCAGGTGCATGAGTCCATGCCAGATGGCATTTTCAACATAGGGCTGAATGATAAGTGGCGGGAGATGAATCTTAGATGGATTAAGGTTAGGGTCAACTGAAACCTCAAATTCAAATTTAGAAGGAAACCTCATTTGCTCCATCTTAACATAGAGACCAAGTATTTCTATTTCTTGACTAAGAGTTATAGAAGATAACTCGGAGTAGTCTAAGGTTTGCCTGATGAGTTTAGAAAACTTTGATAGATAGTCTGAAGCTTCTACGGGGTTGTTACTAAGTATATAGTTATCTATAGCATTCAAACTATTAAATAAAAAGTGAGGATTCATCTGGGACTTCAGTGCTTTGGACTCTGAGTAAGCGATGTCGTGTTTGAGGTCAGCAGTTTTTTTGATTTGTTTGATACGTTCATTTACAAAAAGCCAGGCCAAGAAAATGAGAAGACTCGCTACAAGGAACTTGAACCACCAAGTCTGCCAGAAGGCAGGAATGATCTCTACGGTGATCGATACGGGATTTGTATTCCATATGCCATCAGCATTGCTAGCTCTTAATTCGAATATGTAATTGCTAGGAGGAACATTTGTAAAGCTTACTAGCCGACTATCTTCATTGTCTACCCATTCTTCATTATAATCAACAAGTCGATATTGGAATCTTGTATTCTCTTTGTCGATATAGGTTAGGTCGGAATACCTTATTTGAAAGTGTCGAGTCATAAAATTCAACTCTACTTCTTCACGATTGTGAAGACTGATTGTTTTTCTTCCTTCATCACCTGTTATGATAAGTTCCAAGAGTAGAAGGCCAACCGGCTGTCGGTTTTCAAGTATGGTTCTTGGGTCGAACCAATTGATTCCATCTATACCACCGAAGTACAACTTGTTTTTATCATCCTGGTGATAAGCTCCAGTATTAAACTCATTACTGACAAGACCATCTTGAAAATTCAGTTGTTGATTGACTACATCAAGGTCTCCATTGTATACTGCACTCTTTTTGATTTGACATATACCTTGATTAGTACTAGCCCAGATATATCGATCTTCTTGATCCAGAAGAGAGTAGATAACTGTATTGGGTAATCCATTCTCCTCAGTAAGAATGCGTTCTATCTTTTGGTCGAGCCTATAGATGATGATGCCTTCTCGTTGAGTTCCTATCCATAGGTGATCATCATCGAGATGAAGAGATTTGATTCCACCCGTCTCTTTTTCTAGTTGTAAGGGTGTTATGGATTCAGTTCTTTCATTGAACATTAATAGATTTCCATCATCAGTTCCTATGAAGTATGTGTCCGGATATTTTCCTTTTATGATTGTTCTTAGACTAGATCCGCTAGTGCTTTTGTATTGCTGCCATTGCTGCGTGTTCGTATTATATTTTATAAGTCCATCTTGGCGAGTACATAGCAGAATTTCATCGTTACTCATGGCAAGTATGTCCCAGATAGTCTTTCCTGGGATATTCACTTGATTGATTGTACGAGTGTCGAGATTATAATTGAGTAATCCCCCTTCTTGGGTTCCAATCCACATATGACCATCTCCATCGTGTTCGAGACTAACTATGCGATCATTAGGGATATAAAAAGGAGGTGATTGGTCACTCGAATAATGTCGAGCTTCCTTGCTTTTAGGATCATAGACTGTTAGCCCGTTTCCCGAAGTACCTACCCAGATATGGTCATCGCCATCAGTACTTATAGCCCGAGGTACATCTACTGCCATGCCCAAAGGGATATCGTCATTACTCAGTCCATATATTGGTTTTTGACTCTTACTAAAAAAAGAGAGACCTCCGCCATCTGTACCTAGCCATATGTTGCTGTTTTGATCTTCGTAGATACAAAGGATGTCGTTATAGTTGATGACTTGGTGCTGCGGAGGGTCATAATAAAAGTGATCGACGTCGCCATCAGAAATAGTAAAAAGTCCCGTATCATAAGTCGCAATCCATAATATGCCATCGCTATCGATATGTATATCCTGTATTCTGAGATTTTCAGGAAGTAACACATGCTTTTCTAATGATTGATTTTTTGTCCAAACGTAGAGGCCGTTATTATAAGTTGCGACTAAGATAGTCCCATCATCATTATGCAAGATGTCACTGATGTGAAGGCCACGTAACTCTTCAAAAAGCTTTGTTACTTCATCTGTAAGCGAGTTATACTGAACGACACCGTCATTTGTCCCAAGTATAAGTTGCTTGTCTATTTCTATGATCTGATATACAGTGACATCGGGTAGGACATTTGTATAGGATAAACTGTCTTGATGAAAAGTCAAGAGATAAAGTCCTTGAGTATAACTACCTACCCAATATTGGTCTTGGGATTTTTGTATTATACTGCTCGCATCAGGGATCTGTACGACTTGTCGTATAGAATCCGCTGTGTCCTCAAAGTAGGAGATAAAGCCATCAGAAGTAATCAGCCATAGCTGATTATGATCGTCCATGATAATCTTACCAAGTCGGCTGAATTCTTCCTGGGTGATATCGTTGAAGTAGGCATTGTAACTTGTAAAGTGAGTGCCATCATATTTGTTGAGCCCGTCTTGCGTAGCTATCCACAAGAATCCAAAGCTATCTTGTGCAATACTCGTAACAGAGTTTTGCGATAGGCCATCATTAGTGGTGAAAGGAAAAAAGGACTTGTCCTGTGATTGGCAGATCACTGATGTTAAAGCGAATAGTACGACAAGCAGTGATTTCAATAAGCTATGGTTCGATCTTAGAAGTAATATACACAAACCTTGTTTTGTTCCCCTATCGTGTATGAGATAGACCTAAGGCTACTTTAGCTATTGAAAATAGGCAAACTACTGAGGAGGAGTATGCACTACCGTAACACTTCTCAAATATTGTTCAGAACAATTTTCGCATCTAACAACAACAGAATACAGAAAACTGAAAGTGTTTATATCAATGTCATAGTTGATAGAATGGGTGCTACCTGTGACTGTATCTGGACCGAGCTGATTAACTATGATGGATCCTCCAACTGGTATCGTTCGCCAGTTAGTTGATACAATGGAACCGCCGGTAGGCTGGATAGGAGCTCTATGAATACTGATTTCATATAGCTCATCAACATCTGCCTCATTTATGAAAGAAACACTCACACCTGTTATATTAGATCCATTCGGTAATTGTAGCGGAGCTACTAGTTCTCCACTATCATCTGAAAATAGACCGCTTTGATATCTGACGTACCCGAATCCTCTACCAAGTCTTACTATCTCGACGTCTGAGCCATCTCCGTCACTTGCAGTGAACTGGGAGTATTGTATACGGTGGTCGAAGATCTGTCCTACATGAGTTGATATTTCACCTTGGTCATTGACGAAAAGAGGTCTTAATACTCCAGATTGACTTTTTAAGGATTCTATAGAAACATCTCCATCCTCATCGATATTGAAGACTGGCTGATCTTGTAGTGTAATGTGAAATGAGTTGAGATCTTGGATGCCATTTCGATATGCACTGAGACCAAGACCCCAAGTGCCGCTATGCAGTTCATTTCTTAATTTAAGAAGTGTATTGTCCTCACCGTTCTCAAGATTGCCAGTAAGTGATATTTCCGGATTGCCAAAATTAAAAAATTGATTGCCTACTAATGATATCCTGCGATCACCAACTATATCGTTCACGCCTAGGATAGGCGATGTTGAAAATGGAAAAGAAACTGTCCCAGAGTTGATGATTATTCTATCGGAGGTCCCTTGCTTCATTCTGATATCATTGCTGTTGCTTTCGATTGATGGTTGTGCTAGCAAACCACAACATGTCAGGAATGGGATAAGAGCTAGAAGTAGGTATTTCATTTTAGGAGATTTGAGCAAGAGAGTTTTGAGTCTCAGTATTTTAATTTTCTAAAGCGTCTACTCTTGTTTGTAGTTTTTCTATAATCGTAATGAGTTTTGCTATTTGGTCTTCTTGATTTGAGATCTCATTTGCTTGCTCGTCGATTATATCTTGCTGCTCTTGCAATCCCTTCGTTATATGAGGAATCAAACCTATATAGTTCATCATTAAAGTTCTTTCACCATTTGGCTGGCGGATAGATGACACGAGATCTGGAAACACTTTTTGCACATCTTGCGCTAAGAAACCAGAGCTTTTTCTATCTGGATTTTTATCACTCCAGATATAGTGATATTTCTTTGGTGATAGCTCCATGAGCCTGTTAAGAGAACTACCTACATCTGCAATGTTTTCTTTGAGTCTAGCATCAGATGCTGTCTGGAAGTCAGCATCACTTCCGAAGGAGTATTTGTAGAATGCGGCTCCAGCGCCATCTTGAAAAGCAAAAGTCAGACAATCTTGGCAGTCAAACTGATCAGCGAAATCAATATTAAAGTCAAATTCAAACTCATCATATACACCTATATTCCATGAATAATCGACAGCTGAACCTTGATTTTTATTAACATGTTTAACTAGACTCAACATAGCGAAGGGTGATGAAGAAGGTACCCCGACGGGAGGATCAAGGAGGTCGCCATTATTGGCAAAGAATTGTGTTGTTTCCACATAAGCATCAAGCGTTATAGCTCCATAGTTCCCTGCCGCATTGTTATCATTACTTGCAGCACGTATACTTACTGTTCTATCTCTATCTAGATTGTCGTCGTATCTAAAAAGACTGATATCGCTCCCACGACCGAAGAGAAAGCTCGAATTAGCATTGATTTCAACGGTTTTAGTATTTTGAACCTTAAGATCTAAGTTAGACCAGTTATTAAAACTTGGATATACTTCAAATTGGGCGGATATATCGTCAGCACCGCAGAGTATAAGAAAGGTGCAAATCAGAGTGCCAAGGAGTTTCTTAGTTGGAGAATTCATTTGAAATGTAGTTTGAAAAGATAAATGGTGAAGAATTATTTGATCATAAAACCAGCAACCTACTCTCAAAAGCTCTCCTCACTAATCCGGCTGTGTTCCTGGCATTCAGTTTTATTAATAGATTTTTGCGATGGGTTTGTACTGTCTCAGAACTGATATATAGCTGCTGTGCTATCTCTTTACTCGTTAGCTCATCTGCTATCATGCGAAGGATTTCTCTTTCTCTTTTCGTAGGTGTAGCTGTGACCATATCAGTATCATTTCTTTTGATGCTACTAAGATCATATCAGAAGCTGCTTCTAATTGTTAAGATGTGTGAAAGGAGGTTTTCATTGTGTGAGCGGTAAGATCTATGGTGTCACTGACAGCACTGGCATCTCTGTCTTTGGGGCTAATCATGAAATATAGGATGAGAAGGTTGGCGTCCCGATCTTATATAACTACCTTTACAAGCCTTAACGTTGCTGTCAAGATGTCCAAATTTATATTCGTAACGGGAGGGGTTACATCATCCTTAGGAAAAGGGATTATATCCGCATCCCTCGCCAAGCTACTACAAGCTAGAGGCCTTAAGGTCACCATCCAAAAGTTCGATCCTTATATCAATGTAGATCCAGGTACGCTGAATCCATATGAGCATGGCGAATGCTATGTGACGGATGACGGTGCTGAGACAGACCTTGACCTTGGACACTATGAGAGATACCTTAATATCAGTACCTCTCAAGCTAACAACGTCACCACTGGACGGATCTATCAGACGGTGATCAACAAAGAGCGTGAAGGTGCTTTCCTTGGTAAGACGGTACAAGTCGTACCTCACATCACTAATGAGATCAAAAGAAGGATTCGACTACTAGAGACCGCTGGAGAGTACGATGTCATCATTACAGAACTCGGAGGTACAGTAGGTGATATCGAGTCGTTACCATACTTAGAGGCAGTAAGACAGTTTCGCAATGAGCTGAAGGATAAAGAAAGTCTTGTTATACACCTGACACTGATACCATATCTCAAAGCTGCAGGTGAGCATAAGACGAAGCCTACACAGCACTCTGTTAAAGAGTTGCAGATGGCAGGTATCATACCTGATGTGCTTGTCTGTCGTACAGAATCACATATCACAGAAGACATCAAGAAAAAACTTGCCCTCTTCTGTAATGTCTCTAAGGAACAGGTCATCGAAGCC
>CAZXIE010000129.1:0-3056 GCA_964640065.1 uncultured Saprospiraceae bacterium
CATTAATTACCACAACGGCCTTGATATACTTATACGATGAGTGTATTAACTGAAGATAAAGGCATCAACTAGTTTCACTGACTATTTGGTGCCTTTTTCTGTTGATACAAAACTAGTGGTTTGATCTAAACCACTAGATTCACCATCCTGCCAGGTACGACGATCACTTTTCTGATCTCCTTGCCATCTGTCCACTTAGAGATATCACCTAATCCTTTTACGGCTTTCTCGATGTCATCTTTCGAAAGCGAAGCATCAAACTCTTGTAACGCTTTCTTCTTACCATTTACACAGATAGGGTAGGTGACACTATCTTCTACGAGATGAGCTTCATCATGCTTCGGATATGCGGTGTGATGTATAGAACCTTCACCACCGAGTTGAGCCCATAGTTCTTCACTTATGAATGGTGCAAAAGGCGCGATCACCCGAACCAGAGGTTCCAAGATGGCACGTTTATTTGTCCCGATCTTTCTTAGTTCATTCACTGCGATCATCATGGCACTAACTGATGTGTTGAATGAGAATGCTTCGATATCACCGCTCACCTTCTTGATGACTCCATGAAGTACCTTGAGCTCGTCTTTCGTAGGCTCTTCATCACTGAGGGTGAAGACCTCGTTCTTATAAAATAGATCCTGAAACTTTCTCAAGAACTTGCTCACACCATCGATGCCATTCGTATCCCAAGGTTTTGATTGCTCGATAGGCCCGAGAAACATCTCATACATCCTAAAGCAGTCGGTACCATATCTAGAGATGACGGCATCAGGGTTGATCACATTATACCTCGACTTGGACATTTTCCCTACTTCAGATACCGTCTCTACTCGAGGAGCGTCACCTTCGATAGAAGTGTCGTAAGTCCCATCAGCTTGCTTAGTGAGTTCAGCCTTACCTCCTTGATAATGGAAAGTCGCTTTGTCAAACTTTCGCCACTTGCAGTATGATACTAATCCCTCTTGATCGAGATACGTCGGATTGCTACTACTATAATCTTTTACATAATCAATATGCACATAAGGCATGCTATAGTTGTCACGCTCTTCATCACTAACTAGATCTGCTGAGTAAAACGTCGCTTCTTCCGTCTTGCTCAGAAGGATGTGTTCTATAACACCTTGTATCATCCCCTGATTGATCAACTTCTTGAATGGCTCCGTCGTCGGAACTAGGCCAAGATCGTATAAGAACTTGTGCCAGAATCTTGCATAGAGTAGGTGAGCTACTGCATGCTCTGCACCTCCTACATAGAGATCTACAGACTGCCAGTAGTTCACCGCGTCCTGACTCACAAAACTGTCAGGATTATCTGGATCCATATATCTTAGGAAGTACCACGATGACCCCGCAACTGCAGGCATCGTATCAGTTTCACGTGTATGTCCATTAGACATCGTCACCCAATCAGAAAGTCTAGCTAATGGTGAGTTGCCACCTGATGTAGGTTTGAAGTCACCAGTTTCTGGTAAGACAACTGGAAGATCTTCCTTGGCTACAGCACTCGCGATGCCATCACTATCATATGTCACTGGAAATGGCTCTCCCCAATACCGCTGTCTACTAAAGTTGGCATCCCGAAGCTTGTAGTTGATGACCAACTTGCCGATACCTTTTTCTTCAGCATAGGCTGTAGCCTTCGCGATGGCATCTTTTACTTCTAGTCCATTCAAGAAGTCAGAGTTGATGATCTTACCTAGCTTATCATGAAGTGAGGCGTCAGGATAGTCGGACTTATCCACTACATCGATAATCTTTAATCCAAACTTTTCTGCGAACGCCTTATCTCTTTCGTCATCACTAGGTACCGCCATAATTGCACCGGTCCCGTAGTCCTTCAAGACATATTCGCCGATCCAGATCGGTATCTTCTCTTGGTTAAATGGATTGATCGCATAGGCTCCTATGAATGCTCCCGTCACGGACTTCTCAGCCATGCGCTCGATCTCTGACTTAGCCTTTACATATGCGATATACTCGGCTACTTCTTCTTTCTGCTCCTCAGTGGTAAGCTCACTAACGAGATCATGCTCTGGAGCAAGTACCATATATGTCACACCATAGATCGTATCGATCCGAGTCGTAAATACTTCTAAGCTCTCATCATTATCCGCCAGCGGAAAGAACACAGCTGCACCCTCTGATCTACCGATCCAATTAGACTGCATAGTCTTTAACGCATTTGACCAATCGACTTCTTTAAGGTCATCGAGTAATCGATCCGCATATGCTGTAGTTCGAAGACACCACTGCGGCATCGCCTTCTGGGTAACGGGATGACCACCTCTCTCTGAGAGTCCATCTTTCACTTGGTCATTAGCTAGGACAGTGCCTAAAGCTTCACACCAATTCACATAGCCTATCTTCTTGTAAGCCAGGCGATAGTGCATCAAGAAGTCATTCTTCTCCTTCGCTGAGTAGGCTGTCCAATCGCTTGCTGTAATCACTTCTTTCGTGCTGGTCGGCACATCTAGATTGACATTGCCATGCTGGTCGAGATGAGCGATGAGCTCAGCTATTGGTCGTGCTTTCTTAGCTTGATTATCGTAGTAGTGCTCATAGAGCTGAGTGAAGATCCACTGTGTCCACTTATAGTAGTTAGGATCACAAGTGCTCACTTCTCTAGACCAGTCAAATGAGAATCCAAGACTGCCGAGTTGCTCGCGATAGCGCTCCATATTCTCTCGAGTAGAGACCGCAGGATGGATACCTGTCTGCAGTGCATACTCTTCGGCCGGTAAGCCAAAGGCATCAAAGCCCATAGGATGGAGGACGTTATACCCAGACATCCGCTTATGCCTCGCATAGATATCCGAAGCTATATACCCCAGAGGATGCCCGACATGTAGGCCCGCACCTGACGGATAAGGAAACATATCTAACACATAATACTTCGGCTTCGAAGTATCGGTATCTACCTTATATACTTCGTTATCCACCCAGTATTTTCTCCACTTTTCTTCTATCGACTTATAGTCCACCATATCACTTTCGTAAATGTGGGGCAAAAGTACGTCTTATCTTTTCTTTCGTAAAGATCAGAATGATCTAAGCTT
>CAZXIE010000129.1:3156-4027 GCA_964640065.1 uncultured Saprospiraceae bacterium
CATGAAGGATGTATACTGACACGCAACCCGTGTTCTCTTGAGCGTCCCGCTCAAGAGCATCAATCTGTATTGGGAATAGGTCTGTCGCGAGACGCGAAAGACAACACAAAGGTTTCGGTTATGTGAGATCATGCGTTCTCTTAAGCATCCCGCTCAAGTGTCGTAACCTGATTTGGAATGACATCCCCTTCAAATGTCATACAGAATCACTAAATTCCTATATGCCTTTCGTTGTTTATAACAATCTGTACTTTCTTACGTGCACTATACACAAGTGGCAGCCTCTTCTTCAAGAAGACAATCGCAAAAATATCTTGCTTGAAAGTTTCTCATTTCTCGTTCAGGATAAGAGGATGGTCATTTATGCTTTTGTTGTTTTAGATAATCACTTTCACCTCATCCTCGAAGTAATTCCGCCGAAGAGTATTGATAAGATCAAACATTCTCTTTTGAGCTATACAGCTAAAGAATTACTTGATACTTTGAGTTCTGAAGAACGCCAAGTCTACGAAGTCCAAAGGAACAATAAGAGTTGTGAAATATGGAAACCAGAATCTCTGAGCGTTGAGATAACGAACCCTAAGTTTTTGAAACAAAAGATGGATTATCTCCATAAGAATGTTTCTCGGGCAGGATTAGATGAATCAAGCTATCTGTATTCTTCTATTCCTTCTTACTTATCGGGAACAAGTAAATTTGATTTTTTGACTTTGTGGGGATAGGTCTGTCGCGAGACGCGAAAGACAATATAACTTTAGTTTATCGGAATGAAATCGGAGTTCTCTTGAGCGTCCCGCTCAAGTGCCAGAAACCTGATTATGGAATTACGTCTGTTGCGAGGACGCGAAAGACAACACAATGGGATGTTGTT
>CAZXIE010000129.1:4127-6207 GCA_964640065.1 uncultured Saprospiraceae bacterium
GAAATGTATATAGGTGTTCTCTTGAGCGTCCCGCTCAAGTGCCTGATTCTGATTTGAAATAGGTCTGTTGCGAGGACGCGAAAGACAACACAATGGGATGTTGTTGAAATGTATATAGGTGTTCTCTTGAGCGTCCCGCTCAAGTGCCTGATTCTGATTTTGAAATAAGTCTGTTGCGGGGACGCGAAAGACAACACCGTTCCATTGCGTCTCCCGCCGCAATAACCACCCGCTACCTCACCACATTATCATATACCACAACCTTCTCCCAGAGATCTTGATGATTCGTAATGAACTCCTGATGTATCGGTTCATCTTGATATTCATTTTGATCATTGACAGAGGCGAAGTGTACGTTGATGGCGTAATCGTATGTGTTATCGACTACATCTCTATTTTCTGTAGGTGCTGGTGGTCCCCAAAAGTAGGATTGTATCTGTGGGCAAGTACCAAGCTTGGCTAGCCCCGCTTCGAAGGCCTTCTTTTGTTCTGCTGTCGTTCCTTCTTTTGTCCAAAAGAATACGGTATGTATGAGTACAGGTTTCATGTCTTTGTCCATTTTAAGCGTTCCTTCTTCCTCGTGATGATGATGACCATGTCCTCCTTCATCATGAGCTTGCTTGTGGTCATGCTGACATGCGAATATGAGCATAGAAGAGCAGAAGAGCAGGGATATAACTGATAATTTCATACTGTGATATGTTTAGTAACTATGTCCTAAGAATATGGCGTTAGCCAAAAGTTTTGAGTTGCCCCAGAAGTAACCTCTGAAGGTTGGGTTGTCCACTAGTCCGATGATCTTTCCTCTGCCTTTGTCCTGTGAAAATACAGATGCAGCACCAGTCATTTTTGCTTCATTATCGGCGTGAAGGTAACCACTCATCACTGGATCATCGCTATATCTTCCTGGAGTGCTATACACATCACCAAGAGGTTCGAAGTATTCATTGCCTCTCTTGAAGACTGGTAGCGTAGCCCGACTGTAACCATAGAAGAGAGGATGCGTAAGATCTACATCGATCTGCGCGATCATACCACCCGTGAACTTGGCCCCCGAAGTTTCATTTGCGGAAGCGAAAGGTTTCATCTTCTTAGTAGTATCAGACATACTCTCGTCCTTCTTAAAGTTGATGCTCACGAGCTCTTGTCCCTTCAACCAGTTTATCGCTCTCTTGATGGCTACTATGTTACCGCCATCAGATACCCAATCAGTAAGCGCCTTCTTATGCCGACCGAGTGCTGCGTAGTTACCATCTGGCATGATGATCGTGTTGTATTTGCTGAGGTCTAGTCGTCCAAACTGCGCGATGTCTACCATCGGTACAGCCATCTCTAGGTTTTGATCTAGGTGATGCCAGATCTCTCCGGCGTCATAGCTGTTCGTGCCTTGTCCGATCAGCACTATGGCCTTTGGGTCTTCGATTGTTCCAAGAGACCTCGATCCGAGATTGACTCCAGAGGTGACCATACCCGTGGACACGCCGATGATGTCGAGATGATTATGCTGAGCTAAGTCTTGCATCATACTATGGAGGTCAGACTGACTTAGCGTTTGATTATTTCCAGTAGGTACGATCAAAGTGCCACGTGGAAACGTCGCATCTGACCCATCGATATCCATGGTAAATTGTTCATGTGCTAGCTTGACGCTCACACCTTCAGCAAGCAAACTTTTTAATGCCCTTGGTGCGTAGTAATTCGCCCAGTCGATGAGGTAGGCATAAGATGATTCATCTCCAGATACACTGCCACTGAGGCTCGGCACCTCTGTGACTTGATCTCCAAGCGTCACGCTTCCTCTGACTTCCTCATATGGTATGTCAAATGCCAGCGGCATCGTCCAAGCAGACACATCGTAGAAGAGACTGTCTTGGAAAGTAGTAACCTGCTCGAAGATGGACTTCGCGAGTCGGTATTGATCTTGAGCAAGAGGGACCACATAGATATCCTCTTCACTTTCGTAAATATTGATTTGATGACTCAGCAAGATCTCGATGAATCTCGCCACCTTGGCCGGATCATGGCTGTCTCCAAAGCGGTATCCTTTAACTGGATTACTAACAGCAAGGCGTCGTGCCTC
>CAZXIE010000129.1:6307-10370 GCA_964640065.1 uncultured Saprospiraceae bacterium
AGTGCTCTGCCGTGATATTCGCCGATCTTACCTGTTAGCTCTTGGTTAAGTGCAGGCGTATTAGGGTTGGTCCGAGAAGGTATACCTGGCTGGAAGAAGAAGGTGGAGTTTGTGCCCATCTCATGATGGTCCGTTAGGACATCTGGCTTCCACTCATGGAAAGTGCGTATCCGACCCTGGCTCTCAGGGTGAGTGAGGAGCAACCAGTCACGATTAAGATCAAACCAATAGTGGTTGGTTCTACCTCTTGGCCATACCTCGGTATACTCACGACTATTAGGATCTGAGATGAGGTGTTTGCCTTTGTGTGTGTTGACCCAGCTTGAAAATCTATTCAAGCCATCTGGATTATAAACGGGATCTAGTAAGATCACGACTTCATCGAGAAGCTGATTGATCTTTGCTCCTTGACCTGCTGCCAAGTAGTAAGCAATGGCCAAAGCTCCATTGGCACCCGAAGGTTCATTACCATGGATGCTCATGCCTTGATAGATGATGATGGGCATGTCGTCTATATCGACAGAGCCAGACATCTCTGTATTCGTTAGCTTTTTGTGTTCTGCTTTTATATCATTTATGCGAGAGTGATTGTCCTCGGAAGTGACAGTTAGATAGACAAGTGGTCTTTTTTCATGTGAGCGTGCATACTCTGTAAGCGTGATGCGACCAGACTCTTGAGCTAGTTGCTTCATGTAGTAGTAGAGCTTGTCATGCGTCACATGCATCTCGCCAACTTCGTGTCCTAAGAACTCGAGTGGGGTAGTGATCGACTGATCATAGGTGATGTCGGGTAGATAGTACGATAGATCTATCTCTTGTGACGATAGCTGAATTGATGATAAGAAGATTACAAGTGCGATGTATAGTTCAGATCTCATAAGCAGGATTTGAACTAAAGATAGAAGGACTCAGTATATATCAGAAAATACCTTCGAAATTCTCTTTCATCACATAAGTCGCACAGATGCCTAGCGACGATTTATTTGACCTTATCACGAACCTTGAAAGCCGAGTGACGTTCTTATATCATCAAATAAAAAACAAACGATGAATACTAACGGACTTATAATAAAAACAAGTAATAACGACTTTGATACTACCTATCACAAGCTGCATGACATACTTGATGCCAACCCTAATCTGAAAATCATCTTAGAATTAGATCACAGTAAGAACGCTGCCAATGCGGATATCGACTTACTGCCGACGAGGATCATCCTATTTGGTAATCCAAAGTTAGGGACACCCTTGATGCTGGCGAACCGTACGGTGTCTATCGATCTACCACAAAAGATGATCGTCTTCCAAGAAGCATCAGGTGAAGTGAAAGTGGCTTATAACGATCCTGCATATCTCAAAGAAAGACATGAGCTAGACGGAAGAGATGAAGTGCTAGCCAAAGTGAGTGGAGCGCTTGATAAGATATCAAGTGCGGTGGTTGCATAGAAGTTGAAAATAAAAGAGACAAGCCGAAGCTTGTCTCTTTTTATTGCACCATTTAGATGTTCTAGTGCCAAAAATTGGTTGATTCAGTGAAAGCAATATGAATACTTATTGATGAGCGATCATATAGATGCTCCTATATCCCGCTGTAGGTTTTCCTCTATAATTTATACATGACTGTAGCAACGTAATCTTCATTGAGCATCTGAGAATCAATTATATCAGGGTCTTTGATTTCTATCTCAAATGACTTTTGTGCATTGGATTGGTTCATAGTTCCTATCTGGACGATTAAGAAATAGCCGTTTGAAGAATACCTTGTTCGAAGCCTACTCTGATCATCCCTGCCGTATTTTTTACATCAAGCTTTCTCATGATGTTCTTACGATGAGAGATGATCGTCTGATAACTGAGGTAGAGTCTTGAAGCGATTTCTTTCGATGAGTGCTCATATGCGATGAGATGAAGCACTTCTTGTTCGCGTTTAGATATGTTTTTCATGTCGTAAGAGATGTTATTGATTGAATTAATAACCCAAAGATGAGCATCACTTGTCACCCCTACAATCACCCTATAGGGTGATTGTACAGATAAGAATAGAGGTTGACCTTTAGGGTACTATTTTAATGATATCCGCTAACTAATCTAAGCATGGACAGGACTACAAGTAGAAAAAGAGAAGTCTTTGGACTTAATTCTTTTGAACATTTATCTAATGAGCTTCCGAGCAAGCTTTTTAGATCCATGTTAACATCTAGAAAAATATACCTCTCTACTTTTCTGCTTATCACTTTGGTTAGCATAAGTAGCCTACATGGACAGCCGGTACCATTAAGTTTTTTAAACTATCAGGTGAATTCTATTGCATATGAACATAGTACAGATTGTATAGGAGGAAATCAGAGCATTAGCTTTTCGGTTGGAGCAATAACAAAACTCATCTCTAATAGCTTCGGTACGACAACTGGAGATAACTGTATTACATACACCCAAAGCAGTGGAAGCACCGATAGTCATGTCGACGAAAGAACATTGTTGATTGCTAAGGATCAATTCCCTGGATTTGTAGAGCTTGGTTGGAGTGCATGGAATGAAAGCAATAGTTCTCCTACATCTGACCCTTGTGTGTTTCAGACTTATCTATTTTTCCCTGATGATTGTGATCTCGATGCAAACACCATCACTTATGATGTTAATGACTTTCCACGTAATAATTGGGCATCTGTGATCGAGCAACCAAATGACTCAAGACTATTCGTACGATATATAGCAGATATGCTGGCGGAACGCAGAGTAGACCACTCGACTTAGGAACAAGAACCCATCAGACGGCTGTCGAACATATCAACGATAATAGTCCCGCTCCTGCTACTCCATCAGTGGCAGATCCAGATATGGGATATTTTAATTTTTTTGATGGAACAAGCTATATAGGGATGAATACATCAAACGATGTACACTATGTCTTTACATTGACAGCAAATTCACACGTTTTTATAAGTACAGATTTCGTCGAGACCATTCTGGACGATCAGATATCACTCTTCCAAGAAGATTCAGGATCTGAGCTACTACTCTCAAATTCTGAGACCATTCTCGCACATTTACCTGCTGGAGATTATCGGATAGTTGTTGAAGGAAAGTCGTCGAACGATCACGGTAAATTTAAACTTGCGCTTTTTACTCAAGCGATAACTGTAGATCCAGGTAGTATAATTGCAAGTAGTACTCATTGTCCATATCTAACTACTTCTGTAGCTTTCAATGAGACTTCACCATCTCTAGTTCCGAGCGGAGAATCTTTTATTGATCCACCTATGTATAGTTGGTCAAGATGGATAAATGGAGATATGTCAACAGAAACGATCATCAGTGGGGCTAACGGACTAGAATTACCCGAGAGTCTAAATCATAACATAAATTCAGAGTTTGATAACGTCACCTTCTCTCGACAGGTAGTGTGGAATGGTGTTGGAAAAGAAGCAACATCTACAGTTGAGAGATTTGAAATTGATCTTTCTGTTTGTTCTGGAGCATTTGTTCTTCAAGAAGAGGCTCCGGTTGTATTACTTTGTACTAATATCAGTGATGTGCCAGCGCCGCCAGCATCTTGTATTTCATCTAATGCATTTGGCCAAGGATATGATATTTGGTATACAAGTAAAGTGCCACCCTCTGGACGCGTCCGGTTAGGTCTCGATGCAGAGTTCGAAGGATGTGTACCAAAAGATTGGATCATGATAGTATACACAGGTAGCTGTGGTTCTCTTCAGTTATTGAATTGTGATGATGATAGTGGACCTGATCTTCATCCAAGTTTAGATATAACAGAGTTTGATGGCGTTATTCCTGGTGATGACCTTTATATAAGAATACTCAGATTTGGAGGTATCTATCCCACCGAGCTTGAGTGCGCTCGGATAACGAGCAAAGCTCTCCCTTGTGTTGCAGTGGGACCTCGAACATTCACAGGACAGCAACCTAATGATCTATGGAATGATGATAGTAACTGGTTGGAAGGATCGATCCCTCAGAGATGTGACGACGTAGTGGTACCTGTAAATAACAACTGCAATGTTGTGATGCAGGCAGAGTGTCATTTGCTAGAGGTAAAGAACGG
>CAZXIE010000130.1:0-10360 GCA_964640065.1 uncultured Saprospiraceae bacterium
ACATAATTTCTTTCCAGCACAAGGCGTATCTCTTCTTGAGATGCGCCTTTTTTATGTCGCCCTTAGAACATGGGGGTTCATTTGAGATATCTTTTTTGTTTAACTTTTTACCTAAATAATTAAACAATACTATCTTTATAAAGTTACGGTATAAAGGACGATTATGACTCATCTTAAAGTTGGAGACAAGGCCCCAGAATTCACCACCCTCAATGAGGATGGTCAGGAAATCAGCCTTGCTGACTTTAGAGGTAAAAAACTAGTTCTATTTTTTTATCCCAAAGATGATTCTCCAGGTTGTACAAAAGAAGCGTGCAATCTTAGAGACAACTTCAGATCACTTCAGAAGATGGGTTTTGAAATTCTTGGAGTCAGCCCAGATAAGTCAGCAAAGCATAAAAAGTTTATCGACAAATATGAGTTTCAGTACTCTCTCGCTGCAGATACTGAGAAAGAAATCATCAACAGCTATGGCCTCTGGGGACCTAAGAAATTTATGGGGAGAGAAGTAGTCGGAGTACACAGAACTACCTTCTTGATCAATGAAGAAGGTGTCATATCACATATCATCTTCAAAGTGAAGACAAAAGATCATGCACAACAAATCACAGCTTTGTTAGACGAAGCTACCACGACATAGTAGTTAGTTATCGTAATCAATTTTGATTAGAGAGTCCTAGATTGCTAGGACTCTTTTTTGTTAGTAGGTAAAAGTTCTGGTCAGAGAGTTTCTATTGCCAGAAGCATCTTCGACTTTGATAAGTACCTCATGCTTTTCATTAGACCTTTCTACAGGCATCTCAAATGAAATCCGATCAGTCTTAGCATCTTGCTTACAGAGTATCCACTTTCCATCTAAAAAGACTCCGATCTTCAGGTCATCAGTATGATGCTGTGGGATCAAGTTATCTGTTACTTTAAAGACACACTTTTGTGCTGAGCTACCTGGGATCCTGATGACCTCTATCGTCGGAGCCAAAGTATCTCGCGTGATTTGGTAGAGATTTAATTCTGATAAAAACGAGACGATAGTGCTATCATTCAACCATCGAGTTTTATGGCGTAATTGTTCTCCCTTATCATTGGAACTTGTGAGCACATACTGGGCCTTTTCGTTGGGGCCCTTCATGTATTTATGAGTCACACGATATCTCCTAAAGGTGGGTATGTCTACTTCTTGTCTGAGGTCTATCTGATCTGCCGTGTAATCGCCTAGTCTGATCCTTACTGGCTGAGAAAAAGTACTATCGAAAAAGGTAACTTCTGTTCCCTCATTACTCACTGCCGATTTGCCTTGTGCTGCTCCATAAGAAGGTACTCTAGTCTTGGAGGTATCGATATCTGCGATGCGATATAGTTGATTGTCATCTCGCTTGATTGCCACATTCAGGAGGGACCGATTGCCCTCGATATCTTCGACTATGATATTTACATCAGTGCTCCGATAAGTGAATGGATCTATAAATCCTCGAGTTTCATCTGTACGATATATATCGAGGGCATTGATGTTACTTAGGAAGCACTGTGTGACATATTTCTTGGCCTTCTTTTCTCGATAATCCATATGCGTATGGATGTACTTGGCATCCTCAAAAGGGATACTATCCAAAGTAAACCCAAATCTTGACTGCCCATCTACGAACATATCGAGGCTATAGATACCATTGTGATTAGATGCGCCATTCATCCTATCATAAGTTCTTATGCCAACTCCTACCTTGTAAGCACCAGTTATGATAGGGTTTTTGTCGATCGTGTAGACTCCAGACTTTGATAATGTAGCTGGATAATACTTCCTAGATACTTCTTCATCATCAGGAGTAAACTCATAGAGATATATACCTACTATATCAGGAGCGATGTCATCCTTAGGTTTGAAGCCCAACAGAGCAGGATTGATAGGGATCTCTGTCTTTGTCTCTCGTATCTCAAAGTGTAGGTGTGGCCCAGAGGAGCGACCCGTATTGCCCATGATGCCGATGTATCCACCTTTAGAGACTCTTATCGTATCTCCTAGCTCAAGAGGGTTCAGATCTACGGCGTATGTCTTGCGAGCATACATGACGCTATCCGCATAGTCCTGAATGTCTTGGCTGTAGTGATGAAGATGGGCATAGACTGATGTCTGATTACAAGGATGATTGATATAAAGGGCATTGCCATATCCTCCCGACTGCACGCTGATCCGTGATACAAAACCCTGCTCGATACTATAGATAGTATCGTAAGGGACTCCTTTTCTTTGTTTGTAGTCGATTCCTGCATGAAAGTGACGTGTACGCGGTTCACCGTAAGAACCAGATAGTACCGTCTTATATCCTATCGGAGACTGATAGTCTAGATGACAGTCATCCTGCCCATAACAGGATAACGATATCCATACTGCACTGATCACCATGATAACTTTGTACATCAGACGATCCATCTATAGTTTCAGGTCGATTTGGATATTATCCTTGAACTCTCGGATGGTTTCAAAGATGTTTTGACTAGGGTCATGTAGCGATTGTTGGTAAGAGGTGTGCTCGTTAAGGACACCTGATAACTTATGCGCCAACTCATCTTTGAGTCTTTGTTCTAGCCATATTTTTTGCTGTTGACTTCTGATGCTCTTGAGATTGGGTTTTTTCTTTTCTATCACTCTTTCGATAGCTGCGAACAGTTCTACTTGACCATCATATGTAAGAGAAGAGTAAGCGATCACTTCTGGAGCTTCACTCTTCTTTAGATGAAGAGCCTCTTGTAGATGTTGCATGGATTGATTAGCTAACCGCAGTCCATCGCCATCTGCCTTATGCACTACGATGAGATCAGCTTTTTCCAGGACACCCTTTTTGATCCCTTGGATACTATCACCACTTCCTGGTAATATCAGTAAGATCATCGCATCAGTATAACTACTCACTTCTACTTCGGACTGACCTACACCGACTGTCTCGACTAGAAGTTTATCGATCCCCGCACTTTCGCATAAGATCATGGACTCATAAGTATATTGATTGAGGCCACCGAGGTGTCTATTACTCGGACTCGGTCGGATATATATGGCCTTATCACTTACCAGCTGCTCCATCCTAGTTTTATCTCCGAGTATACTTCCCTGACCATTCGTACTGCTCGGATCTACCGTCAGGATTCCGACAGTACGGCCTGATTGTGCATAGTGCCCAGCTATCCCATCTATAAAGGTGCTTTTTCCTACTCCCGGACTACCTGTGATACCAAGTCTGATAGAGGCAGTCCTATGAGGGTATACAGCAGTAAGGACCTCGAGTGATCTCTGGCGATGATCTTCGTGGCTACTTTCGAGTAAAGTAATCGCTTCAGACAGCACATAGTAGTCTTTATCTTCTAGTATGCCTCTCACATAGTAGTCGAGATCTTTGATACTACTTTGCTTTCTTGAGAGGTTTTGCCCGATGGATGGATTGAGTCTGCCCATGTCTGTAGCACGCGAAGATATTGATATTGCCATAGAAGCCCTGATACCGCTACTTTTTACACTTTCGTAAATGATTGGTATGTCACCTATAATATCAGTAAACTTGCAAAACTTTTAGATACCTATCTTGTTCGACTGAGTACTTAGGAAACTATATATGCCAACAAAGAATATTTACCTAGATAATAACGCCACTACACCTTGTGATCCAAGAGTCGTAGAAGCTATGATCCCTTTCTTTCATGAGATCCCGGGTAATGCTGCGTCGCGTAATCATCCATTCGGTTGGAAGGCAGAAGAAGCAGTGGACTATGCAAGAGATCAGGTTGCAAAGCTGCTAGATGTAGATTCTAAAGAGATCATCTTCACATCAGGTGCTACAGAGTCCGATAATCTAGCTCTCAAGGGAGTATATGAGATGTACTCGAGAAAAGGTGATCACATCATTACACTTCAGACAGAGCACAAAGCTGTGATCGATTCTTGTAAGAAGATCGAGAAGATGGGCGGTAAGGTAACTTACTTGCCAGTCGATAGAGAAGGATTAGTAGACCTCAAAGAGCTCGAAGCTGCGATCACAGATAAGACGATCATGATATCTATCATGTGGGCTAATAATGAGACTGGAGTTATCCAGCCGATGAAGGAGATCGGTGAGATCTGTGAGAAGCATGGCGTACTCTTCATGAGTGATGCCACCCAGGCAGTTGGAAAGATCAAGACACATCCTAAGGAAGTGGGTATCCACTTGATGGCATTCACTGCACATAAGATGTATGGTCCCAAAGGCGTAGGCGCTCTTTTTGTCAATAGAAAGAATCCAAGAGTAAAAGTGACGAGCCAGCTAGACGGTGGTGGTCATGAGAGGGGTATGAGATCTGGTACGCTCAATGTACCAGGTATCGTAGGTCTCGGAGCTGCTGCAGAGATCTCTCGTCTGGAGATGGACGAAGAAGCAGTGAGACTATCAGCCATGAGAGATAGACTTCAGAGTGGGCTCGTAGAGCGTCTCGAAGAATGCTATATCAATGGTAGCGAAAAGCACCGCATGCCTCACGTAACCAATATATCATTTAAGCATGTCGAAGGTGAAGGTCTCATGATGACCTTTAATCAAGATATAGCCGTATCATCGGGATCAGCTTGTACATCAGCATCACTCGAGCCTTCATATGTACTGATGGCTCTAGGACTTGGAGATGATCTCGCGCATAGCTCGTTGAGATTAAGTCTTGGTAGATTTACCACTGATGATGAGATAGAATATGCCATAGATGCTATCGCCAAGGGAGTTACTCACATGCGTGATCTAAGTCCGATATGGGAGATGTATAAAGATGGTGTAGATCTTGAGTCTGTAGAATGGGCAGAACATTAAGGAACGAATTACATTTGCGAAAGCGTTATAATCATATAACCTAGAAATAAAAAGGTATGGCTTACTCAGAGAAACTTTTGGATCACTTTAAGAATCCTAAAAATGTTGGCACACTTGATAAATCTAAAAAGACAGTGGGAACTGGATTAGTAGGGGCACCTGAGTGTGGTGATGTGATGAGACTTCAGATAGAAGTGGACGAAAGCACGAATATGATCAAAGACGCCAAGTTTAAGACTTTTGGCTGCGGATCTGCTATCGCATCTAGCTCCCTAGCTACCGAGTGGCTCAAGGGAAAATCGATCGATGACGCTCTGAAAATAGACAATATGGCCATCGTAGAAGAGCTCGCTCTTCCTCCGGTTAAGATCCACTGCTCAGTACTTGCTGAGGATGCGATCAAGAGTGCCATCAAGGACTATAAGGATAAAAACGAGCTAGCCTAATTCTCACTAAAGTCCGAGACTATGCTTTTTGTAGCAGATAGCGCTAAAGAAAAAATCACAGAACTAAAAGCTTCCGAAAATATCGGAGAGAATCACTTCGTACGCGTTTCTGTTACGAGTGGTGGGTGCAGCGGTCTCAGTTATCAGATGGATTTTGATGACGAATCAAAGGAAAACGATCAAGTATTTGAAGATAAAGGAGTTAAAATAGTGACTGATCTTAGGTCATTTTTATACCTGTGTAATACGACTCTAGAGTTCAGTGGCGGCCTCAATGGCAAGGGGTTCTACTTTAATAATCCTAATGCCAATCGAACTTGCGGATGCGGTGAGAGCTTCGCCGTTTAGCTACCTATCATCCCCAAAAAGTGGGATTTGCCTACTGCATTTTCATTATTCAATACTACCACTGCTTTGGCTCGATGTAATGAAGTACATTTGCTAGTAGTTTACAACCTTCCACTTTGGAGATTTATCAGTTTATAGCTCCTGCATTAGCAGTCTACTATATCTACCGATTATCAGTAGAGCTTAAGGTGAGAAAGAAATTTCTCTTCACTAACATAGTGTGGGTTGTATTCTGGTTAGTGATCGCTTTCCTTGGTATAGCGCCAGATGAGATATCCAAAGGACTTGCGAGGGCCACAGGGTTTAAGGATCACATCAATGCTATCATCTTCATAGCACTTGCTTTCCTTATCGTACTTTCTTTTTATCTCTCCGCCAGAGTAGATGCTATGGAGCGAAAGATCACAGAGCTCGTCAGGCAGCTAGCACTGGATGAGTCTAAGATCAGAGAGCTGGAACGTAAGCGCATACGAGATCAGCAAAAAAGCGAAAAGCTGCTCAGCTGATCCATGAACATTCTGATCATACTCGAGAACTTCTTTCCTCGAATAGGCGGTGTCGAAACTCTTTTTTTAAGTCTTGTAAAGCATCTTGATCAAGAAGGCCATCAAGTTACCGTCTTGACTAATCGCTATGATAGCAACCTTGCTGCCGAAGAAAAGATAGGTGATAGAAGTATCATCCTTCGTAAGAGATATGCTAATCGCTACTTGTTCACATTTGGTGCTTGGCGACATGCTATCGGTCTTGCCCGCAAGGCGGATATCATACATACCACTTCCTATAATGCTGCAGTGCCAGCGCGCATAGCAGCGAAGATCACAGGTACTTCGTCTATCATCACCTTTCATGAACGGTACGGAGATCTCTGGGATAGGCTTCCCTGGATGTCTGGAGTCAGCAAGAGACTGCATAAGTCTTTCGAGTCTTGGATATGTGGGTTTCGATTTGATCGATTCGTAGCGGTATCGGATGCGACTAGGCGATCTTTGATAGAAGGAGGTGTGAGGGCTGAGCGGATCACTCGTATCTACAACGGTATGGAGTACAGAGCTTTACCTCAGCATACAGGATCAGGCAGTACTTCTCTGCAGTTTCTATACTATGGTCGACTAGGATATGCTAAAGGAGTAGATCTGTTACTCAAGGCATACGCAAGATTACTAACGATTAGAGATGATCACCAGCTGACGATGGTGATCCCATCAGAAGAACAGCCCACGACACGACCTGTACATGCTTTGATCCAACAACTTGGGTTACAAGATCGTATTACGATCAAGCATGACTTACCGTACGATCTACTGACTCAAGAGATAGCCACTTCAGATGCCGTCATCATACCTTCATATAGCGAAGGATTTTGCTTTGCGGCTGCAGAGACCATAGCGATAGGTACGCCGATCATCTCGTCAGGGCAAGGTGCCTTACCTGAGGTGGTGAGTGGAAAGCATATCACCGTCAGTGAGTTTTCAGAAGATGGTCTCTGGGATGCCATGATATCAGCTGTAGAAGGAAGGTGGACAGATACACCAGTAAGACGATTTGAGTTGTCTGATACGATCAGTAGTTATATAGAGCTCTATGAATCTTTGATGAATAAGAAAGAGCCTCATCGATGATCGATAAGAACCAATCAGTCCTTGTAACTGGAGGAACAGGATTTATCGGTTCGTATATAATCCGAAAGCTGATAACTGAGGGCTTTACAAAAGTACATGCGATACAGAGATCTACGAGTTCCTTTGACTTGATTCCTTCAGCAATAAGAGAAAAGGTCACTTGGCACATCTGTGACATGACAGACTTTGATGAACTTGATCGACTTGTTATCGGAAAGGAAGTGATTATTCATTGTGCTGCTGTAGTTTCTTTTTGGCCTCGCCAGTATGAGATGATGCATAAGATTAATCATCAGGCGGTTAAGGGACTAGTTGAAATAGCTGAGAAGCATCAGGTTGATCACTTTGTACACTTGAGCTCTGTAGAAGCCTTAGGTCATCAAGAAGAGTGGAATAATGAAGAAAGTGCCTATGATGAGTCGACTGCATTATCTGAGTATTCTATAGCTAAGCATCGAGGAGATCTGGAGATCCAATCTTCGAGTTTAAACTATACTATCTATCATCCAGGATTTGTCCTAGGAGGTGGACACTGGGAAAAAGCACCTCTGTCATTTATCAAGATGATATACGATGGTATGAGGTTTTATCCATCAGGTATGATTGGCTTAGTGGATGTCAGAGATATAGCACAAGTACTAGTTGATAATCTGAAGAATAAGAGTATGTATAAGAGTCAGTATATACTCGTCTCGGACAATGTAAAACACCAGTACTATTTTGAGGAGGTAGCTCGTCACCTTCAGCTCACCGGCAAGTTCAGAAGGCTTAAAGAGCCAATAATATCGATTGCTGTTTTTGTGGAGTCGATGAAAGCCAGATTTACAAAAGTGGCTCCGTTAATCACAAGAGAAACATATGCTATCTCAACCAAAAACCTTCGATACGATAATCAAAAAATCGCCAATGCTATTCAATTTGAATTTCGCACTGTAGAAGAGTCTCTAGAGGATCTGTGTAGATGTTTTATGGACACATACCCTAAGCAGAAGTATGGCTATCTTCATCTTGATTGAATAGAAATAAAAGATGGAAATCGGATTTGAAATACTCGTCATATTATGGATCTTCCTTGCCATAGTCATCTTTCCGATTGCGATCAGACAGAAGGCTCCTTATGGAAGACATACTAGAAGTGGCTGGGGACCTCTTGTTGATAACAAACTGGCTTGGATCATCATGGAGCTGCCAGCGCTACTAGTGCTGCCTATATGGATAATCATAGCCGACAATGGGATCTCAACTCCTGCCTGTATTATGATCGGATTGTTCTTGCTCCACTACTTTAATCGAGTGGTCATCTTTCCACTCCGTATCAGGACCAAGGGAAAGAAGATGCCACTGAGCGTAGCTCTCATGGCCTTTGTATTTAACCTGATCAATGGTTCTATCATCGGATACTTCTTCGCCTATAAATCTGCATATAACGCTGAGTGGTTGGCGGATCCAAGATTCATTATAGGTATACTGATATTTTTCGCAGGAGCCTTTATCAATCAAAGAGCAGATCATCTTTTGATACATCTCCGTAAGCCAGGCGAGACTGGTTATAAGGTACCGCGAGGATTTTTGTTTGATTACATCAGCTGCCCTAACCACTTCGGAGAGATTGTCGAGTGGATAGGATTTGCTATTATGACTTGGTCACTTCCAGGATTATCGTTTGCCATCTGGACAGCAGCTAATCTGATCCCAAGAGCACTTAATCATCACGAGTGGTACCAAGAAACTTTCGACGACTATCCCAAAGGTCGGAAAGCTGTTATTCCTTTACTTGTGTAGTGTGGATCTATAACCCCAACCAATAACTAGCTTTTAATACAAAACTTCTACCGGTCGGAGAGAACCTATCGAGAGTAGTATAATTATCAGTATATACTAGAAAGAGATCGGACATCGGGGCATATCTCCATTGGAGTCTTGTGTTGATATTCATGCGATTAGACTGAGTGTTAAACTGAAAGGAGGTAGTCCAGAATAGCGCAGTGCTAAAATTAATTTCTGCGCGTGCAGTCAGTAACAATATATCAAGATCACCAAAGGGCTCGGGTAATCGAATAGCATTGAACTCAGTGCCAATAGAAAAATTAGCCCAGGGCTGTCTTCTTAAAAAGATATCTCCGATGGTGGTCAGCTTTGTACCGTTATAAAAACCGCCGTAAACTGTAAACATAGAGAGTCCTATGTCTTTGCGCCGATCAGTGTTGAACTGTACATTAAAGTCCCACCAGTCGTATGTACCCTCTGGTAAGGGCGTCTCTGTAAGAGCAAATGGTACGACTAGCTCATTATATACGTGATTCACCCTAAAGCGTAGCTCGCTCGTATTTTGAAAAAAGATGAAGTGACGTAACCTGGTAAACCATTCATTGAGAAGACCTCCATGGTTAACGATGACAAAGTTCTCGATGCCCGACCAATGAAAGTTGACCTTCTCGGATGCTTTAGGATAGATATAGTAGTTGAGCATATTACCATACTGCGTATATCCTATGCGCACGACTTCATTAGTGAGTGGATTAAAGTTATTGATACGGGCATTGAATCCTAGATCAGCAAAGTAGTTTTCGCCTAGATCCTGTACCGTAAAGAATGTCCTGAATCTCTCACCTGAGTAGTCTACTCGTCCATAGAGATGACGATTATTATCACTAAAGCCATCCTTTATAGATTGTATATATCCTCCCTGACCAGACCACTTGCCATCGGGTGTGCTGAGGTTGACCTCTCCTCCGATATTTCGACCAAAGTCGCCATCGATAGATTCGCTACCATCATATGCCTGTCGGTTCAGAAAGAGCCCTTTGATCGAAGAGCGCTTTCCTATGCTGTATTGAGTTGATATAGACGAGAAGTTTTGTCCTGATGATACGTCCGACCCATTCTGGTGCATATTAAAGGCACCGATACGTAGCTTGGGAGTAAGATTGCCAGTCAGCCTGGCTCCATATATTATAGGTACGGTATTTCCGAAAGGGTCAAGACCTATACGTCGAGAATAAAATGGCTGGTTAGCAAACTGACCATAATCGCTAAAGAGATCGGCATTCTCAAGAAAGAACTGTCGACGCTCCGGGAAGAAGATGCTGAATCGAGTTAAGTTAGTCACCAGAGCGTCCACATC
>CAZXIE010000131.1:0-9880 GCA_964640065.1 uncultured Saprospiraceae bacterium
CGCTTTTTGACTTTCACTTTTTTAGCCTTGATAGGAAGTAGATCGACAAGACCGTCGTGATAACCACGACAGGAGTCCCTGAGCGTGCAGTCCATACACCTTGGTACGGAAGGCTTACAGATCAGAGCACCAAAGTCCATAATGGCCTGATTATAAGTAGAAGGATTTCGCTGGTCAAGTAACATTTGCGAAAGCGATGAAAAGGTCTTCTTTCCTTCTGTCGTATCTATGGGTGTTTCTATGCCGCCATATCTACTAAGGACCCGGTAGACGTTTCCATCTAAGACTGCATAAGGTTGATCATATGCAAAACTTGCTATGGCAGCGGCCGCATATGGTCCGATTCCTGGCAGCGCTATAATGTCGTCATGGTTCTGAGGGAAGACTCCATTGTGATCCCTCATGATCAGTCGTGCTGCCTTGTACAGATTACGAGCTCTGGTATAATATCCGAGACCTTTCCATAGCGCGAGTACATCATCCTCAGGTCCTTGTGCCAAAGCTTTGACATCAGGAAATCTTTCTATAAAACGATCATAGTACTTTATCCCTTGAGCTACTCTTGTCTGTTGGAGGATTACTTCAGAGATCCAGATCTTATAGGCATCCTTTGTGTCCTTCCAAGGCATCTTTCGATCGATATCTTGATGCCACTCATACAAACCCCTTCTGAATACTTCAGCTCCTTGATTGCTTATCATCGAAGTGTGATCACATGTCCATGACATGCTCGACATCTGGATCGAGCTTTGGTTGTGGTGAAGCAAAGGAGATCACCATAAATACAGTCAATGAAAGCACGAGCGTAAACGCGCCGGCATCTATGCGATACGGTAAAGTAATGCCAAAGATCCTGATCACAAAGAGGACCACGAGACTTGATATGATAGCAGCATTGGCGGCAAGTGGTGTTGCCCTTTTCCAATTAAATCCGAGTGTAACAACAGGTACGACAGCCGCAGCAAATATCCCCCATGACATCGCACCGATCATAGCTATGAGGTCAGATGAAAACAAAGCGAACAATGCTGCAAGGATCGTAAGTACGACTGTTGTAATTCTTGCGGTAGCCAGTGGATTAGAAAAAGACTTGCCGATGGCATCCGGTATATCATGCATCACCGCTGCCGTACCTATACTGAGGAAGGCTTCTGCTGTAGACATAATCGCGGCGAAAAGCCCAGCAAAGACGATCCCTGCTAATAGCGGATGTGCATAATGCTGAAGAAACTGAGAAGCTGCTTGGTCTGGTGCATCAAGTGGTGGGTGCATACCTTGGAGCACAAGAGCTCTCATAGCTAATCCTATCCCTACCCAGAGCAAGCCACTAAAGACATATCCCATGATAGATATAGGTAAGATGTGTTTCGCATCTGATATTTTTTTGTTCATCATCAACTTTGTAATGACATGTGGCTGACCTGCCCCTCCCAGTCCAAACAACAATAGCCAGGACAAAGACCCGAGCATACCGAGAGTCCCCCAAGGTCCTATCGCCGCGCGATCATCTTCATAGATGATCTGGTTCATCTCTAGAAGTCCGTTATCAAATGTCATAACTACTGTGATAAAAACAAGTACGGCCGCTACAATCATGATACCGCCTTGGACCATATCAGTATATACTGATGCGATGATGCCTCCAGTAACACTGTAGAAAAGCAGTATGCTACATGCGATCAACATAGCAGTAAGCAAAGTGACATCTCCAAAGTATTCTGAAGCGTTGAGGATGTCCATCAGTACGACAGACATCGCCTTGATCTGAGTAGCGAGATAACCGATCACTCCTATGATAATAGAAAAGGCCAGCAACCCTTGGGTAGTACTACTTCCGTATCTCTTCTTGACGATATCCGGTAAGGACACAAAGTGTCCAAGGTCCGCGAAGAGTCGAAGTCGCTTTCCAAGCATGCTAAAGGAGATATTAAATCCCATGATGGCCACCACGACCATCCAAAAGGAACTCATACCCATTTGATAGACAAGCCCCGGTCCTCCCACAAATCCAAAGCCACTTAACGTCGTCGAAAAAACAGCAAAGGCAGTCACCCAAACCCCAAGCATCTTACCAGCCATGAAGAAATCATGAGTAGATTTTGTCTTTCTCATCGCCCAGATACCTACTCCTATACAGAGGAGCATATAGATCAGGACACAGCCCAGGATAATCGGATTTCTGAACTGCTCCATCTTACAACTCCGGGCGTGACTTTATGTAATCCTCATACTCTTTAATCTCTTGATCAGAGATCACCGCCTTCTCAAAGAAGACAACAAAGGCTATCGTGATGATGACGGGGACAAACCACATCCCATAGATCATCCATGCAGTTGGTTCTGGCATCGACAAGACAAATTCGCTGCCCTTATTCTCGGTATAAGCCCAGTGACTTCTCGTCATCATCGTATACACCAATATGTATATCACAAAACAAGCAGACACCCATTTGAACATGACAGTTCTCTTTCCTTTTTTCCTCGTTCCGATAGTGATGAAGGTCCAAAATATGCCTATCACGCCTAGACCATAGAGGTAGCCTAACCACCGGGTATGACTTTCTTGGTCGATATTATTGGGTGCGATTAAGATATTAGTTCCGAATTCTGGATGAGGCATGCCTGTGGCGAAGGGCACTTGCGGGCTGATGGCTAGGCCTATGACAACCAAAGTTAGACCTACGAGTACAGCGAGAAGAACTTTAAAAGCTGACATCTACAAGATCTAGTTTTTAAGCGCCTTACGCTGGAACTCACTTGACTCATTCCATTGTGGCCAAGTGTCACTATTCGCTAAGTTCCATCCTACATTATAGTAGAGTTGAGCATCTTGCATGACGCCGCTCATATCCCATGTGTCATCATACTCATCACTAGGTGCGTGATAGTTCTTGGCAGTATATTCTTCGCGTTTTTTCTTACCATATTCGATGCCATGCTCTACGTGATCATAGCCTCCTTCTCCAAACAGAGCAGGGATGCCCACCTTCGCAAAGTTGAAGTGATCTGATCTAAAGAAGTAGCCTTTCCCTGGTTCTTGATCAGGCAGCACATAACGATCTTGACTCTTCAGTTCTTCAGCTACTATCTCATCCATCTCACTATGACCAAATCCGATGATCTGGAAGTCTTTCATCGGTCCATTTGGATTACATCCGTCTACATTGATATTAGCAACGATCTGATTCACTGGAGCAGAAGGATTGAGAGCATAATATTCTGATCCAAGCAAGCCTTGCTCCTCCGCTGTCACAAATGCAAAGAGTATAGACCTCTGTGGTGCTGACTCTTGGCGTGAGAGATTTTTTGCTATCGCTAAGACCGCCGCCGTACCACTAGCATTATCTAGAGCGCCATTGTAGATGGAGTCTCCATCCACAGCAGTTCCAACGCCGATATGATCCCAGTGCGCACTATAAAGTACATACTCATCGGGCTCTACACTTCCTTTGATCATCGCCACGACATTGTCCGAAGCGTCACGCTTATATTCATTAGTAAGTCCCGTACTTGCTGTTAAACCCATCGGTACAGGCTTAAACCCTGGTTGTCTCGCCTGCTTAATCATATCAGAAAGATCAAGTCCACTTGACGTAAATATTTCTTTAGCCATATCCAGATGAATCCATCCCTTTACATCAGCACCATTTTGGACACTCTCTTTTTCTAGTCCTAACTGTGGACCCGTCCAACTACTCTGCACGACAAACCATGGATAGCCTGCGCTATTAGTCTCGTGAATGATCAAAAGGCCTCGAGCTCCTTGACGATCTGCCTCTTCATATTTGTACGTCCACCTGCCGTAGTACGTCATCTCATCTCCCTTGAAGAAAGTACTGTCTTCTCCACCAAATCCTGGATCATTCACTAAGACTACGGCTATCTTATCTTTCATATCTACTCCGGCGTAGTCATTCCACCCCTTGGTTTCATCTATCAGACCATAACCACAGAAGACCAGCTCAGCATCATCTATATCTACTTCGTCCACAGTCTTCTGGCAGTGTATGACATAATCTCTACCAAAAATGTACTCCTTGTTACCAGCTTTAGAAGCGATCGTCATCCCGCCTACAGGAGTACTTGTAATTTCTACCATCGGTACAGACTGTGTGTAAGATCCATCGATACCCGGCTGTAAGCCCATGTCTTTGCATGCATTTACCAGATAATCTACCGTCATTTTATCTCCAGGACCAAAAGGCATCCGGCCCATATACTTATCATCTGAAAGCTCAGCGATATGTGATACGATGTCTTCTTCTTGCATAGCAGAAGGTGCTTCTACAGAAGATTCTTGTTCGCAGCTGTAGACGATAATCACTCCGCTACATACTGCGATGAGTAAGATAATTGATTGCTTAATCGACATAGATTTTCAGGTTAGCACAGGCGTAAAATAGGAAAATTCATGTGACACCATATCTTTAGCGATATGATAAGACATCACGAGATAACCCTAGCTCCTCGATCACGAGGTACTTATCTTGTGACACGAGAGATCCTGAGTCTTATACCAGACCTACCTGAAGAAGGCATTCTCCATCTCTTCATCAAACACACTTCAGCAGGCATCACGATCAATGAAAATGCAGACCCCTCAGTCAGAGTAGATTTTGATTCTTTTATGGATCACATAGTTCCAGAAAACATGTCATTTATAACACACGATATGGAAGGTCCTGATGACATGCCAGCACACATAAAAGCTACTCTAACAGGAAGTAGTGTCTCCATACCGATATCTAAGGGCACATTGATGCTAGGTACTTGGCAAGGTGTGTACCTTTGTGAGTTTCGAGATCGAAGTCATCGCAGAAAATTAATCGCTACCATATATAGCTAAATGCAGCACGTCCTAACCGGTATCTCTATAGGGTTGACACTAGCAGTGCTGCTAGGGCCATTATTCATCCTATTGATACAAGCCTCTATAGAGTATGGATCTAAAGGTGGGCTCATAGCAGCAGCAGGGATCTGGGTATCCGACCTCATATTTGTAGTCTTAGCGCTCAACTTTGTCAATAGAATGAGCTCACTAATTAACAGTGAGAGCTTTTCATATTGGCTTGGTATAGCAGGCGGCGCCATCCTCATAGGCATAGGTATAGCAACCTTCTTTAGAAAAGCCTCCATGGAGTTTGGTGATGCTAAAGATCAGCGATCTGGATTAATTGGATATTGGGTGAAGGGATTTATGGTCAATACTTTTAACCCTTTTACTTTCTTCTTTTGGTTACTGACGATTCCTACTCTATCAGTTAATCAAGGCTTAGATCAAACTGAGACTTGGCTCCTATCTGCAGGTGTCCTTTGTACCATCATTTTTACGGATAGCATCAAGATCGCACTAGCTAAACTCATCCGCAAGATGATCAATGTAAAGATCCTCACAAGGATCAATCAAATCGCAGGAGTAGCACTAATCATATTTGGTTTTGTCTTGCTATTGAATAGTGTGAGGTGAAACTTTACTTTTGCAACTTTTCCAAGGCAATCTATGAGTCAGTTATTTCATCGCCTGAAGGTGAGTCAGGTAGTAGCAGAGACAGATCAAGCATCAAGTATATACTTTGAGATTCCGAGTGATCTCAAAGATCAGTTTGGATATACAGCTGGTCAATATATCACACTAAAGTTTGAACTCGGAGGTCATGAAGTCAGGCGTGCTTATTCGTTATGTACGAGTCCTCTTGAAGAGCGCTTCGGTGTCAATGTCAAACGAGTAGACAAAGGTCTCGTATCTAATCATATCAATGATCAAATCAAAGCAGGATCAGAGATAGAGGTCATGCCTCCTGATGGCAACTTTGGTATCAAGTATGATCATGGCTTAGAAAGAGATCTATACTTCATCGCTGCAGGAAGTGGTATCACACCTATCGTATCGATTATCAAGACCATCTTAGAGGAAGAGCCCAAGACCAGATGTCATCTGCTGTATGGTAACAAGAATGAGCAGTCAGTCATCTTTCGACAAGAATTAAACGATCTCACTAGTAAGTATGGAGGTCAGTTCTTTTTGAAGCAAACTTTATCTCAACCTACCAAAACCAAAGAAGGCGGACTAAAAGGCATGTTCTCTCGTGGGAAAGAATCATGGACAGGTTGGAAAGGCAGACTAGATGGAAAAAAGATAGATCTCTATCTACAAGAGAATCCTCCTATAGCTCAAGAGGTACACTACTTTGTTTGTGGACCAGGAGCGATGATAGATACACTGATCGATCACTTAGAACAAAAAGGTATCCCCTCTGAAAGACTTCATACCGAACACTTCGTATCGACAGCTCCTGCCACTGCAGGTATAGGAGCAGTTGGCGCAAAAGTTAAAGTGCATTTGAATGGTGAGACATTTGAAGTAGAGGTTCCTTCTGATAAGACGATTCTTGATGTCATCATAGATAACAAGTATGATGCACCTTACTCTTGCACGAGTGGCGCATGCTCAACCTGTATAGCGAAGTTGAAGAGCGGCACTGTATCTATGGATGCTTGTTATGCCTTAGATGATGATGAAGTAAAAGAAGGATATATCCTAGTATGTCAAAGTCGAGCCACAAGTCCAGAAGTAGAGCTTACCTTTGATACCTAGTAATTTTTAGTTTCTAACATACATTTACCTCGAGTGAAAATAGAAGATATAGTAGCTATAAGCGGACTTCCTGGTCTTTACAAGATAGTAACATCAAGGGCTAACGGGATGATCGTAGAAGAGATTCCTTCGGGTAAGTCGAGATTCGCATCCGTAAGAAAGCACCAGTTCACACCCTTAGGCACGGTGGCGATATATACAGAAGATGATGCCGTAGAGATCAAAAAGGTCTTCGAGGAGATTTCGAGTCAGGAAACAGAAAATCCTATACCCGCACTATCTAGTTCGCAAAAAGAACTGTTTGGATATTTTGCAACAATCGTCCCAGAGTATAGTCGAGATCAGGTGATGATCAGTGACGTCAAAAAAGTAATTAAGTGGTACAACTTTCTCGTAAAAAATGGGCTTTTCCCCTTTAGCGAAGAAGAAAACAGTGGCGAAGAAGAGTAACCTCTTCGCTGTCATAAAGACATAATCTCAACAGATAACAAGACTACTACAGTACAAGGCCGGTCAAACTATGACAAAATGACCGAGATATCCTTGTGGCAGGCATATTGATCATAAGAAGAAAATATATCTATAGCACCTAGCTATGAACATAGACGAAAAAGATATCGACACAACGGAAGAGACCTCTACTCAGGATCATACTGAAGCCTCAGAGAGTGATCAGGCAAAAGCAAGTGAATCATCTGAAGATCAAACAAATGGGGATCCTAAGGAAGAGAAGCCCAAGAAAAAGGGTTGGAGCCTAGGTAAGAAAGGCAAAGAAAAAGAGCGCATCAATGAGCTCGAGCAAGAGCTGGGTGAAGCAAAGGATAAGTATCTGAGATTATATGCTGAGTTTGACAACTATAAGAAGAGAACGGTAAAAGAACGCCTAGATCTCATCAGCACCGCAGGCAGAGATACTATATCAGCCATCTTACCTGTACTCGATGATTTTGATAGAGCGAAAAAAAGTGCCGATGATGAGGCGAGTAGCGAAGTCTTTACAGAAGGAGTATTACTTGTCTATAACAAGCTCCATGGTATCATTACTTCAAAGGGTGTAACTCCGATGGAAAGTACTGGGGAGACTTTTGACCCTGAGCTACATGAGGCTATCACAGAGATCCCCGCCCCTACTGAAGACATGAAAGGGAAGGTTATCGATACAATAGAACAAGGCTATTTTTTAAATGACAAGATCATCCGCCATGCTAAAGTGGTAGTTGGCAAGTGATATAAGCGATATGGCTAAAAGAGATTTTTACGAGATACTGGGCGTCCCAAAAAATGCAGCTGAAGGTGATATCAAGAAGGCCTATCGTAAGGTAGCTCTGAAGTACCATCCTGATAGAAATCCTGACGATAAGGAAGCGGAGGATAAGTTTAAAGAAGCCGCAGAAGCTTATGAAGTGCTTAGCGATGCTGATAAGCGTGCTCGTTATGATCGATTTGGACATGCTGGAGTAAATAATCAAGGAGGATTCTCAGGTGGTGGTGGTATGAACATGGAGGACATCTTCGAGCACTTTGGTGATATCTTCGGTGACTCAGGAAGTCCCTTTGAGAGCTTTTTTGGCGGTGGGCGTCGTGCTCAGCAGAGAGGTCAACGAGGTTCTAATCTTAGGATCAAAGTAGCCTTGACCCTAGAAGAAGTAGCTAATGGCATATCGAAAAAGATAAAGGTCAAAAAGCAAGTAGCCTGCAATACCTGCGGAGGCTCAGGCGCTAAAGACGCATCGTCAGTTTCGACTTGCGGTACGTGCAAAGGATCCGGCTATGTGCGACAGATCAAGAGTACATTCCTTGGTCAAATGCAGACGACGACTTCATGTCCAACCTGTAAAGGGTCTGGACAAACCGTTACAGCTAATTGCTCAAGCTGTAAGGGTGACGGTCGTATGTATTCTGAAGAAAGACTTGACATAGAGATCCCTGCTGGCGTAGCAGAAGGCATGCAACTATCGATGAGGGGAAAAGGTAATGCAGGTAAAAACGGTGGTCAAGCTGGCGATCTGCTCATCATCATCGAAGAGATAGAACATGAGGAGCTACTACGCGATGGCAACAATGTCATCTATGATCTATTCTTAAACTTTGCCGATGCCGCTCTAGGCACATCTGTGCAAGTCCCTACACTTGATGGGAAAGTAAAGATCAAAGTGCCACCAGGCACTCAAGCAGGGAAGATATTTCGCTTGAAAGGAAAAGGAATCCAAGAGGTACAGGGATATAAAAAGGGTGATCAACTCATCAATGTCAATATCTGGACGCCTAAAAAGCTGAATGATAGTGAAACCGAGCTCTTAGAAAAAATGAGAGAGATGAAAGCTTTTAAACCAGCTCCAGGTAAAGATGAAAAGGGCTTCTTTGAAAGAATGAAGGATTTTTTCGAGTAAAAGCCCATGAATAAACTCTTCTATAGTCTACTTATTACTATTAGCCTTTTAGCCTGTAAGGGTAGTGACGCCATACTTCAAGAGCATTTATTTGCCCCAAATGGGTGGTCATCCTCCGACATCGTCACTTTCACTGATGTACATGCTTCTTCCACCGCGAGTACTTATCTACGCATAACGCATACTCCAGATTATGGGTACGAGAACCTTTATATCAATCTAACGACAGATACGATGACAAAACTCGTCTCCGTGTCATTGATGGATGATATGGGGTTATGGAAAGGAGCTAAGTCAAGTGATCTGTACGCGTACGATCATGACATCAGCCACTTAGTGGGTAACTTATCCAAGACTATATCCCTCGAACAGTATTCGAGAGACCCTATTCTAGCAGAAGTAAAAAGTATTAAGCTCATTCAAAAGCCATAGGCTTCCGAGCTTATAGTATAATCTAATAGATTATACTGGTACTTTCTTTCCTAAAAAGCGATCTACTGCTACGCTTGCCCTTTCTACCACAGGATAGTTAATCTTGTAATAGACTTTCTTCCCTTCACGTCTTCCTATAACTACACCAGCGAGCCTAAGTATCTTAAGATGCTGTGAGGTTATAGACTGCTCTATCTGTAGTTGATGATAGATTTTGTTAACGTTGGTTTCTCCCTTCTGATCTATAAATTCCAAGATCTTCAACCGAAGCGGATGGGCTAAAGCGCGCATTAAATTGCACGAATAGTTAAGCTTGTCGCTACTAAACCGAACCTTAGTTTGTTTCATTGAGTTTCCTTATTTCTTATCCGACCGTGAGCAAATATGAAGATTAATTCTCGGCTCACAAAGAAATATTACAAAAAAGTCTAATCTGAAAACTAAATTTTCGGATTAGACTTTT
>CAZXIE010000132.1:0-9349 GCA_964640065.1 uncultured Saprospiraceae bacterium
AACCCCTGCTACCAGGATGAAAACCTGGCGTCCTAACCCCTAGACGAACGGGCCGGTTAGTTCTTAGCCTTAACTCTTCGATCGGTCTTTTCACTGTCGCGAAAGGTTCCTTCGGAATCTCCGATCTCACCTAGACCAACGGGTCATTAAGTTTTTAGCTTTCGGCTTCTGACAAATAATAGACGCACTTAGCGCTTCAATTATCAGAATTGCTGTTAAGCGGTGGCAAATATAGAATAGTTTGCAATACATCTGCAATCAAAATCCTCGCATTTATTTTCTTTTTTTTATTCCATAACACTAGCCTTATTTACAAGAGATTCAAGACCTAGACAATCCAGTTGGTAGTGCCATAATCCTAGTCTTATTTGCATAGTTATGTAGGTGTCCAATCCTGTGGGTCGCAGTATGCGCTCTGTCTTACTTCTACATATCATAAAATCCAGCGCCTAGTAGTTATACCAAAAGTGACAATGCAGTTGGTTGCGCTTCACTCACTTTATGGATTAACTGAATTCGTTTATTATCGAGAGAAGCCACCATCTATCGGCAGACAGATCCCACTCACAAAGCGCGCTTCTTCAGATGCTAGAAAGAGATAGCCTATAGCTAGATCCTTGGGCTCAGCTAAGAAGCCAACAGGTATCGTCATCAGAGCCATCTGCTTAATGTTATCTGGGATCGCATCAGTCATAGCCGTTTTAACATAACCAGGTGCTATGGCATTAGCCGTGATCCCGTGGGCACCCAGTTCTACTGCCATGGTCTTCATCATACCTATGACACCAGCTTTAGTAGCTGCATAGTTTACTTGACCAAAGTTTCCTCTAAGGCCTGAAGTAGAAGAAGCACTGATGATACGTCCAAACTTCTTAGCTTTCATGATAGGTACGACTGCTTGCGAGCAATGGAAGATGCCTTTGAGATTTACATTGATCACAGCATCCCACTGCTCTTCCGTCATCCTAGCAAATGACTTATCCTTCGTTATACCGGCGTTATTGATCAGGATATCTACTGTTCCAAACTTTTCAACTACCTCTTGTACTCCCGCATCTACCGCAGCCCTATCGGTGATATTGATCTTCTGGAAGATTACATCTGCGCCTTGGCTACTGAGTTCATCCGCAACCGCTTGCCCTTCATCGAGCAAGTCCCAGATGGCTACTTTAGCTCCGTTCTCTACAAATAACCTTACGATGCCTTCTCCAATGCCACGTGATCCGCCTGTGACGATGGCAACTCTATCTTTTACTGTCATGATATATTTACGAAAGTGAACCTCAAAATAAAAGATATCGGAGTGCAAATGCCTTCTGACATCACAACAATATTGGCAGAGGATAATTTATAGAGGGGTCCAGAGATGTATCTTTACTTCAAATGACGACTATGACGACACCAGATTGGAAAACAGTAAAAGAATATGAGGATATCACTTATCGTAAATGTGACGGGGTGGCTAGAATCGCATTTAACAGACCAGAAGTGCGTAATGCTTTTCGTCCTGGCACTGTAGATGAGTTACTCGAAGCCTTTCGTGATGCCCATCATAGTCCTGACGTCGGTGTGATCTTGTTATCTGGAGAAGGGCCGTCACCGAAGGATGGTGGTTGGGCATTTTGTTCTGGAGGTGATCAAAGAGTACGAGGCAAACGCGGATATGAAGGAAGTAGTGGTGTAGGACGTCTGCACATACTAGAGGTCCAGCGTATGATCAGATTTATGAACAAAGTAGTTATCTGTGTAGTGCCAGGATGGGCAGTCGGTGGAGGACACAGCTTACATGTAGTCTGCGATCTTACGCTCGCAAGTAAAGAACATGCCATCTTCAAGCAGACAGATGCCGATGTCGCTAGCTATGATGCTGGCTATGGGTCTGCCTATCTGGCTAAAATGGTCGGCCAGAAAAAGGCTCGCGAGATCTTTTTTCTTGGGCGAAACTACAGTGCGCAAGAAGCACATGATATGGGTATGGTCAATGCTGTCATCCCTCACGAGGATCTTGAGAATACTTCCTTTGCTTGGGGGCAAGAAATACTCAGCAAGAGCCCTACGGCCATCAAAATGTTGAAGTACGCGATGAACTTAACTGATGATGGTATGGTTGGACAGCAGTTATTTGCTGGCGAGGCTACGCGTCTTGGCTATATGACGGACGAAGCAGAAGAAGGGCGCAACGCCTTCCTAGAAAAGAGGAAGCCCAACTGGGATAAGTTTCCGAAGTTTCCATAATAAAAGATGGAAAAGAGCATCACACACACATCTGTATGACCTCTATCCGCTCATACATCTCTAAAAAATCAAGAGTCTTAGGACGATATGTGAGGAAGATATTTTCTCAGGGGCTTACTCCTCATGAGCTTTCTCTTAGTGTCGTCATAGCAATATTCTGGGGTCTCATACCATTCTTTGGTGTAGCTACACCGATGGTCACTTTTATCTGTCTTAGGTTAAAGCTGAATCTCCCGATTGCTATGTTTTTAACTTATGCCCTTAGTCCTCTACATGTAGGCCTTTTCATTCCATTTATATATGCCGGAGAGTGGATGCTTGGTATAGAACATCTTCCGATCAGCATAGAAGCACTTCGGAGTGGTCTAAGTAATGACTTCATACTTACAATTACTCAGCGCTGTAGCCAGATCATTTTTGGCCTATTTGGATGGTTGGTCATCCTCCTGCCGACGTCTATAGTCTTGTACCATATCCTTACCAGTCTGCTGAAGCATCGGGAAAAGAGTAAAAGCCAGTCTGGCATCCATGAGGATGAGATTACATAAGACCATCTAGCCGTCCTAATTCTATCGCCCTAGAGGCCATGGTTCCAAATCCTTTCACGATAAAATTAAAGTTAGCAAAGCGCTTATCTTGAGTATGGCCATTGGCATACCGATAGTATATCTGCTGTAGGACCACACCTGTCTTCCAAAGTCCGAAAGCATAAAAGAAAACAGGGTTAGCAACCTCTCTGCCACTCTTCAGACTATAGATATGCACGAGCTCTTCGCGAGTTGGATTTCCAGATAAGAGAGATGGATTAGCAAAACTTGTTCTAAATATATCTGGATCGTCTGGATTCATCCAATAAGAGAGCGTAGTACCAAAATCCATAAGTGGATCCCCGAGCGTACACATCTCCCAGTCTAGGATGGCCTTTACTTTGGTTAGGTCATCAGCATCGAGGATGACATTGTCATGCTTGAAGTCATTATGTATCAATGAATGAGTTGATTCCTTAGGCTGATGATCATCTAACCAGCGACCAACGTGCTCGATCTCAGGTTGATCTTCTGTCTTAGCTTTTATATATCTCTTGGACCATCCTGCAACTTGTCGGCCAATATATCCTACTGGTCTTCCTAGATCTCCAAGTCCTACTTGCTCAAAATCTAACTGGTGTAACTCAACAAGTGTATCGATAAGGCTATGACATATCTCTCCGACAAGACTTGCTTGCAGTTCTTGACCCATGCTATGCCTGATGATTACACCCTTCACTCGCTCCATGACGTAGAATGGTGCCCCTATGATACTTTCGTCCTCACAGTATACCAGTGGCGTGGGTGCTTTGCTATAACCTTTACTGAGAGCAGAAAGCACCTTGTGTTCTCTACCCATATCATGGGCAGACTTGATCTTAGCACCAAATGGAGGACGACGCATGACCATCTCTTTCTCTCCTACTTTAAGTAGATATGTAAGATTGGAGGCTCCTCCTGGAAACTGCTTTACTTCGAGATCTCCACTCAGCCCATCTATATGTTCTTTCAGATATGAGGATAGCGAGACTATATCGAGCTCCTCTCCCTTTCTGATGTCATTGGCCTTATCTATATTCATACGTAAGTTTTCATATTTGTCGGTAGATGAGAAGCATCATTAAAGCTTTTCATAGTGATCCTATCTCCTGAAAAAATAAACTCTGAGATAGATGCATTCAGGACGATGCCATTGAGGTTGATAATATCCTCATCCCGCTGCATACCAAGCACATGTCCAAGGATAGCACTAATCGTACCTCCACTTGTGAACAAGGCAATCGTCTTCGCCTTTTCATCTTTATGACGGCCATATATCATCTCAAATCCCGACTTCACCTGTGATCTAAAGCCAGCCCAATCTAGGTACGTATCAGGTTGATGATGGCTCAACTTACCTGTAGCCCAGAGTAACATAGCTCTTTCAAAAATCAAAAGACCATTCTTCACATTGAGAGAGGGGTCTTGGAGGCGCTTTTGGTGCCACTTCCTGATATCATCATTTTCTTCTAAGATAGCTTCCATGGATTCTTTGAGGATAGCAGGCCCCCTATGTTCTTCTAGTTCTTTGATCACACTATGCTGGGGGAATGCTAATCCCTTTTGTTCGTATGCCTCGCGTACTTTGGTTAGAGTCTGAAGTTGTCGTTTTAATGGGCCTACATATACGGCGTCGATCTCTAATCCTCGATCGACCATTGCCGTTCCTAAAATGCTAGCTTGATCGTATCCCTTTGGTGAAAGTTGGTCATAGTCATCGGCACCGTATGAGGCTTGTGCATGCCTGATCAGTAGTAATCTTGACATCCATTATTTTCCTGAGAAGTTAGGTGCTCGCTTTTCCATGAAAGCCATCACTCCCTCTTTGTTATCATCACTTGTGATCAATGACTTCTGTAGCTCTGCTTCGTAGACGACTGTATCCAGCAATCCATTGTTAAGTGCGAAGTTGATCGCTTTCTTAGTAGCATCATATGCTAGTGGAGCTTTTTTACCAAGTCGCTGAGCAAGATCCATAGCTTTCTCCATCAAGTCCTCTTGATCTTCGGCTAATTGGTTAATCAAACCCAGTCTATGACACTCTTCTGCTGACACTTTTTCTCCACTGTAGATGATCTCGAGTGCCTTAGTATAACCGACACTCCTCGCAAGGAACCAGGTGGATCCAGCATCTGAAACGAGGCTAATATTTGCGAAAGCGAACTTCATAGAAGCGGACTTCGTCATGATCTTATAATCACATGCCAGGCCTAGACCTATGCCAGCGCCTGCCATGGGACCATTGATCGCACCTATAACAGGTTTGTGCATGAGGCTCAGCTTTTTGATGATGGCATAGTAAAGAGTCGTCAGATCATCGAAGACTTGCTGTCCCGTAGGCCTTGATGCCATCTCACTTAGGTCAGCACCAGAACAAAATCCTCTTCCACTGCCCGTCACTACAATACTTCTGACTGCTGGGTCCTGAGAGAATTCAGTGAGGATCTCGCTGATCAAGAGCTTTACCTCGGTGTTCATCGCATTATATACATCGGGACGATTAAGGGTGATCACTCCCACACCATCTTTAATCTCCTTAAGTACAACATCTGTATTCATATCTCTTCCTTTATAAGTCTCGAAGTAAGATAATCAATGTGACTATATAATCCTTAGAGAGTGATATTATTGGCGAAGTGATACATCTTAAGTATTTGTAAGTCAACGGTCTATCATCAAAATAACTTCCAACTCGCCAACTGTGATTTTGTACTCTTTTGCTTTAGGTCTACATTGAGTAAGAACAACCTATTGTGATGATCGAATTCAAAAATACACCAGAGTCTAGCTTCGAAAATATCACGGACTATCCTTTTGACAGCCACTACATGACTATCGCCGATGGGATGCAGGTGCATTATATAGATGAGGGTCCTCGTGATGGCGAAGTTATCTTGCTGATGCACGGTGAGCCTAGCTGGTCTTATCTATATCGCCATATGGTCACAGCACTGGTCGGTCATGGGTATCGATGTCTAGCTCCAGATCTGATAGGATTTGGTAAGTCTTCGAAGCCTATTCACCAAGCAGACTACACCTACGGGAGTCATGTTTCTTGGATGCTAGATTGGCTTGACCAAGTTGGTGCAACTGATGTAACCTTGTTTTGTCAGGACTGGGGAGGTTTGATCGGTCTTCGGCTCGTCCATGCCAGAACAAATCGTTTTGCGCGGATCGCGGTTTCTAATACTGGTCTACCAACAGGTGACCACACACCTCCTGAAGCCTTCACGAAGTGGCAGAAGTTTAGCCAGAAGGTAGAGCAGTTTCCTTTTGAGACAGTTATGCAGGGTGCTACAACCAGTGAACTTTCAGATGATATCCTAGCTGCCTATAGAGCGCCTTTCCCTGACGGAAGTTATGAGGCAGGTGCTAAGATCTTTCCATCTTTAGTACCTACAACATCAGGCGATCCGGCATCTCAGGATAACAGAGATGCATGGCAACATACTTTCAAAAAATGGGAAAAACCGATGATCACGCTCTTTGGCGATAAGGACCCTGTAACCAGTGGTGGAGAGAGAGTCTTTCAGAAGTTGGTACCTGGCACTAGTGGTCAGAAGCATCATACCGTCGTCGACGGTGGACACTTCATACAAGAAGATAAGCCCCAAGTACTTGTACAGTGCATACACGATTTTATCATAGCTAATCCACTTACGTAAATATTCACTGATGAGCAGATACGGTACTTTTCTACAGGTTAATAAAAAGGATATACGCGATGCTAAAATCAGCACGAGCGCGATCTCCGCTGAAGATATCAGTGATGGTGAGATACTCATCAAAGTAGACTCTTTCGCATATACATCTAACAATACAACCTATGCTGTATTCGGTGATCGCATAGGATACTGGCACTTCTTTCCAGTAGAAGAAGAAGGTTACGGTATGATACCAAGCTGGGGATTTGGTGAGGTGATAGCCAGTAAGCATGGAAAGATAAAGGTCGGCAGCAGATACTACGGCTATTATCCTATGGGTTCGCACTTAGTCGCTACACCAGGTAAAGTATCAGAGTACGGGTGGACAGATACTGTCAGTCACCGGAGTCATCTCCCCCCACTTTATAACAACTACATCGATTGCTCGACAGATCCGATCTATAGACCAGAACTTGAGAATACACAAAGCATCTTCAGACCTCTTTTTACCACCTCGTATCTGATCAGGGATATGTATGCTAATCAAGAGTTCATGAAGGCAGATCAGATCATACTGACCAGTGCATCGAGTAAAACCGCGATGGGTTTAGCATACTGTCTAAAAGAAGACCCTGTGAAGGTTGTCGGACTGACTTCAAGTCATCGCGTGGAGCAGGTGAAGTCTACAGGCTACTATGATGAAGTCTACAGTTATAAGGATGTCAAACTGATCTCACAGATACCGTCCTCTATAGTTGACTTTAGTGGTAGTGCGCCAGTTAAAGCAGATCTAGCTTCGCATCTTTCTGATCACCTTACGTATCTCTGTTTGGTAGGTTTTGTAGATTGGGAAGCGGATAAAGTGCAAGGCGGACCAGAAGGAGTCATGTTTTTTGCTCCTACTTATGCTCAAGAAAAAATCAAGCGAGATGGCATGGAAGCATTTACCATGGCACTGGGGACATCATATGGTGCCTTTGCTCAAGATAGTAAGAACTGGATTAATATAAATCATAAAAAGGGAGAACAAGCCCTCATAGATATACATCATCTCATCACTGAAGGAAAGGCGGATGCGGCACATGGGTATATCATATCATTGACATAGAAAAAAGAACATATGAATTTCGAATTTTCAGATAAGGCTAAAGAGTTACAGGAGAAGGTCAAAAGCTTCATGGACCAACATATCTATCCGATAGAGAAAGAAACCTACGCCTACTTTACTGATCATAACAATCTCTGGAAAGAATGGCCAGGCATCGAAGATCTCAAGCAAAAAGCACGTGAAGCTGGGCTGTGGAATCTCTTCTTACCAAAAAACTATGGAGACTACAGCCCAGGGCTGACGAACCTAGAATATGCACCTCTGGCACAAGAGATGGGAAAAGTCCCTTGGTCTTCTGAGGTCTTTAACTGTAGCGCACCAGATACGGGTAATATGGAGGTCTTTGCCAAGTACGGCACTCCAGAACACAAGGATAAGTGGTTAACACCCTTGATGGAAGGAAAAATCAGATCAGCCTTTTTGATGACAGAACCTCGAGTAGCATCTTCTGACGCAACTAACATAGAGACTTCTATCCGTAGAGAAGGAGACGAATACGTCATCAACGGTCGCAAGTGGTGGTCCTCAGGTGTGATGCATCCGCGATGTGATGTATACATCCTTATGGGGAAAACCGATCCATCTGCACCACGACATGCACAGCAGAGTATGATAATAGTGCCTGCTGATACTCCTGGCATCACTGTCATCAGAGCACTATCAGTATTCGGTCATGTGGACTCTCCTCATGGGCATGCTGAGGTAGATCTCAATAATGTACGAGTACCAGCGTCTAACCTTCTACTTGGAGAGGGAAGAGGATTCGAGATAGCTCAAGGACGCTTAGGCCCAGGTCGTATACACCACTGTATGAGACTCATCGGATGTGCTGAGCGAGCTCTAGAGTTGATGTGCAAGAGGGTAAATGAAAGAGAAGCTTTCGGTAGATATATCAAAGACTTTAGTAGTATCCGTCAAGATATCGCGAAGTCAAGATGTGAGATCGAGCAAGCGCGCTTGCTTACTTTATCGGCGGCAGATAAGATCGACAAGTACGAGGCTGCAGGAGCCAAAGACTTGATCGCTATGATCAAGATAGTCGCACCTAACATGGCAAGTAGTGTCATCGATCGAGCGATACAAGCGCACGGAGGTATGGGTGTCAGTGGAGATACACCATTAGCATCATACTATAGCTATGCACGTACTATCAGGCTAGCAGATGGTCCAGATGAAGTTCACATGCATCAGTTAGGTCGCAATACTGTTAAGCAGATAGTTAACAGTTAGGATTGCTCCTGATAGGCCTTATATCTGATACGCACAGCTATCTTGGTGATGATGTTATCAAGCATCTCAAGGATTGTGATGAGATCTGGCATGCTGGAGATATCGGCGATATAGCAACAGCTGATGCCATAGAGGCGATCGGCCCACCTGTCAAAATGGTCTGGGGCAACATCGATAACGGTGAGCTCAAAGAGAGATACGATCGCGATATCATCTGGAATGCTAATGGGCTAAAAGTATTCATGACGCACATAGGTGGTTATCCAGGCCGATATTACAAGCGCGTAAGCAAGACGATCAAAGAGGAACAGCCTGGCTTATATATTTGCGGTCACTCGCATATCCTAAAAGTGATGCGTGATAAAGCTCATGATGTATTGCATATGAATCCTGGTGCTTGTGGATACCAAGGCTTTCACAAGTTTAGAACACTGATCAAGTTCGGCATAGAAGACGGTGGGAAGATCGTCGATGCTAGAGTAGTCGAGCTTGGAAAGAGAGGTGCTATATCCAAATAGGAAGTGCCTACTCCTCTACATAAGGCCTCACCACCTTCGCCCAGATGT
>CAZXIE010000133.1:0-9285 GCA_964640065.1 uncultured Saprospiraceae bacterium
ACGAATTAGCTTGAATTCATAGAGTATATCTGACGAATTAGCTTGAATTCATAGAGTATATCTGACGAATTAGCTTGAATTCATAGAGTATATCTGACGAATTAGCTTGAATTCATAGATTTAATGGCATAGATTTGTGTCATGAGAACCCTTAAAGGGAGAGTTGAGAGGAAACTTTCTCGAGTCATACTAGACAGATTATCGAAGTCTGATAAGGCCGTGATCTTATATGGTCCGCGACAAGTGGGTAAGACGACTATGCTTAAGTCGCTGATAGCTGATAAGAGTACCCTTTATATCGATGCCGATCTTGGAGAGTATGAAGATGTACTTGAAAGTAGAGAACTCAAGAAGCTCACACGTCTAGTAGACGGTTATGATTATGTCTTTATAGATGAAGCTCAGCGCGTAAAGGGGATAGGACGAACACTCAAGATCATGCATGACCATTTGCCTGATATCAAAGTGATAGCGACAGGATCATCAGCATTTGATCTTGCTAAAGCTGTGGAAGAATCCATGGCTGGTCGGTTTTGGTCCTATCAAATGTATCCACTTAGTCTGCAGGAGATTGCCACTCATACTGGTGTACACGAAGCCGATCAATTGATCGAAGATCTACTGATATATGGATCTTACCCGGAAGTATACAGCTTGACATCAGGAGTGGATAGAGCTGATTACCTACGCAAGCTAACTAGCGCATATCTCTTTAAAGATGTGTTGGAGTTGAGTGGGATACGACACTCAAGTAAGCTGAAGGACCTGCTACGCTTACTGTCTTACCAGGTAGGATCATTAGTGTCATTTAGTGAACTAGGTCGCCAACTTGGGATGAGTACAGAGACTGTACAGCACTACATAGACTTACTGGAAAAGTCTTTTGTCATCAAGTCGCTCAATGGTTATAGCACTAACCTACGTAATGAGGTTACCCGTAGGAGTAAATTTTACTTCTACGACTTGGGTGTACGTAACGCGTTGATAGATAATTTTCAGAATCTGGACTTACGTAATGACAAAGGGGCTTTATGGGAAAACTTCTTATTCATAGAAAGACAGCGCTTCAATGATTATAATCGACCTACACCAAATCATTTCTTTTGGCGACTCTACTCAGGAGCTGAGCTTGATTATATAGAAAGCAAAGACGGTAATCTAGATGGATATGAATTTAAGTGGCGCCGAAAAAGAAAGAGCGCACCTGCATCTTGGACTAAGCACTATCCTGATGGCAGCTTTAAGACGATTGATCGAGAGAATTATTTTGAGTTTGTAGGTCTAGAGTGATCTTAGTCAGAAGCACCAACATCTAAGAGATGATCAAAGTCTTCTTTCGGAAGTTGCTTGATCCACTCCGAGATAAGTGTGACGCCTTCATCATGTACGAGTTGGCGTCCAACTTCTGGCATCATAGCTCCAGGGTTATCTGTGCTCATACGATAGACCATGATAGATGTCTCAGGATCACCAGGATTGATGCCATAGGTATGTCCACCTGTACCAGCACCAGCAGCTACCGATGGTTTGTAGATGCCTAGTTTGAGACCAGGTTGACTGTCAGCTAATAAGGTAAGGCCAGAGGTATGTCCAGCACCATCAGGATTATGGCAGTGACCACAGTTGATATCAAGGTAGGCCATAGCTCGATCATGGATGTCATGATTCGAGTTGTCCCACTTCGCTACTGCTGGTGCATCTGTCAAGGTTAGCCCGTTGAGATATCCTATGTCTTGCCAATGAGCAAGCTGATTCTGGGTGCCAGATGCATAGGCGTAGTCTTTATTTAGATTACGCACCTTGGGGCCGATAGGCATGAGCTTCTCTTTATAGGAGTGACAGCTCTTGCATTGGTTCTTGTTAGGGATAATATAAGGGACGTGACGAGTTTCTCCTTCCTTATCTATCCAAGAGAGATCCTTGATATCGCCTACGATGGTGTACTTTGCATCTTGCTGATCTTCATCCCAGATGTAGCCATAGGCATCCCATGCTTCCCCACGATTGATGAGTACTCTTGTCTCTACGATATGGCGTCCAAGAGAGAGATCTCTCTCGTCATGCGGATAGTAGAAGCTCTTGATAAGTACAGCCCCTTTCGGAAAATCAAGCACGTGATCTTGAGTATAGTTGGCGGCTGTACCATTAGGCATCCATACAAACCGAGTCTTGTATGAGTAATCTGAGAAAAGTGGAGACTGAAGGTCATAGGGCACCACGCCCTCATGAGGCAGTAAATCTGATAGCTCACCCTCAAAAAAACCATACTGAGATAGCTTTTGAAATGGTTCGTCTGGGATCACAATGCCTTCATTCTGACTACATCGAGCTAAACACAGACATAGTATAACAAGCATGAAGGAGACAGAGGTGATCCTACCCACATACATTCCAGCCCGTCCTTCCCATTTGCTCATTCACAAATTTTCAAATTCGCTAATTCAAAAATTAGCACATTAATTAACCGCTAGCCAGTCATCATGCTTCGAAGTATCAAAATCTGGAAGTGCACAGTTATACTTATCGATGTCGAACTCGAGATTCTGAATCATCTGAGCTGGGTCCATTCCTTTGCCAGCATTAAGATTTACGAAAGTGATATCTCCATTATTTTGAAAGCAGTAAGTCGTCGGGGGACCATCCTTGCCCATCGTGTCTGGCTTGAAGATGCCATCGATGATGATGTCGTACACCTTACCTCCTAAGACTCCGGTGACCATCTTTCCCATATCTGTACTTGTATCGGGAGTGGCATCTGGACTTTCGATGACATTGTCATGGATATAGATATTAGTAGAGTAGGGGTCGAACTCTTCAGATTCATATGGTATGCCCGTGATCAACCAACTGTTAACAGCCAAGCCGAGTGTCTTATGTCCTTTTATCACGTTATCATGCACTTCGATATTACTATGTGACATGATGAACATGCCTGTGCCTGGAGGGATCGTACTAACGACCATACCTTCTGGAGCAAAATTTTCACCGTTGTTATCCTCCATGATGTTGTTATAGAACTTCACTCTATCACCATTAGCTTGAGGGAGGTCTGGCATATCAAAGATCATCATACCACCAGTATTACCTACTGACTTGTTTTCGTATACTTCGGCATTGATCGTGTTTTCTATCTCTAGTCCTGCTACGTTATTGTGTGCATAGTTTCTTCTGACAACGACATTGTTAGACTGACCTACATAGATGCCGGCATCCATGGCAAATGATGCTTCACAATCTTCCATCAGGACATTGGTACTACTGACGGGGTAAAGACCATAGGCGCCGTTAGTAGATTTCTTACCTTGCGTCCAAGTCGTTTCGAGATCTCTTAATACTACTTCTGAGCAGTCTTGTACTTTGATCGCATCACCTTTAGAATCCTGTACAGTAAACCCTTCAAGCAGGAGCCCTTTTACATGTTTCACAAGTAGACCTTCTGCTCCTTCAATCTGATTCATGAAGGACAAAATCGTCTTGCCCTTACCTGCACCTTTGATCGTCATGTTAGGTGTGTCAGCAAGAGAGAGACTTCTTTTAAAAGAGAATTTCCCTTCAGGGAGTATGATGGTGGATCCCTCTTTAGCCGTGATCAAAGTTTCCTGTAGAGAAGCTTCTACTTGATCACTATCTATGACCAACTTGAGCGGATCTTGCTCGGCAGTCTTGCAAGCTCCTAGAAGTAAAAGGATGACGGCTCCGTAGAGCATATAGTATCTGAGTTTCATATCGACAAATATTAATAGTAGGAAGATAGATATAAATCCTGACCATTAATAAAAGTCAATTGTCACTCAGAAGCGATTGTACTAAAATCTTTTACTTGCCGTCACATCCTGGCTTAGCATCTGTATCTGACTCTAATCGGATATCTCCAAGACCTATCTCTACTCCACTGTCAGCCGTGATGGTGAGAGCAGAGCTAATGTTAGTCATATCCACACCTAGCTTCTCAAAGCAACTGAGGCTGATCCGATACTCTTGCCAATCATTGGCTGCGATATTGATATTCAAGGATTGGTCGCAGTCCTCTGCAGCATCACACATACCTATCTGCACTACAGCACCCTCTGCTTTAAAGGATCGTGCAGAAAAAGCGAGTTCCATCGCACCATTCGATTGTCGCGACATATCACTTGGGGCAGCGGTTGTAACTCTTAGTTCGTCGAAGTCTGATTTTGTCCATTTGATGCGTAGTGCATCTTCTTGGGCAGCAAAGTCAGTTTTGCTGACGATAAGGCCACCCACAGAAGTAGGATAGCTTGCTATCTGCTTGACCAGATCACCTGTACTTAGCCATAAACCCCAAGGAGCTACTGCTTCTCCTTTGGCATAGAATTCTCCGCTAGAAGCTACGCCCATATTTTCCAATCCTGATGCTTCAGGAAGTGCAGCTATAGTCTCGTTACTTTCATAAGAGAGTCCATATCCTAGTTCAAACAATGGCTCGGCGCTCTCCGAGTATACCGCACTTGCTGGCCAAGAGAAAGAAAGCTTTCCTGTAAAGTTATAAGAAGGATCTCGTTGGAATAACAAGTCAGATATCCCGCCGCCTTCACTACCAGGTAACCATGCAGCTACAAAAGCATCTGATTGATTGATCTCTGAATTAGCCCAAAGAGGTCGCCCTGATAGAAAAACAGAGACCACTGGGATGCCCTTACTTTTTAACTCCGCTAATTTTCCGACGTCGAATCCATTGGGTTCAAAGTCTAGGCTTTCACGATCACCTTGGAACTCTGCATATGGATCTTCGCCGTATACTGCGATGACTGCATCGGCGGCTACATTCGTATTACCACTTGCTGAGTAAACTACTTTGCCACCTGCAGCGGCGACAGCTTCTTCTATGCCAGAAAGGATCGATGATCCATTAGGGAAGTCTGCATTTTTATGACCAGTACCTTGCCACGATAGTGTCCATCCACCTGACGCTTTAGAGATACTTTCTGCTCCATCTCCGATGACCATGATTGTCTTGGAGGCATCAAGAGGCAGCGTGTTATTATTATTCTTGAGTAATACCATGGACTCTCGTACTGCCTGTCGAGCTATGGCTTTATGTGCTGGAAGTCCGAGTAGACTTTCATCACCTGCATTTTTACGAGTGCTAGGTGCTCCCTTAGTGAATATACCTGAAGCAATCTTGACTCTAAGTATACGTCTTACTGCGTCATCTAGTCGAGACATAGGGATCGTCCCACTTTGAACATGCTTAAGCGTGCTCTCATAGAGTCCTCGCCAGCTATCTGGTGCCATGTACATATCTAGTCCTGCATTCAGAGACTGAGGGCAGTCTGTATTGGTACATCCAGGGACTTGTCCGTGGCCATTCCAGTCTCCGACTACAAATCCATTAAATCCAAGCTGTTCCTTCAGGACACCTGTCAACAGATCTTTGTCTCCGTGTAGCTTTCTTCCTTGCCAGCTTGAAAAGGAAGCCATCACTGTCTGGACGCCAGCAGGTATAGCACTGTAGTAACCCGCTGCATGTACCTTTCTCAACTCAGTTTCGTCGATAAGAGCGTCGCCTTGATCTACTCCTTTTTCAGTCGCACCATCTGCCAGGAAGTGCTTGGCAGAAGAAATAACTCGACCTTCACCCATAAATCCATCCTTACCAAATCGACCTTGAAGTCCATATACGATGCGGTCGCCATAAGACTTGACTATGTCGGGATCTTCAGAAAACCCTTCATAACTCCGTCCCCATCTGAGGTCTCTTGGTACTGCTAAGGTTGGAGCAAAGGTCCAATCATGACCTGATACTGTTAGTTCTTTTGCAGTCACTTCAGCTATTTTTTCCATGAGATCAGGATTACGCATAGCACCTAATCCGATGTTGTGTGGAAACACGATAGCACCTGTGAGGTTAGCGTGACCATGCACAGCATCGATACCCCATATACAAGGGATGGCTATCTCGACTCCTTCTTCATCGATGGAGGCATTATAATATTCATCGGCTCTACTGAGCCATGATTTTGTATCGGCATATGGATTTGGTCCTGGTGCCGAGTTGCCTCCACTTAGGATAGATCCTAGTCTGTATTTTTTTACTTCTTCAGGAGTGATAGATTCGCTATCACCTTGTATGACCTGTCCGACTTTTTGTTCTAAGGTAAGCTTGGGTAGTATCTCATCTATCTGTGCTTCTATATCGGGATCAAGAGGTAGTGACTTGATGCTCGTCCAGTCTTCAGGATTGATACTATCGATAGGTCTGTCTGGTTGATCAGCGGTCCCTTGTTGGGCACAGCCTATGGTGAAGAGAGAAACGAGAATGATAAATGAGAAGTAATAAGAAAAGAGCGATGCTGAGCGCATAATAGACGTTGATTTCGTACGAAGATTAGTTTTTTAAATCATGTCTGCTTGGCAGACAGTTCGCTAAGGTAATTAATTAGAAAGACCAGATGGCGTCTAGATAAATCGTGCTGCACATACCATATAAAAAAAATTCTCGGAGGAGCGTAAGTCCTATGTAAAGCGTTCTCTTTTACCGCTATGCACGAGACACCTTTTATCTACCCCAGCTCAGGTAAGTAGAGCATAACTCCACCGTGTATAGGAGGTGCTGAGGTATTGTTGTGCAGTATGACGTATTGATTAGTAGTCATGTCCATGGTGAGTCTATGGAGTGAATCTTTCTTACTGATATCGACAGTGTCGTAGCCACTGTCTCCACGATATAGACTGTAAAATTTATCGTCTTTAAAAGTGGTTACGGGTTCTGCTATGATCAATCCTGTTCTATCGAACTCGGCGACGACATCTGCATAAGTTACACAGTTCTTGATGCGCTCTAGGGTGATGAAGGTCGGAGGGAGTAGATTGATTTCTTTCAGTGATAATTTCTTTAGGGCCTCTGTAGGAGTCAGCCATAGATGATCCACGATTTCAGAGTCATCTATAGTGACGGTTGTGGATGATTCATTTACGAAAGTGTGAAAGAAGAATGTCTCAAATCTCTTCTTGCCTCCCTTGGGAGTGGTCCATTTACAAAAGTGAGATAATGATGAAGCGGTGATGGAGATGCCTGTTTCCTCGGCGCACTCACGGACTGCGGCGACCTTAGCAGTTTCAAGTTTATGATCCAGTTCCAATGGTCCATCGATAGCGTCTATACGACCGCCAGGAAAGACCCACACACTTGGTGCAAAGGCAAGTTTAGAATTTCTCTTGAGGAGCAAGACTTCTAGCACGCCTGCGCGATCACGTAGCAACATAGAGGTGGCCGCTGGCACGATAGGAACTCCCATCTAGAGCTCCATTTCTTTGACATCATCAGGGATGACGAGTCTGCCAGCAGTTGCTTCTTGGATCTCTTCGATGGTCACGCCAGGTGCGTACTCTCTAAGGATAAATCCATCAGGGCCTACATCAAGTACCGCCATATTTGTGACGATCTTTTTGACACACCCGACTCCCGTCAATGGCAGAGTGCATGCGGGCAGGAGCTTTGATGCTCCCTTCTTATTGGCATGGCTCATCGCTACGATGATATTATCGGCAGAGGCTACGAGATCCATCGCACCGCCCATACCTTTCACCATGCGACCTGGGATCTTCCAGTTAGCAATATCTCCAGTGTCAGAGACTTGCATGGCACCTAGGACCGTGAGGTTGATATGCTGTCCACGGATCATCGCAAAGCTCATGGATGAATCGAAGATAGAACCACCTTCACGCATGGTGACTGTTTGTTTGCCAGCATTGATCAAATCTGCATCTTCTTCCCCCTCGAAGGGAAATGGGCCCATACCTAACAGCCCATTTTCTGACTGAAACTCTACGCTCATACCATCAGGTATATAGTTAGCTACTAATGTGGGGATGCCTATGCCGAGATTGACATACCATCCGTCTCTAAGTTCTTGGGCTATGCGCCTTGCTATTCCTTCTCTATCTAACATAAGTCTATGGTCTAAGCTTTGGATCTTACTGTGCGTTGTTCGATACGCTTTTCATAATTCACACCTTGGAAGATGCGCTGCACAAATATGCCAGGTAGATGTATATGATTAGGATCTATATCTTCTGGCTCTACGAGTTCTTCTACTTCTGCGATTGTGATCTTTCCTGCCATCGCCATGACAGGATTAAAGTTTCTAGCAGTGCCTTTAAAGACGAGATTGCCATAGCGATCTCCTTTCCAAGCTTTGACCATGGCAAAGGCAGCATCGAAAGCATGCTCTAAGATGTGTGGCTTGCCATTAAATTCTCTTACCTCTTTTCCTTCGGCGACTTCAGTGCCAAATCCTGCAGGTGTAAAAAAGGCTGGGATACCAGCACCAGCTGCACGACATCTCTCAGCAAGTGAACCTTGAGGGATCAGATCTACTTCGAGTTCTCCACTAAGCATTTGTCTTTCGAACTCATCATTCTCTCCGACATAAGAAGAGATCATCTTCTTAATCTGTCTCTTTTGAAGTAGAAGACCGAGTCCGAAGTCGTCCACCCCGGCATTATTAGATATGCAGGTTAGGTCTTTCACATTGCTTTCGACGAGAGCTGATATACAGTTTTCTGGGATGCCACAAAGTCCAAATCCACCCAACATCAGCGTCATACCATCTGATACTCCTTGGATAGCCTCGGCGGCATCTTTTACCACTTTATTCATATTAGAAAATATTACTACCTAAAGGTATCTCATTAGACGGACTTCTGTTGGCTTCTTAGGGCTAGTAGTCCTAAAGCAGGTCCGATAGCTAAGACCAAAAAAAGATACCTGAAGTTGACCTGGCCTTGTAGCAAGGTCAGCAGCTGGATGGACACGATCGTAATCGCAAATCCAATACAATTAACAATGGTCAAAGCTGTGCCTTTTGATGCCGCTGGAGCATTGGTCGCTACCAAGGAAGAGAATAAAGGCGAGTCGGCGATCACTGCTAATCCCCATATGATCAGAAAGCTAAGAAAGACCACTAATGAATTAATCTCAAAAACGAATGGTGATACCAAACAGCAAACGAAGGAAGCCTGTAGGAAAGAACTTGCCAGCTTCTTTGTATTATATCTTTTGGATAGCTCTCCACCAAGTATGCATGAGAGGCCACCTACTCCTATGATGATACCGGCAAGCAAAGACTGATGTGTGATATCATGTTGGTGCATCTCCCCATAGCTCACTATCATAACAGGCACGAATGCCCAAAACGCATACAACTCCCACATATGTCCAAAGTAACCAAATGCCGCAGCCCGAAATGATTGATCTTTAAATACGCGAGGGATCGTACCGATATCAAATGCCATGCTGGCTCTTCTATATGGTCCGTCTTT
>CAZXIE010000134.1:0-9047 GCA_964640065.1 uncultured Saprospiraceae bacterium
TAGGACCTTCGGTATAAATCTCATGCGGATCAAAAGTATCTCCGACGCAGATAAAGGTAGTATCAGCTGGAATGTCAAATGAGCCTGCCTCTGCTTCACAAGAGCCGCATACTAATCCATCTTCATCACAAAAAGTGATGCCAAAACTATTGATGTTACCTACGTCGTTTTGAAAGTGATCGATGACTCGAAGTTCCCAGATACCAGTGACTGGTCCTCGATCAAAACCCCCTCCCATATTATCCTGAAAGTCACCATTAAAAGGAACATATGTCCCTCCATAAGAGGACTGTGCACCCCATCCAAATATTTGATTCGTCCATGGGCTTTCGAGAGGTGGGTCCGGAGTTGGTACAACTCCATTTGCTCCCGAAATGCCAGATATAAACGTGAGATCATGATTTATCCTAAATGCTGAAGATTGCGTTCCATTCACAATAGCTGGGCCGATCAACATGACCGTATCACCAAAAGGGCTGAATAATTCGAAGGTGAGATCACTTAACTTCTGATGATCAAAGTTGATCTGGACATCACACACAGATTGAAAGCTACCTAAGTCTTCGAGATCTGCTTCGGTCACAAAAATCCTAAGTACAACTGTATCTCTATCCGGAATCTCAACGGGTTCCCCATGCAACATGGTTACCTCGCAGGATTGCGCATCTAGTGACTGGGAAAACCCAAGCATAAGCAAACCTAACAGGCTTACCGACAGATACTTATGTATGCTTCGTGAGATGTACAATGGGATTGTCAAATCTAGATTCCAAGATATGTTATGAAACGCACTAGACCTTGCTTTATTAATTATTACTTAAAGTAATTGTCTTAGATAGCACAGTGACCTCTGTTGTTGTTACAAGTCTATAAAAGTGTAAAGACTATCTTTACATGGTAAAAATAAAGCATATGTACTATAAATTGGGTATAAAGAGCATATTGATTTTACTAATGTCTTTAATCTTACAGGATACATTAGATGCTCAGAGAAGGACAAGAACAACGTCCAGAGAAAGAAGCGAATCCTCAGATAATAGAAGATCTCGCGCAGATGTAAAAGAAGACCTGAATACTTGGTATGGGTTTTCACTAGGTACGCTTGGCTTCGGTAGTAACTTCAGTATATCTGGTAAGTTTAAGTATGGACTAGAACTCAAAGAAAGAGTGTCAGTAGGAGTCTCTGCTAAAGGATTCTATGACCTCCTTACTCTTAATGGTCCAGATGTAGGTCTCTTCTCTTATGGAGGTGCAGCCTTTACCCGATTTAAGATCACCAATGAGATATATCTCCATGGCGAATATGGATATACCGACTTCGAAGGATTTACTACCGTTGGTACGGAGATTCGCGAAGGGATCTTATATCCATCCGTGGGAGGTGGATATCTCGCAGGAGGTGGTGGCAAATGGGCCTACGGTTTTCACTTACTTCTACCACTCAATGACCGAGCTCGAGAATTTGTTGCGCTAGAATACTGGATAGACTTCGTACATAACTTCTAGTTCTAACTTGTAGCTCTAGAAGAAGCGAGCATGCCAGCTCTCATTGGCAGGTTTGATCCAGTTGTGTTCAAGATCTTTCTTGGTTTTGATCAGTGTATCAAAGACTAAGGAGTCTGCACTGATGCGACCTTCTGATACGGCAGCTTGTATAGCAGTCATCTTCACCAAGTCGATCTCGTCTTCTTTATGAAAGTAAAACGTCTGGCGATCCAGAAGATCAATGCTGAGGGCTTGTGCAACTCCTTGCACTTCATGCGTTAGAGAGTCTATGCTACAACCACTGGCTCCAGTAGAAGCAGATTGATCTAAAGCCACCACTACAAAGTGTCCAAAAAACACCTTGGATTGTGCCTTCAAAGCAACTTGATGACTCGTCCATCTCCTCACGAACTTGCCAAGATGGCCATCTATCTTTTCAACTTCGGTATCGCTCAGTTTCTTAGGAGACGCCCACATCCAGATACGAGCATCATCAGCCATATCTGTCCAACTAGTAGGTAACTCGACAGTCATAGCTGGGCTTAAAGGTTATTAGCTTGTACGATCAGTTCGCTTATATCGAGCACCATGACATCGTCTTGTCTCTCTTTCGCCTTGATACCATCCATCAACATCGTGATACAGAAAGGGCAGTTAGCTGCGACTACGTTAGCGCCAGTTTCTAAGGCTTGCTCGATGCGCGCAGTATTGATTCGCTTGTCACCAGGTTCGTCTTCTTTGAACATCTGAGCTCCTCCAGCCCCACAGCAGAGTCCGCGACTTCGGGTCTCATCCATCTCTACGACATCAGCCTGTAAAGAATCTAGGATACTTCTAGGCGCCTCGTACTCACCATTGACTCGGCCAAGGTAACAGCTATCATGATAGGTGATCTTTTTTCCTTCCCATGCTCCGCCTTCTACCTTGAGTTTCCCTTCAGAGATCAGTTGACTGATGAGTTGAGTATGATGGAGTACTTCGTAGTTGCCCCCTAATTTGGGATACTCGTTCTTCAGCGTATTAAAGCAGTGCGGACATGCAGTGACGATCTTTTGGACCTCATAACCGTTCAGCACTTCTATGTTCTGTAGTGCCGACATTTGAAAGAGAAACTCATTGCCTGCACGTCTAACTGGATCGCCAGTACAACTTTCTTCATTACCTAAGATAGCAAAGGAGATACCTGCACTTTGTAGCACCTTAGCAAATGCCTGCGAGATCTTCCGTGCTCGCGCATCATAGCTACCTGCACATCCAACCCAAAATAAAATTTCCGGTTTTTCACCAGCTCCTACGTATTCGGCGATTGTCTTTACTGCCATATCTTTTTCTTCACTTTCGTAAATGTTTTCTTTAGTCTTGAGTTACCCATGCATCACGTGCATCAGGCATTTGCCATACGGCACCACCCTGCTCGACGCTGTTAAACATCGGTAGCCAATCAGACGGTCCAGCACTGTTAGTGAGGATATCATATCTGCGCATCTCCAAGATCGGTTCTACCGGACTGATCATCACAGGACATGCTTCGACACAGGCATTGCACGTCGTACATGCATAGAGTTCTTCATGAGTGATCTTATCAAAAAGAGATAAGCCGTCATGAAAATTCTTGGCCGATAGGGCTTCTCCACTTTCTCTCAGTTCTTCCTTGATATACTGTTTATCACCAGATCTAATCTTCTTACCTACGTCTTCTGCCCGATCTCTGATATCCATCATGATCTTTCTTGGAGATAACTTCTTGCCTGTCATATTAGCTGGACAAACCGAAGAACATCTTCCACACTCTGTACACGTATATGCTTCAAGTATCGTCTTCCAACTTAGGTCCGTTATATCTTTCGATCCAAACTCTGGGATCTCTTCTGACATCTCCGCTCCAGTGTCCTCCACTAGCCCCATCATGGACTTCACCTCGTTCATGATCTCAGGCATATTCTCCATCTCTCCACGACTGCGGTTTTTAGAGAAGTAGACATTAGGGAAGGCGAGAAAGATATGTAGGTGCTTTGAGAATGGTAGATAGGTGATAAAACCAAAGACTACCATCAAGTGTAGCCACCAGCCCGCTCTCTCTATGACATGTAAAGTCCCTGCGTCAAATCCTCCAAATAAAGCTGGCCCTAACCAACTACTCACAGCGAGAGTACCTGTATCTGGAAAGTGACTAGGGTCTAACTTCTGTAGTAAGACATCCGCACCATTCATACTAAAGATACCTATGAGCAGTAGTAGCTCTCCTACTAGGATGAGGTTACCATCCAACTTAGGCCATCCCTTCATCTCAGGCATAACAAGTCTTGGCACCTTGAGGATATTTCTTCTCCATAAGAAGATCACTGTAGATACAAATGCAAGTAGTGATAGGATTTCTATCGTACTGATGATGAAGGGATATAAAAATCCAATCTTCCCAGCAAAAAAGCGATGTACTCCTCCGAGTCCATCGATGATAATCTCGATGAACTCTACTTGAGTCATCAGAAAGGCGGCATAGATAAAGAAGTGAAAGATGGCAGGTATCCATCTCTTGAACATCTTCTTCTGCCCAAAAGCTACTAATAGAACATTGTTCCACCGCCAACCGGCATCTCCGGAGATATCCTCAGACTTGCCGAGTTTAATGGTTTTATAGATAGCTCCAAACTGTCTAAAAGCGATAAAACTGACGCCAGCGAGAAGTAAGATGAATATGATCTGTGACAATGCCATGTGCGCAGGGTATATTTGCGAGGTAACGAAGCGTAAATCTCCAACAAATGTCGGTACTCAATGATAAACAAATAGGTCAAATATTGACGCGTATGGCCTATGAAATAATCGAACAAAATATATCTGCTAAGAAGATCCTGCTCGCCGGCATTAATAATAACGGATATAGACTGGCATCTCTTCTAGCCGATGAGATCGCTCATATCAAGAGTCATGTGATAGAAACTGAGTTAGTACGGGTTAAACTCAACGCTGCAAAACCCTTAGATGGAAACGTCGAAATCACCCTGACTTCTAAAGAATTAAAAGGAAAACATGTCATCCTCGTCGATGATGTTGCTAATACTGGACGGACTCTATTCTACGCCTGCCGTCCGTTCATGGAGACTATGGTGAAGAAGTTACAAGTAGCCGTACTTGTAGACCGGAAGCATAAATCTTGGCCTATCCAAGTAGACTTCGTAGGTATGTCCTTAGCCACTACAGTCAAGGATCACATCGATGTCAAGCTCTCCAAGAAAGGCGCTTATCGAGCTGCTATAAGCTAGTCCAAAGACCCTTTTATCGACTTATTGGGCAGGTTTTTACTCTTCTCTCTTATCGAAATGTTAACAACATGTGGATAAAGTATATAATTATTTCACATATATCTTATGTCCTCTTAACAACGGCTAGGTACTTTTGCGATGCTTTTAATGTGAAAAAACTATTATCATTTTAAACCAACCTTTATGAGAATTCTACTATTCATGATGCTATTGGGTATGGCATCATTAACAATCCATGCTCAAGGTGTTACGACTGCATCTATCAGTGGACAGATTACTGATAATTCAGGCGAAGCCCTAGTTGGCGCCAATGTAACAGCTGTCCATGGACCTACTGGTACTTTCTATGGTACTAGCACAGATCTAGATGGCTACTACCGTATCTCTAATATGAGAACCGGCGGTCCCTTCAGAATTTCTGTGTCTTACACAGGTTATGAAGAGCTTTCTAAAGACAACATCTACCTTAATCTCGGTCAAACTCTAAGAATAAGTGAGTCGCTAAGTGAGACTTCGGTTCAACTGGATGAGATAGCTATCACTGCAAGCAGAAGCGATGTCTTCGATGGTAACAGAACTGGTGCAGAGACTTTTATCGGCGCTGATCAAATAGGCATACTCCCAACTGTGAGTAGATCTATCGGTGACTTCGCAAGAGTGACTCCACAAGCTACTGTAACTGAGGGCAATGATGGATTTTCAATCTCGCTCAATGGGGTTAACAACCGATTTAACGCCATATATATAGATGGTGCTGTAAATAACGACGTATTTGGTCTTGCCGGATCCGGTACGAATGGTGGCCAGACAGGTGTTTCGCCGTTTTCTGTAGACGCAATCGAAGAGTTCCAGATCTCTCTTGCTCCATTTGATGTAAGAGCTGGTGGATTTGCTGGTGGTTCTATCAATGCCATCACAAAATCAGGTAGTAACAATGTCGAAGGTTCTGTTTATACATTCATGAGAAATCAGAGCTTAGCTGGTAAAACACCTACTGACAATCCTAATGTCGAAAGAACAAGACTTGCAGATTTTTCAGCCAGAACAACTGGTTTCAGAATTGGTGGACCATTAGTAAAAGATAAAATTTTCTTCTTTGTAAATGGAGAGATACAGCGTGACGAGCTCCCACTCCCTTTTGATTTTGCGGACTACAATGGAAACTCCTCTCTAGCGGATCTTCAAGCACTAGAGAGTAAACTTAACGGAGAGTTCGGATATGATCCAGGCAACTTAACTGATAGCAGAACTTTTATAGACAGCGATAAGATCACAGCGAAGTTTGACTTTAACTTAAGCAATAACCACAAGTTAAGCCTTAAACACTCATATGTGGCTGCTACTAATGTAGAAGGCAATCAATCCAATTCTAGGTTATTACGATATACGAACTCAGCTGAGTTTTTTGATACCAAGACGAATTCTACCTCTTTAGAATTAAACTCAGTCATAGGGTCTAAGTATTCTAATAATCTCGTCCTAGGATTTACAAGTGTAAGGGATGATCGAGATCCAAGTGGTCAGAACTTCCCATATGTGATCATCGATGATGGTAACGGTTCAGATATCATATTTGGATCAGAACCTTTCTCAACAGCTAACTTGCTCAACCAAGATATCTTCACGATCACTAACAACTTCAACATTTACAAAGGAAAGCACAACTTTACTATCGGAACTCACAATGAGTTTTATAAAGTTGACAACCTGTTCTTAGCGTTCAACTTTGGCTGGTACGAGTATGACGGTCTTTCTTCATTCCTAAATGATGAAAATGCTTCCTTCTTTCAAAGAGTATTCTCTCTAAGAGATAATGTAGTTGGAGATGATTCTCAGGCAATTGCCTCATTCACTGGAGGCCAAATAGGTTTTTATGTACAGGATGAAATACAGATGTCGGAGAGATTTAAGTTGACAGCGGGTATCAGGTTAGATGTTCCATATTTTTCTGATACACCAGCTAATGACCAATTCAACAATGAGACGGCTCCACTTCTTGAGGCAGAAGGTTATGACTTAAGAGGAGCACGAGTAGGTGATTTTATAGGAACACCACTTATGTTCTCTCCAAGAGTAGGATTCAACTATGATCTAAGTGGAGATAACACTACGCAATTGAGAGGAGGTATCGGAGTATTTACAAGTAGAGTACCTCTTGTATGGCCTGGTGGAGCATATAATAACTTTGGATTCAATGCAGGATTTACATGTTGCTTCCCTACTACATTTAATCCAGACGTAAACTCTCAACCACCTGGAGATGTAGATCTTAATAATCCTTCTCCAAATGGAACGGTAGATTTATTTGCTGAAGATTTCAAATTACCTCAGGTACTTAAAGTCAATCTTGCGGTTGATCATAAATTACCAGGAGGCTTGATCGCTAATGTGGATGCGATTTATAATAAAACTCTTCAGAACGTAGCTTACCAAAACCTGAATCTTAGTAACTCTATAGGCAATTTAGAAGGTACAGGAGATGATCGTCCGATCTACGATAGACGAGACGAAGTGGATCCTACATATGGAAGAATCCTCTTAGGCTACAACACTTCAGAAGGATACACCTATAACTTAACAGCTTCCATCACAAAGCCTCTCATAGATGGTTTTAGTGGAAGTTTTGCATATTCCTTCGGAGATTCTTTCTCCGTATTCGATGGAACTTCATCGCAGAACTCTTCTCAGTGGAGAGGACTGAATTCAGTAGGTGGTAGAAACTTCGACCAACCACTAGCGAGATCAAACTTCTCTCAAGGTAGTAGGTTCTTAGGTAATGCTACTTGGAGAACTGAGTGGGCTAATAATCTCAAGACGACGATTACACTATTCTACGAAGGACAATCTGGAAGACCATTCTCTTATATCTATAACGATGGTGGAAGACTTAACAATGAGGACTCTAGAGAAAGAAACTTAATCTATGTGCCTTCTGGACCAACTGACATCTTCCTAGTTGAAGAAAATGGAGTTTCTCCTGAGGAGCAGTGGCAAGATCTTAATCAGTTTATCGAAAATGATCCTTACCTAAGCACACGTAGAGGTGACTATGCTGAGAGAAACCAAAGCAGAGCACCATTTTCTAATGTTATAGATCTTAAGATCTTACAGGATGTATTCATCAACACTGGTGGAAAGAGACACACACTACAGTTGTCGCTTGATATCTTCAACTTCACCAACTTGCTTAACAGCAACTGGGGAAGAAGATTCCAAACTCCTGGCTTTGGAAACTTTCAGTTGTTAGACTTTGAAGGATTTCAAGATGGTACGAACATACCTACTTTCTCATTTGGAGGAGTTACAGACAATGATCCTTCTGCTGGTAATATCGATGACTTTGGTATCCAAAGTAGTAGATGGCAGATGCAGTTTGGCATCAGATATATATTCAGATAATATCGAAGTCAGTATTAATCTTCACCCACAAGGTGATTGAATAAAAAAGAGGGAGCTCATGATGAGCTCCCTCTTTTTGTATTGAACCTATTTATATTTTAATTACGCACAGATGAACTCTGTCTATCTCAGGTATGCTACTCTATCTCTTATGACAGTTTCGTTAGATGTTAACTCCACTATATAAATTCCATCTATGAGATCTACAGAACTAGGGTCTATGGAGATTACATTTTGACCATGAGTAAGTCCTTGCTCGTATCGGAGTAGCATCCTACCACTCATATCGTATATAGCCACTTCTCCTTGTGTCTCTTGCGAACTATTATAAACCTCCAAGAATATATTTGAAATAGCTGGATTCGGTGTAATACTTAATGACAAGCCGCTCTCCGTACTAAATTGTAAATCCAAGCGAGAGATATCTCCATCGTTATTAGAAATGACGTTAGTTTGTGAAGGTGAGAGACTGATCATTTGCGAAAGCGCACCTGCACTTTTTACATCAAAAGTCAAACTCAATATCTCATCTTCTACACTAATCTGGCTAGCTCTTGTCTCTATCCAATCTATAGATATCACACCTGGAGTATCAGTATCAAACTTAATCGGCAAGCTAGATTGTAATCCACGTATATCTTCGAGAGATAATCGTTCGCTATCGTAGTTAAGCTCTACTGCCATACCCGTCATCTCCAGTTCTTTTAATAGATGTATCGGTACTGTTACTCTTTCTCCCGCTCTTACCTCTACATCCTGTATTTCTAATTTCTCGCGATTAGAACTTCTGTTATATGCTGTCATATCCAATACGCTAAGATCCCCTACTCTAATTCCTAAGAAATCTTGATCCATATCTTCAAGTATAGATTCTACACGTACACTGTTTGGATAATCGTA
>CAZXIE010000135.1:0-8995 GCA_964640065.1 uncultured Saprospiraceae bacterium
AGCCCCGCTCGGATCATCCAAAGTTTACCAAAGAATTTTTCTTCTGCCGGTGTCCCATAGAATCTGATCGTCCCTTGTAAGTCACCACTAGCGATGAGCTCTTTAATAGCCGTGGCGGCTCCAAGTGATGCTACTCCAAACAGATTATGTCCACACCCATGTCCAGCAGACCCTATGTTAAGTGGTTCTTTGTGCGGAACTGTTTTTTGTGAGAGTCCTGGCAGCGCATCAAACTCTCCAAGGATGCCTATCACCGGACTTCCTGAGCCGAATTCAGCTGTGAAAGCCGTCGGGATCTCACCGACACCACGTTTCACAGTAAATCCTTGTGACTCGGCATAATTAGCAAGAGCTTCTGAAGATTGTGTTTCTTTAAATGCGATTTCTTCATAACTCCAGATCCGGTCACTCAGATCTGAGAGTGCATCATACTTCGCCTCTATAGAGTTTATTACGTGCGCTTTATTCTTGTTGCTATGTTCTTGAGCAGTCAATAATTGTGACATGGACAATAGAAAAAATAGGATTATCCCTGATGCCCATTTAGTTAGATTTATCATCATTTAACTTTTAATATTTAGGGTGATTGGAGTGACTACAAGTTAGTTAAAATTGGAGTAAATAAATTAGTCCCTAAGAGGCCAATGGCCTAGACAGCGGGTTTTATACCCGCTGTACTATTTTCTTTATGAATCGTTTTTTAGTTGCTAGGTAAAGGCACCTGTCGCACTGGCGATTATCCATCCTCTTTTACTCTCGTTCTTTCTAGTCTCTTTGTCATTGATACAAAGAGACGCAAAAATCTAGTCACACTAATACTCGTTGGCCATTCGCTTAATTTCATCGTTTACAATAGCCCTTCTTACTTTTAATCAGTTTCGTAATAAAATCTCTGGCTCTTTTCGTCGTGCTCTCTAGGCTAAACCGAGATCCACGCGCCTAGCCACCACGAGATTTTATGCCTAGACGAGCCTAACTGTGACGAGAGAACCTTAAAATGATAGATACTTAGTCATGCTAAGCATGACACCGTCGTGGTACAATTCGCCTTATGGGATCGGCCATGAGAGATTGGCTTGAGTAAGGGATGGACGATCATACGAGGAAGTGTCGAGTTACCGCTGATGAGAAGGAAGTTTAAATCTAGCGCAGCGAATATTAGCACGACAAGATTTTTTTTCTTTCTTTTTTCATCGACTGGAAAAAAGAAAAGAGAAGTTTGAGAAAAACACAATGTATACGTCCGCAAGCCTGTTGTTTACGGCACGAACACAATAATGCTCTGGCATTATTGATAACTCCTTCGTCGTTATTTCTATTCACGTGTATCGACTGACAAAAGAACCATCAAAAGCATGTAGGGAGTCTAATTGAGCCGCATTACTGTTGCTAACCATGACGGAGTGATGCGTACTACAAACGAATCATGCTTTGCATGACTAAGTATTTATATTCTAAGAGCTGAAAATATTCTTCAAATAGAATTGATTAAGCGATTACTCACAAACATCATCACTAACCCTCACTTTATGAACCTCATCCCAAACACTATGCTCAAGAGCTTGAGGCGATAACTTAAAAAAGTAAATATGCCGCTTAGTTTCCAAGCAATAATTATAATGTACAATAACATTAAGCACAACAATCTCCTCTGAGAAGAAAGCATCATAGATGCTGATCTTTCCCCTGTACTCATTATGATCTTGATTGCTACCGTTTTGTACAATGAGCGCTACTGTCTTTGGCAATTCTTGCTCTGTGTTCTTTTTGACAACATTCATCAGGCCATCGAAATATATCTGCATGTTTTCCTCTAAGGACCTTTCTGATAATTTTTCATTTAGGGATAAATTCCAAGCAAATGTATAGGTCCAAAAAAGTGGACTTTTGCTGTCTGCCCAGCCTTTAGAAAACCTTACATCTGCAGTACCTTCAAAATCAATGGAAGGAGCAAAAGGTATAGGGAAAGTCAATGTCTCTTTTCGCCAAGTTTCGTTTGTCTCTAGTAGTGATATCTCTTGTGTGCTCTGACTGTGAAGCAAGAATGTGAGGAATAAAAAGAAAAGACATATGCTATATCTCATGGTGTCCTGAAGTTGAGTGATGGATGTTCTAAAGATACTCTATTGGTTAGCAAAGAAAGCCATTTATCAGTCACCTACCACTTCCTAAACACCCCAAAACTAATCGCTGGCGATGCCGCCACAGAGTTAGCACTAAACGCTCCTCCAAAGGATACAAACGCCCCATAATCTTTGTATAAGTTTTCTACAAAAAACTTCAAGAGGAAGGCAGTGTATTCTTGGAAGCTAGTATAGAGCCCTGTTTGAAGATTAGCAGGTGAATCTACGAGAGGATTGCCGTTATTGATATTTTGGAGTCTGTTTATATTGATGATAACTGAGAGTCGGTCGTCTAATTTCTTACCACCTTCGATACCATAACTTAGAAAGTCGTTGTGTTCGTTAGATCGAATCCCGTATCCGAAGAATCCATAGTAGAACCAATCGTTTCCACTATTACCTATAGAGGCGCCAGGTCTAAAAGTAAAGGCATCAACACCTGTCGATAATCCTGACACATCACTTCGATTACTTGTTGGGAAGTCGACCTTAGGTGTGAAAGCTATTTTGAGTGGGGTATTGCCAAAAGTGTATTTCGCTGAGAGACTTACATTTCCCAAACTTGTAAGATTGTCAGCGGGTAGGGAAGGATTCGTAGTGTTGAAGCCAGGCTCGCCTGTAGCAGTGCGGATCAATGGTACGGAGGCTCCTAGCGTAAAATTCTTGGTGATGCCTATTTCTGCAAAGGAAGAGATCGTTAGCTCAGATATGATTCTTTCAGATTCTCGTGCAGCTTCCGCTCCGTTAAATATGGTAGTATAAGGAGGTAAGGTGTTAAATACTATCTGCGCATATCCATGATTCTTACCTGGAGACCAAGGACTATCTTGAGCAGTGAGTGATAAGCTAAATGCTATCAGCCCTGCTAAGAGGATCAACTTGTATGATGGGGTTATGTTCATCGTTATTACTTTCTTATGTAAGGTCTATATCGATGTAAAGTTTATTGGCAAAAGTTAGAGTGATCCTAAATGATCATTCACGACAGTGTTAAGAACTGTTAAGAAGGATGACAAGATGAGCGCGAGAGTTTTACCAAATCCTTCTTGATGGAAAAATTAGTATTTAATATTAGCCTAGTTGGACTGCTTTACTTCAAACTCCATACTCCCAAATAGCGGAAGACCGGCCTCACTTATCCCTTGCGCAACTATAGTGAATGACCCAGTCTGATCTGACAACGAAATTTTTTCTTGGGCTTCATCATACGTGCTGATTCTAATCTTAGGATTCCAATGTAACGTAGTCCTTATATCAGGTAGTAGGGACCTGGAGTCCCTGGGTAGTTGGAGAGAAGCAAACTCTTTAGCAAGATGATAACCGATTACTTCGGTGATCGATATCCCCTTAGCAGGTGTTTCATCAGCATATGCATCTGCACCTTGTTTTAAGTATATCGCGATTGCCACACTTGCTCCTCGATACCGAAAAGCATCGGTATCTCGGAGTAGATCAATAAATTCAATCTCTCGCGGCGAGAAATTTTGTATATTTTCTGGATCGGTTTGATTGCCATCTATAATGAATACTCCAACAGGAGCGTTTCTATAAAAGACTTGAAAATTTAAACCATTTCTACGTACAATTACACCAGGAAGAAGTTGAAATAACTGGGCGATATCGGTGAGATTACTGAGTAATTCATCTTCTATGAGATCTAGTCTATGTGATGGCTTGCCAACATGAGCTATTCTAGATTGTCTTTCCTTTTCTCTCTGTGTTATACGTTCAGCAGTTATGCTAACTTCATCAAGCTGAATCGACAAATCATAAAAGTCAGGATCGTACTTCTGCACTTCTTTGCTTAATTCATCATAGGCCCTTAGATTTACTGAAAGCGGGATATACTCTTGAATAGGAGTAGGAGAAATCTTAGGTGACGATGTGTCTTTGATTAGAACATCTAAAAGAGAGCCATCTTCAACAGTAATATCAGAGGTGGCCTTTTTTCTATTTTTTCTTTTATGGATGCGCCCTTGGATAGCAAACTTAGTAGTATCATAAAATACATAAGGGCCAAAGGTAAACTCACCTGATTCATCAGTTATAGTCTCATCAAATAATCCAGACCCCAGTTGATTTAAAAATACTTTGCCTTCTAGCGGTTTGTTTTCTTTTTCTCTTTTATGAAGTTGACCTGTGATCGATAACCCTTTTTCTAGTTTATATGGCGTGCTCAATAAAGAGCTATCAGTTACCTCCTTCCAGCTGAACCTGCGCCACGCCCTCGTCATCAAAAATTGATCAATGAGATGATCTCTGGCAGTCTCGTTATCCTGAAATATGATATCCTTAGCATCTTGTATCGGAACATCTAAATCACTATTCAACAAGATCCACGATCTGATATCACTGTTGGAAGCATTAAGAGCGAATGATGGTACGACGCTCAGGCTAATCAAGCTTTCAGTTTCATCTAGATAAGTGAGGTTTTCTATGTCCCTATGGTCGATAACTATCTCTAGTGAATCTCTAGTTTGTATATCCTCTTTCGAAAGATAAAGATCTAACGCTGTTGACTTTTCTGTAGGAGCAATAAAAAATAGCCTTTCTGCAACTGGAGATCCTTTAACTTCAAATAGTGTTGCCACATATACTCCTGGTAACAAATCTGCTGGATCAAGTGGGATAATGGTCTTGGTCTGAGAGATTTCTATCTTTTCTTCTAAAAGCAGCATTCCTCTGTGGTGAACAGCGATTGTCGAACCCTCTAAGCCAATATCTTTATTAGTTTGTATCAGTAGTTGAACGCCTTTATTTTTTCGCTGAACTTGAAGTGAGTATGCACTTTCTAGAGCTGCCGGTAAATTATAATCTGTTTGTTGATTATCTACTCTGGCCGTGTATGGAGCATTAGTTGAAGGGGTGTAGTAAAACGAACCCATACCTTGTTGGTTAGTCATAAAAAGACCTACATATTCACCACTATTATCAAAGACTTTACCTTGAGTGTTAATTGGATAGTTAGAGGTAGTTTGAGAGACGATAGCTACTCTGCAGGGTATATCCGTTACACAATCTCCACCTTCTGGGAAAAACTTGAGTTTTACCTGATCTAAAGTGGCGATGGTGGATGGTGGATCTCTCTCTGCCGAATCATTGGCATAATTGGTATCCTCCTTTCTGTTGACTATATGAATCTTCTTTCGAAAGATGGTATTGTTCCCGGTGTTTCGCTGATAATTAGTATAGGCTATTAAGAGATGATTTCCGTCTTTGAGTTTTCTTGGGAGCTCTAAGCTTATAGGCTCACTAAGCTCCGTCATCAACACTTTCAAAGATTGGACTATCGAGTCCTTTTGATCTATAAGTTCAATGTAAACATGGGCACTAAAGTTAGAAGTCATGTGTGTCTGTCCATCTACTAGATAGATAGCACCCCATAAGGTCTCACCAGCGGCATAGATATCCTTGTCTGTATGAACAAATACTTTTTCAGGGAGCAGTTTTTCTCGATATAATTCCAATCCTTTCTTTAATGAATCTTGAGAAAATGAAATGGAAGAGTAAGTGAAGAAGAAACAAAAAATGAAAAACCTAGAAAGGTAAATACTTGTCTTTTTTGAGTTGTTCATTATGACTGCTGATTGAGTGCTACACACTTTAAGTTAGTACATGTTTTTAGAAAGCCTATCTTCACTAAAAGATATTTAGGATTATTTAACTTTTGATCAATCAGTAGTTGCCTTATTTCGAAATATTTGATATCATCACGCTTTGGCAATGGTAAGTATCTTTATAATGAGGAGCATTTAATCTAAATATTATGAACTGGATAAGACATTTTCTACTAACCTTCTTCTGCACACTACTTTTCCTATCTGTGCATGGGCAAATGTCAGATGTAAAAGAAGGTGCTCAAGTGGAGATCCTTACCAATGACGGCAATGTGTATACAGGATCCATCGTCACGATGAGCCAAGACTTACTGGAAATAGCGACATCTAACCTTGGCATGATCAAAATCAACAAAGATGATATCAAGCGACTAAGGAGTCTAGATCCTGAAGATCAAGAACTTGATAGTAAAGGATATCCCATCGATTATCATAACTCGACTCACTACTTGATAAATCCAAGTGGGTATACGCTGAAGAAGGGGCAGAAGTATTACCAGAACATCGGCATCTTTTTTAATAGTTATAGTGTAGGTGTCTCTGATAGAGTCACTGTAACGATAGGTGGTGAGATAGCGTCGTTGCTCTTCGGCGGACGAGTTCCTATCTTATTCATATCTCCGAGATATAGCCTGCCGATCCAAAGTGATAAGGCGGCTATAAGTGTTGGAGCTACCTTTTTTACATCACCTCAGGATAATTTTGTTGGATTTGGAGTGGTGCAGACGGCATTTACTTTTGGAGATAGAAATAACAATTTTACCCTTGGTGGAGGTATTGGTTTTAGTACTGATGGAGGCTTTGAAAGTACAGTCGCACCTTTTTACCCATCCTTTATGATCAGACTTTCTGATAAGCTGTCTTTTGTCTCTGATAATTTTGTAATTGCCTATGATAATTTTGACGGTGCGACTGGAGTCATTTCCGCTGCTCTAAGAGTGCATTTTCAGAAGAGAAATGGTTCTGCTATAGATCTCGGCTTATTTCGACCTACGGATGGCACAGGGCCTGTCATAGCCTTTCCTTTTGTATCAGCTAATATTGCTATTAAGTGACAATAGGAGTATCGCTATTAAAGAAAAGCTGAAGCAGTCTAGAGAAGTTTCAGGTTGACCTATGATCTCGATACCTCCTGACGATCCATCCATATAAAAGACCAAGACCAACTACAGGGAGAAACCCAAAGAACATCACCCAGTAAACAGGCTTGTATATGTAGTTAAAGAATGGACTTCCTCCAGAATCAAATTCACTGATCCCTTCTTGAAAGAATCCTACCCAACTTGCTGCAAAAGAAGTGATAAAAAGAATCATCAAGCCACTGAGTATCCCAACTAAGGAGGCATTCTGATTACGAATCAATATCCTCTCTCCAGCTATTTTACCGAAATAGCTTGACGCTGCAAGGAAAACAATAATTGCAAAAAGTATATTCCAGATATAATAAAAATCAGTAAACCATAGGAATCCGTCTAGTAGGTTAGGTCCTTGAGTTAGATAAGTCATAATACCTTGAGCTATTACTAACCCAATCAAAGCGCCGAATAGGGCAAATTTGCTTCCGATTTTTCTGGCTTCTTTTTTAGTCATGTTGCTAAAAGTTAAAAGGAAAAATACAAGCTTTGGTTCTGAACAAGATGATAAGTGAAATATTATAAATACAACTTTAGCCGTTGTATAACTCTATATACCTCACCACATGTTCTGGAAAAAGAAACCAAAGTTCGAAACTACCCACGTCACTGATGAAACCTTTAACGACCTAGTCGCCAAGTCAAAGACACCAGTGCTCATAGACTTCTATGCCCACTGGTGCGGCCCTTGTAAAGTGCTGGGCCCAGTCATAGATGAACTCGCAGAAGAGTATGATGGACGAGCACTAGTAGCCAAAGTCAACACAGAGTCTAATCCCAGATTAAGCCAGCACTTCAAGGTCAAATCCATACCGACGATCATGTTCTTCAACAAAGGGATGCTAGTCGAAAGATTTAATGGCTTAATTCCCAAGCCCAACTTAGAGGAGATTTTGGATGCTTATATCGAGGATAACCTTGGTGAGGAGGAGTGATGATTATGAGGATGAGTCTCATGGATCATGAGACCTTCAGCTTACACAAATAGGCCTCCCTTGAGATGAACGAAGAAGTCTTGGATACAAGGCACAAAGTGCCAGAGCACTTTGGTGAGTGAACCGCTACCAACTGGATTGCGGTATAAGGTGGGAGATTACAATTTTATTGAATTCCCAAAGATTACTTCTAGACTGGTCACGCCACGTCGTATAGGATTAAAGAGATGGCCTCAGGTTATAATTTCTACCGAACCTCAGCATCCTCACCCCCAATCTCACGCACCCTATCCCTCAATACTTCAAAACTAGCATACCCCTGCGCTATCAAGTGCAACTTCTTATCCTTCCAATACACGACTGTTGGAAATGCCCTGATGCCCCACTGTCGACTTTGTGCAAAGTCTTGGGCTGTAGCATACTTCATTTCATCAGAAGAGAACATCTTGGCAAACTGTTCATAGTCCATCGATAACTGCTCGCAGATAGGCTTATAGAATTCTACGTCACTGGGATCTTGGGACTTCACATAAAAATAGTGTTGTACCAGCTCATAGAAAGTCAAAGCTTTCTCAGGAGCAATAGTGCGCGCTGTCACTGTGGCACGACAAGCGGGCTCTGTATCATAATTGAATTCAGCCTGATCGAACAAGTCATAACCAAAAGGCTGACCACTGCGCTTACTTACTTCCTCCCAGTGATGCTTAAGAAAATTTTTAAACTCCGTATCCCACTCTTGGCCACCACCAGGTCGCAGTCCACCCATCACTGCTGAAAACTTGATGCTCTCAGCAGACGCATATCTTTCTAGTGCATTGAGCTCTGGAGATATACCCCAGCACCAACTACACATGGGGTCACCGATGTATACGATCTCTTCATCTTGCTTCCAAGAGATTGGCTCTGCAGGTGCATCATAATCAGGTAAAGTACACAGTCCAGTTTCAGGATCGCAGTTGACTTTTATATCTGAGATGGCATGGTCTTGACTCATCATAGGGAGAGTTATGGATAGGGTTAAGAATATAGTTAAGACGTGGTTCACGTTTGATCTTGTGAAGTTCTTCAATAGAAAGAATCTTAGGCCTTTTTTGTTTTAGTGGATGGCGGAAATAAAAGTATCAAGGCATGCTCGAAGCGTATTAAGTATTTTCTAGATGCCTTCAACTTGAGACAGATACTTGAAG
>CAZXIE010000136.1:0-8931 GCA_964640065.1 uncultured Saprospiraceae bacterium
TGATGTGCTAGCGCAAAAAAGTAAAATAGAAAAAGAAAAGATTGAAAAGATCCTCCAGCAGATAAATGCTGCTAAAGGCAATACTAGATTTGACGAATATCGGCTCATCAATCTTCACAAAGACTTACATCACTTTTATAAAAACTGCAAATGAATATAGACGATCCGCATGATGTGACACCAGAGGAAACGCCATCCTCTTTACAGGAAGAATCACAGACCAGTACCGAAGGTACGGATATGCTAATCACGCCTCAAGAGGAATCTATAGAGTCGCCATATAATTATCGGCCAAAAGTAGATATCACACCTTTCATGGAAAAAATGAAGGCAGTCCAAGATGAAGCGGACAAGGTACTTATCGGCCAATCAGAACTCATAGAACTGATATTGATAGGTATCGTAAGTGGAGGACATATACTCTTAGAAGGAGTACCAGGTATCGCCAAGACACTCAGTGCAAAAGTGATATCTAAGACGCTCGATACTCAGTTTACGAGGATACAGTTTACACCAGACCTTATGCCATCTGACATCATCGGCACCTCTGTATTTGATTTAAAGAGTAGTGAATTCTCCTTTATAAAAGGTCCGATCTTTTCTAATGTCGTACTAATCGATGAAATCAATCGAGCACCTGCTAAAACTCAGTCAGCCCTCTTCGAAGTCATGGAAGAAAAGCAGATCACCTTTGAAGGAAAGACGTATCCTATGGAGTTTCCATTTTTTGTGATCGCTACACAGAACCCGATCGAGCAAGAAGGAACCTATAGGCTGCCCGAGGCGCAGCTAGATCGCTTCTTGATGCGGATCAAACTAGACTACCCTAGCCTACAGGATGAAATTAAAATCTTACAAAGATTTAAAAGTGACGATCAAAAGAATCTAACAGCAACAATCCAGAAAGCACTCTCTCCAGAAGATCTCAAAAATCTCATCAATATCACAAAGGAGATATACGTCAGTGATCAGATGCTCTCCTATGCAGCACAGATAGTCAATGAAACTAGAAACCATGCTAAGATCTATCTCGGAGGATCGCCGCGAGCCTCTTTAGCTATCATTAGTACAGCAAAAGTAGCAGCCATACTAGCCGGAAGAGACTTTGTAACTCCAGACGATATCAAGTATGTCACACCTCACATCCTCAATCATCGTATCCTTCTTACACCAGAAGCTGAGATGGAAGGACTCAATGAGGAGCTCTGTATCAATGATATACTCGATAACATAGAAGTCCCTAGATAAGAGATGAAGGACCTCTTTTTACAATCTAGATTTTACTACGCTATGGCGATGGCCGTCATAACGTATATCTTAATCTATGTATTAGGTAGGTCTATCTGGATCGGTCATGTGATACTTATCACTGTCCTTGTGATGACTTTATATGATTACTTCGTATTGAGAAGGCTCACAAGAGATATCAGAGCGGATCGGATTGTCACGGATCAACTCTCTCTCAGCGATAATCAAATTGTAAAATACAAGGTCAAAAATGAAAGTAACCGGCCTGTCATCATAGAACTTCTTGATGAACTACCCTATCAACTTCAACAAAGAAAATTCTTATACAACTTCGACTTGCGCAAAGAAGAAAAATGGGAAAAGGATCACTCTATAAAGCCAGTCAAAAGGGGGCTCTATCAATTTGGCAAATTACATCTCTATATATCGCATGGCTTTATCAATTTTTTACAAAAGAGAGTCAGCTTTGATATCGAGAAAGATGTAGAAGTCATCCCTTCTTATCTCCAGATGAAAAAGTATGATCTAGAAATATTCAATAGTGTATCCATGATGTCTGGCATCAAGAGGATCCGACGGATCGGCCGTACTGATGAATTCGAGCAAATTAAAAACTACACCCAAGGTGATAATATAAAAAGCATCAACTGGAAGGCCACCTCTAGAAAAAATGAGATCATGATCAATCAGTACCAAGATACAAGGTCACAATCTGTCTACTGTATCATCGACAAAGGGCGATCGATGAAGATGCCTTTTGATAACCTGGCTTTACTGGACTATGCGATCAACTCAACACTTGTCCTAAGTAATGTGTGCCTCAAAAAATATGATCGCGTTGGCCTTGTCACTTTTAATAACAAGATCAACACCATCCTACCTGCCAACAATAGGTCTGGTCAAATTTCAAAAATATCGAGACTGCTTTATAATCAAGAAACAGGTTATCTCGAGTCCAACTATCAAGCCCTATACCTTTATATCAGAAAGATGATCACCCGAAGATCAATCATGATTATGTTTTCAAATTTTGAAAACCTTTATGATATGCGAAGAGCACTACCCTCTCTTCGCCAGCTCAATAAGAGACACCTTCTGGTCATCATATTCTTCACTAATACAGAGTTAGAAGGTGAAGCAGAGAGGGATGTACATACAGTGTCAGATATCTATGATGTGACATTCGCTAAGCGCGCGCTTGTAGAGAAAGATCTTATAGCTGAAGAACTGCGAAGACATGGCATACAAACCATCTTGTCTAGACCAGAGGAGCTTTCGATAAATGTCATCAACAAGTATCTGGAAATCAAGGCTAAGAGGATGTCTTAGAAAAAGACCTACTTTTGAATCAAAGAGTATGCTCCCTTCTTCAGACTTAGGTCTTGAGAAGGGAAGCATACCTTACCGGACTAGCAACATCCTATCCCGCAGCATCCGCCGCCAAGAAGTGCTAGTAATTGAAGTAATACCATAATAACATGGATTTGTATGCGGAGAGAACTCTCTCCGCAGATTAGAAAATATGCTCCGTCGACTCGACCACATATAACTAATCATCCTGGCATACTTACTTTATCATGGAGAGCATAGGGCCTAGTGCATTATTGACCATACCCTTTAACTGTTTTGTATGTACTAGAGTCAGACAGCAAAGCGACGTCTCACCTGTAGTACAACATCCTTCTTCACCTCCCGTCATGCAACTGATCAAGGCAAACTTATCTCCAGACTTGAGATCGAACTTCTTTCTTAAGTCTTTCGGGATGACAAGCTGTCCTCTATCATCAAAGCTCACGATCGCCTCTATCTCACAACAATTTTGATCTGCCATATATACTTGTATTAATCAATGGAAAAAGACAAAGAGTCTCCGATGCTACCCTTATCTTCCTATTGTAATGCAAGATAATTCATTTAGTTTGAATTATCTGATTTTTCTGAATATTCAGAAATATGTAACGCAACTTTTAGCGTGCCGTATTAGTTATACTTTGCGATGATAGGATGGAGATTTGAAGAAATGGAGCATAGTGCCGAGGGGCAGACGCCTTTTGAGCGGCTGCTTCAGGTATTTCAGGACTTACTCGTATATACTTCTGGTGATGTCAGTGAAGCACTCACCTGGTTAACAGAACTGGACAAACAGTACCAACTGACTGAGCCTGACTACGGCATACCAGACTTCATACAGGACCTTATAGACAAGGGATATATTTCCGAGCCAAAGGCGAAGGGTGGCACCTATAATCCTACAGCTAAGATGGAAATCGCGCTCCGACGAAAAGCGCTCGACGAAATCTTCGATCAACTTCAAAAATCAAAACGTGGCAATCACGTCACTAAGCACACGGGGCTAGGTGATGAACATACGGCTGAGATCAAGCCATTTGAGTTTGGTGATAAGTTGGATAAGATAGCCATCAGTGAGTCACTGCGCAATGCTCAGATCAATCATGGTATCGATGACTTTATACTGACACAAGAAGATCTCACCGTAAAGGAGACCTTCTATAAGTCGCAGACTTCGACAGTTCTGATGATCGATATCTCGCACTCGATGATACTCTATGGAGAGGATCGCATCACGCCAGCTAAGAAAGTGGCGATGGCCCTAGCGGAGTTAATCAAGACGAGATATAGAAAAGATACGCTGGACATCATCGTCTTTGGAAATGACGCTTGGCAGATCGAGATCAAAGATCTACCCTATCTTCAAGTTGGGCCTTATCATACCAATACTGTGGCTGGTCTCGAACTAGCGATGGACATCCTGCGACGCAGAAAAAATGCGAACAAGCAGATCATGATGATCACCGATGGGAAGCCTACTTGTCTGAAGAAGGGAAAGAAGTATTATAAAAATGCATTTGGCCTAGACCGGAAGATCTTGAATAGAACGCTCGGACTTGCCACTAAGTGTCGCAAGCTCGGTGTGCCGATCACCACCTTTATGATAGCAAGTGATCCTTATCTCGTGAACTTCGTGGATCAATTTACACGTGCTAATGGTGGGAAGGCATTCTATAGTGGATTACAAGGACTTGGAGAGTTCATCTTCATGGACTATAAAGATAATAAGAGGCGTAATCGAAAATCCTAAATCAATCATTTACTAACCGATTAGAAGAGAAAGAACTAGTGAGTAAACCTACGATCAAGACCCTTGGGGCTTTAAAAAAGAGCGGATATAAGAGCAGGACTATCAAGGAAGAACTGCGAGAGAATCTGATAAAGAAGCTGCAGAAGAATGAAACTATATTCGAAGGTATCATCGGTTTTGATGATACTGTCCTTCCCGATATAGAGAGAGCCATCCTCTCGCAACATAATATCCTCCTACTCGGTCTTCGTGGTCAAGCGAAGACGCGGATAGCAAGGATGATGACCCAGCTGCTAGATGAGTACATGCCGATAGTGGCAGGATCTGAGATTCATGATGATCCGATGCAACCTCTATCAAGATATGCTTTAGATGTCATCAAAGATAAAGGAGATAAGACGCCGGTCGACTGGGTGCATAGAGATGAAAGATTTGTAGAGAAACTGGCGACACCAGATGTAAGTGTAGCGGATCTTATCGGCGACGTAGATCCTATCAAAGCTGCATCTCTCAAACTCTCCTATGCAGATGAAAGAGTGATCCACTTTGGTCTTGTACCACGTGCTCATCGATCGATATTCGTATTGAACGAGCTACCGGATCTTCAAGCGAGGATACAGGTGTCACTCTTCAATATACTCCAAGAGGGTGATCTGCAGATCAGAGGCTTTAAGTTGAGATTTCCTCTGGATATCCAGTTTGTCTTTACTGCTAATCCAGAAGACTATACGAATCGTGGCAGTATAGTTACACCTCTAAAAGATAGAATCGAAAGTCAGATCCTTACGCACTACCCTAAGGAACTTGATATAGCACTGTCCATCACGGAGCAAGAAGCTCGCATGAGTGAAGGTCAGAAGGAAACAATCACAGTACCCGAGGAAGTGAAGCAAATCCTAGAGCTCGTGTCCTTCAAAGCACGCGACAGTGACTACATCGATGAGAAGTCAGGAGTCTCCGCTCGTCTGAGTATCAGCGCCAGAGAAAATCTCGTGTCTGCTGCCGAACGCCGCATGTATGTAAATGGTGACTCAAATACAGTAGTACGACTTACAGACTTCTGGGGTGTTGTACCAGCTATCACGGGAAAGGTAGAGCTTGTCTACGAAGGTGAGCAGATGGGTGTCTACGAGGTGGCTATAGACTTGATAGATAAGGCGATCAAAGACCTCTTTCTAGAGCGGTTTCCAGATCCTAATCGCACGGTTAAGATGGATGACAAAGATCCATATGGCGTGATCAAGGCATTCTTCGCTGGAGGTAATGTCGTGGATCTACTCAATGACGATAGTGAAGAAATCTACAAAGCTAAGCTCGATGACATACAAGGGTTAGATAAGCTCATTAAGAAATATGCCTCAGATACGAATCTTCCTTACTTCTATAAAGAGCTTATCCTTCACGGACTGGCAGCGGCTGAGATGATAGGCAAAAATGTCTTGGATAAGCAGTTCAGTTTTTCGGATCCGCTAGCAGGTATGTTTGGGGATCTGGATGATGAAGCTTAAGGATAACTAATGCTTTTGTGGCGCGGTCTTTAGCCGGCCCTTTAGTCCAAAATCGTATAAAATATAAACTAAAAATAGGTAAGAGTCTTGAACAAGACTTTCAAGAATTAACTGCTATAACTGCATAGCAATTGAGTTATTAAAAATGTACCTATGGTCTATAATCATAGACCTAAAAAGAACCAGAAATCAAATTCAATACGACTATCATAATTAGATAACTTCGTACAGTGCAGAAAATATTTATTAGTACCATTATCATACTCCTTGCATGTAATTTATTCGGACAATCAATAAAAGGAATTGTACTAGATCAATTAGCCAATCCCATACCGAATGCGTACATATCGAGTCCAAAAGACGAGGTTCTTGGAGTATCGAATAATGCTGGACTTTTTGAACTTACGAATATCAATATTAACGATACGATTATCATAAGCTCTTTAGGTTTTAAAAGCTCCAAGCACATTATAAATTCCCCCGATTATAATAATGACTTACAATTTATTCTAGATGAAGATCAGTATAGGTTAGAAGAAGTATATGTTACACGAGAGTTTAAAGCTGTACATGAGATTCGTTCGATAGATCTTAGGGTCCATCCTGTGAATTCTGCTCAAGAGGTGATGACGAAGGTCCCTGGACTATTTATAAGTCAGCATGCTGGAGGAGGGAAAGCTGAGCAGATATTCTTAAGAGGATTCGATCTTGATCATGGTACAGATATAGCGATCACTGCAGATGGGATACCTGTTAATATGGTATCCCATGCTCACGGTCAGGGATATGCTGATCTTCACTTTATCATACCCGAGACTTTAGAAAATATAAACTTTGGTAAAGGTCCTTACTACGCCCATAAGGGAAATCTCAATACGGCAGGATATATAGATTTTAAAACAAAGGATAAAATCAACTCCAACACTATCGGGTTAGAAGTTGGAGATTTTGCTACACTTAGAGGTCACGGTTTATTTAATCTATTAGGTGATAACTCATCCGGTCAGCATGCCTATATAGCAACTGAATACATCACCTCGGATGGGCCATTTGAATCGCCACAAAACTTCAGTAGATTCAATGCTCTAGGGAAATACCATAAAGAAGCCAATGATGGGAGTAGGTATACCTTCTTAGTATCGCATTTTAGAAGTCAATGGGATGCCTCAGGACAAATACCACAACGATTAGTCAATGATGGCAGCATTACTCGATTTGGGAGCGTAGATGATACAGAAGGAGGCAATACAGGACGGACGAATTTCTCCTTTGACATGTCTAAAGTTTTGACTGAGAACTCTTTTGTTCGCACTCAAGCATACTATAGTATATATGATTTTGAGCTCTTTTCAAATTTTACATTTTTCCTAGTGAACCCCATTACTGGCGATCAGATTCGACAAAGAGAAAATCGAATGTTAGGTGGTCTCTCCTCTACCCTACATGTGGAGTCACATATCGATGAGTTACCTTTTAATTATAGTGTTGGATTTGCCTTACGACATGATAATATCAATGATAATGAATTAGCCTATACTATCAACAGAACGGAAGTACAAGAACAACTGAGCTTAGGTGATATAAACGAGTCCAATATATCTGTTCATGGAAATTTTGATTTTACTTTAGGCGACTTGGTGGTCAACCCAGGGCTTAGGCTAGACTACTTTCGTTTTGATCTTACTGATAAGAATCAACCTTCTTTCTCGAACACATCAACGGATGACATTATACTTTTACCCAAGCTAAATCTTCAGTATAGTCTGAATACTCAATTACAATTGTATTTGAAGACAGGCATAGGTTTTCATTCTAATGACACAAGAGTAGTAGTTAGTAATCAACTAGATGAAACATTACCTAAAGCGGCTGGAGTCGACCTTGGAGTAATCTGGCAACTAGGGCCGAACTTTTGGTTGAACTCTGCATTGTGGTATCTGAGATCAGAGCAAGAGTTTGTTTATGTCGGAGATGAGGCCATCGTAGAGCCTAGTGGTGAAAGTTTGAGAAGGGGTGTAGATCTAAGTGCAAGCATGAATTTGAATTCAAAAATATTTCTAACTACTTCTATTAACTACTCTCATGCTCGAAGTACAGAAGAAAGTTCAGGTAATGACTTTATTCCTTTAGCTCCAATGCTCACTTCTTCTGGCAGCCTAACCTATCAACCTTCTAGAGATTTTTCTTTGAATATGCGCTATCGATATATCGAAGATCGGCCAGCTAATGAAGATAATAGTATAGTGGCAGAAGGGTACTTCATAGCAGATCTAGCAGCGAGCTTGAAGAAAGGAAATGTCACCTTTGGACTATCGATCAATAATCTCTTCAATAGTGAGTGGAATGAAGCTCAATTTGCTACGCGCTCTCGTTTATTTGACGAGATAGACAGTGTTGAAGAATTACACTTTACACCAGGCAGTCCAATTTTCCTCAAAGGATCCGTTAGTTATTCATTCTAACAATCCAGAAGCTAGCTTCTATAGCAACTCCTCTATTATACCTATAGCTTCATCTAACAATCCTGAGACTCTGCCAGGGCTGCGATAAACGATCTCGCTATCCCTATTGAGGATGACCATCCTATCAAAGGTAGTTCCGAAATCAGCCGCCATATTTGCCCCAAGTCTTCCTACTGGGAATGTAATCCCTGTTACATCGACAAAGTCATCAACTGATGCATCGTTACGATTCCACTGATCCGCTCCTATGATAGCGAAGTTTTCATTATTTATAAAGCTCTGATGTACCATAGACTCTACATCAGGTCCTACGCGACGACAAGGAGGACACTCGGCACCAAAAAAGAAAATCACCAATACCTGATCTTCAAATTGATCTAAGCTCAGCGTATCCCCATCGGTGGTCTCGATCTCAAATGCTGGTGCTGCCTCAAACTGACTCATGGGTTCATCCATCATAGCATCATCCATCATATCGTCGTCGATCATAGGATCATCCATCATCTGTTGAGCATCATCCATCATCTGCTGTGGTTCTTCCTCTCCTTGACTGCATGAGACAAGAAGAAGTACTATCACCACTATGTAAAGTCGACTGAAGAGAGATGTCATT
>CAZXIE010000137.1:0-8916 GCA_964640065.1 uncultured Saprospiraceae bacterium
AGTATGACCAAAGACCTGGGAGGTCTTTGACGAAGAGAACCGCAAAGCGGGCGGGATAGAATGTTTGATTGAATCACGCCTTTGGCGTGACAAGCAGCGATAGTGCTAGCCCATGAGCACAACACAATCACGAAGTGATCAAAAGCCTTGGAGGCTTTTGGTGAAGCGAAACATGTCTGCCTTGGTGGGCCGCTTTAACGGGGTATAAAACCCCAGGTCAACGGCGGCCGCCGTTTTTGGATGATTGTTTGAGTTGCGTCACCAAGTGCTACGAGTTTGATGGCAGCGTCTGTCGCGAGACCCGAAAGACAACACAGAAGAGATGTTTTGGATTTCAATCCTGCGCATCCCTTCGGCTCGCTAAGGGTACATTGTGCTTTTGTGAGTGAACTGCAACCAACCGCTAGCTTTTTTCACCCGTTAGGGTGATTGTAACTCTCACATTGTCTGTATAGATTTACGGCATCTAACAATCACTAGAATCAAACAGAGTACTATGAATAAGATCTCTCCGCGCAAAAGGGAGTTGCTGAACTCTATGGCCTACGAATTCTCCTCCAAGGAAATAGCTAACAAGCTTTTTGTGAATTATGCAACCATCATATCGCATGGCAAGGATATCATGCGCAAGCTAGAAGTGAAAAATGTAGCTGGTATGGTAAGAGTTGCTTTTCAATGCGGTTTGCTGACCTTTGGATTACTTTTTTTGGCTCAGACGAGTCATGCACAGCAACGAGTAGAGATTGATCCGCTACTCTATAATTATAGGTTGCAGACTAAAGAAGTTTCTTATGATTCCCCTTGCATATTTGGACTTATTTCGGACTTTAACACATGTATAGCTGGTTTTGCTAGGGATATAGATCAACAATCAACGTTAGTCACAGATCTTGATGATCTATGTGTCAGTTGGGACACTCCTGAGGGAGGAGGAAGAAATAATCTAATAGTGAATGATGTGATAACGGAACTAAGTTCAGCATTTGTCTTTCCTCAAGATTTCACCGCCCTATTTTATAACAATTCACCTATATCTCCACGGTGTTCAGTGGAATTCGCTTTAGGAGATTGTGGTTTGGAAGAAGGTAGCATCTTACTCGATTTACCAGCTAATACGCCTGGTATTGTGTCGAACTTTACCCTCACTACAAGTTCTAGTAACGAAATCAAACTAGAGTTTTTCCGTAGACCTACTTTTGGTACGGTTGCTGTTCCCATTCCTGTAGGAGTACTAGGATCGCAAGCTAAATATCATGTGAATACTACAGCTGTCTCACCGATAAGTAGTGCTACGGTAGACTTAGATTATAATAATGATTATACTTTTATCAGTAATAGCCCGGATGTTTCATATTCCTTTACTGTAGAAAATACAGAAGTAGTTACCATCACTACTGATTTTCCGACTACTAACTTTTCTATGCAAATGACTCTTTTCGAGTTTGTGGATGGTTTCCAATTTGCAAATCCGCTAGTAAGTCAGACTTCAAGTGCATCCTCTTTAGGAACAACTATCACCGCGATTTTAGAGCCCGGAGATTATGTCGTTGTGTTAGAAGGATCTACTGTCAATCAAGAAGGTAGATTTGAAGTGGAGTTTGCTTCTTCTTCTATCCAACCAAGATTACAGGCTGGTTCTATAAGTGGTCCTTCGTCACTCTTTGAGTTTGAAGAGATACCTGAGATAACATCACTGAGTGATGCCGGTATAAATACTACTGGATTAAATTATAATGCGCTGAGCCAAACTCCAGTCACATATAGGTGGGAGGCAAGGGGGAACAGTTCTAATAATGTGGATGTGTTTTCTGGAGAATCTCTCAACCGCTTACCCCAGAATGTTTCTAGGAAATTTCCAAATGAAACTTATATAATAGACAGAATTACTACGATCGGAGATTTTGATAATCTGCGGGCAGGTGTGTTTATAACTTTGAATACTGCAAGACCCGATAACGATGATTGTATAGATGCAACTGATCTTTTTGTTAATCCTGTAGGTTCAGAAAACGTTGTCGGTTTTGTAGATAATAGGGGGTCGCAGCCTTCAACCACTGAGCAGTTTTCTTGCTTAAGCTCAAACCAAATGGGTTCGGGCAGAGATGTATGGTTTAAGATGATTATACCAACTTCACGACGTGTAGAAATTGAAATAACAAATAATAGTCCTTGCGAGATTGTTCAAGATTGGGTGATGGCAGTATATCGGGGGAGTTGTTCGTCAACTTTAGAAGAGATAGACTGCAATGATGATCAACCCGGGAGCATCAGGCAGCCACGCATAGTACTATCATCTGACACGCATATGCTCACTGCAGGAGAAACCGTCTTTATAAGAATTATAGATTTCGCGAGTAATGATGCAGGATGCGCCTTTATCACTGCTAATAATCTGGGTTGTATATCTACACCCACAGTTGAATCTACTGGTTTCGGTACGAGCTGGTTTTCTAGTTTTAGTTGGTTTACAGATCGCGTTCCTGATGGGTGTGATGATGTTGTCATCAATAGTCAGGGTGATATTCTTATTCAATCAGCCAATCAGAATGAAGCCATCTGTCGCACTCTAGAGGTGAATGGAGGTGAGCTCGAAGTGAGACAAGGAACTATGTTGAATGTAAGTGGTCAGTAGAAGGGTGTGAATTAGAAGTTAGCACGTCTTTCGCGAGACGCGAAAGGCAACACAACAGATAAGGTTTCAATTCCAAAACCGCGGAACCCATCGACTCCACTCAGGGATCATTGCACTTGATTGGATGAAGGAGCGAAAGTCAACGCATCCACCTGGGGTATGAAGGAACTTGGTCTTATTCTAAGACCAAAAGCGCTAGAGCGCTTTTGTGAGAGAACCGCGACCAACTGGATCGCGGGCATTGCCATACCTCACAAAAACTCATCTATATCTACCGATCTACTTTTATCATTAGCGGATCGAATGGTTGTTAGGATGTCATCGAGTTGTGATCTTTCTAAGGTGCGTCCGTTAAGAAAAACCTTACTGATTGTCTTTGTATTGCTGATATCTTCAAGTGGATTACGATCTAGCAATACCATGTTGGCTTTCATGCCAGTATCTATGACACCTGCATCGATGTCCAGCCACTCTGCTGGTTTTTTGGTTGCTGAGCGGAGTACTTCTGCTGGAGTCATGCCTGCGGCTTGCATGGATATCAGTTCGTCATGAAGAGAGAATCCTGGGACTGTGGGTGGCAGGTTAGCATCGGTGCCTGCTAGTATATTCACTCCTTCTTCATGGAGTAGGGTGAGTACGAGAGTACATGCTTGGCTATAGGTCTCGAAAAATCTTAGGTGACCTGCAGCTTCTTCTTCGTTGAGACCTTCAGGTACTTTGTAGCGGTTTACTTCTGGGAGCCATCCTATGCCAACGGGTATCATTTTGTTCCACTCGGAGATGCCGGGGTTTTCATACTCTAGTGCAACGTCGCGGAGGACGGCATCTAAGTCTATCTTTTGTCTGTAAAAGCTCTCTGCTAACCATACAGTGGTTGTCACCGATATGTCCTTTTTGATGAGTTGTGGTGCTATCTCTTGAGTACGGGTTCGGATGTACTCTAAGAACTCGTCATCTCTACCTCCTACATCTCCAAATTCTCGTCGGTAGGCATTCATCACTTCTTCTACATGGGCGATCTCGTTTTGGTTAGAAGTAAGGATGTCATCCCACGAAGAAAACCATGGGATATGACCTACCATGTCTAGATCGTGATGGACGATCTCATCGCTGATGGCATCATAAGATTCTTTATTAAGGTGGCTATAGATCTTGATGCCATCATATCCTTTTTCTTTTGCGGACTGAACGTAGTTCTTGGCTTCTTCTGCCGTGCTAACGTTATCAAATCCTTGGCTATAAGACATGAACCAACCTTCGAGGGCTCCAAAGCTACCGAGCCTTGGAGAGGTGACGTACATATCTGGGCCTAGTCGCCCGTCGGCTATTTCATTCTTCCATGTGATGTGGTCGGGCTCTCCGATCATCTCGCGTATCTGAGTGACGCCATTGGCTACATAAAGGAGTAGGTCATTCTCACTTTTGAAGAGATGTACGTGAGAGTCGATGAGTCCCGGTATCAAATATTTGCCTTGAGCGTCATAGGTCTTGATGTTAGGGTCTAGAGCAAGTGTATCGATGGCTGTGATGATGCCATCTACTACCTGCAGTGTCTGACCCGTCGTGAAGGTGTCGCCATCGGCATGGAGGATGTGTGCGTTAGTGATGTAGTAATCTTCAGTCGCCGGTGTGAGGGCCTGATGATCTACTTTATGGGTAAGCCCACCGTAGATCTTGACCGTATCTCTTTTGATAACGACTACAGTGACTACGGTCAGTGTAAGCAAGGCGATGCCTATGATCTTGAGTGCTTTTTTCATGATCTTATGATTAAAAGGTAAGTAAGAGTTTTGTCTTGTTAAGTTTCTATCGATTTTTTTTTGCTGCCAGCAGAGCAATCGTGCCGCTTACGGAGTCAATCATATTGCTTTACCAGTGAATCCTCTCTTGCGTAACTGCCAGGAGATACATATGGATCCGATGATCGATGGTAGCGACCAAGGGATAGCGATAAGTGGCCCTGTAAATAGTCCTTCAAAAAAGGTGCTACCGCCAAAGGCAAAGAAGGCTGTATAGGCGGCGATGCCAGAGCTGATCATACCATTGATATGAGCGGCGATCCAGTTGCCATTGTCTTGTAGTTTGGAGGTTGATCTGATCAATATCGGTAGCTGAGTGAGGCCGAGGATACCAAATATGAGCAGCAATATGGAGGGCCCTTGTAGCTTGAGAAGTATACTCCACAGTACGAGTCCCGCAGCACCCGATACGAGTAGACCGACGATGATCTTACGGATACGGATTAGGTCAGCAGGGATGTCCTTCTTGTACTTGAGGATGGCAACTGCATACCACAGAGGATGACCAGTGAGGATGGTTAAGAACCCTAAAAATGCAGCAGTGATGACATCACCTTGTATCAGATTGATGATACTTAAGATGGCGGCGGTGCTGACCACTACCCACATCGCATAGGTATAGTATCTCCCTGCCCGATTATGGAGCTTGCTGCCCTTCTTAGTAAAGACGGGTACCCAAAATATCCCGAGACTCGTAAAGCCTGCGCTGATGTGTATGATGAGAAGAAGCTTATCTAAAAATTCCATGTCGCTGTGATTTTGATGCTAAGCTATGGCAGACAGGACAGTCTTCGTGAGAAGTGTGATGAGGCGTGTGATTTGTGGGCGAATGACAAGGCAAATGGACGAATAACACCCACTTGGGACGAATGACAAGAGGTTTTCTAGCGAAAAAGGGAGATATACTTCCTAGACACGGGTACGCTAGGGGGCTCTATTCCGTCTAACTGCAGCCTAAGGCCTTGGGCATTACCTGATACTTGCTGGATGCGACTTTTATTGACCAGGTAGGAGCGGTGACACTGTAAGATGGAGGTGTCTGAGAGCGCAGTCGCGATGCGAGAGAGTGTATTGCGGAGCATTTCTTTGGCGATGACGTTTTGATCATTTACGTAAGTGATCGTGACATAATTTTGCTGTGCCTCGACATAGAGGATCTTATCTGGATCGACTGGCCAAGTCGCAGAGGAGTTATAGGTAGGGAGCTCGATGATACGCTTCGTCTGAGGAGACCGAGTACGCGGAGATATCCCTGCCGCTATACCTTGGTTCTTCTTCAGGAGCTTGATCATCTTCAGCGCTCCAAATATGGTGATGGGAAAGAAACCTATCAATAACACGCCACGAAGCATGAACCATAGACCGAGCCAGTAGAACGGTTGATCCATAATCCAGATGGTCATATAGACGTAGTTAGCGATGGCGATGCAGATCATCAGCCCGGTGATGTAGACGATCCACTTCCAAAATGTCCAGCTGGGATGATCCCGATTGATCCCGATGATCCTTGTCATCACTAGGTCATATAAGATGGAAGTAGCCGCCGTGAGAACACCGAAGATCAGAGTCGTCACGAGTACATCGTCCGCTCTTCCGATATCAAATGGTCGGAATGCATAGAGGATAAAGAAGATCAGCACACCAGTCCGGAGCCCATCTATGAGGATGTCCTTTAGTTGATCTCCATCAGGGTAGGGCTGCGTAAGAAAGTTTTTGATGTGCGTGAGCATAAGCCGAAGATAAGATAGCCTTTGCTTTTCACTTTCGTAAATGTTGATTTTGTGGACGCTCTCGTGTCGAGTGATTACATTTACGATGATGAAGATGGCGACTAGAAAGGTCGCGATCGTATGATGTATGGATCTTACACCGATAATACTCAGTCTTCAGTTGGCCTTGGTCACTACCTTGCTTTTGGCAGTGGTGGGTATCCCTCTGGCAGGTTGGTTGTCGATCACAAAGACGAAAGTCAAGCCTGTCCTAGAGACCCTGATCGCTCTACCACTTGTGCTACCGCCTACGGTACTGGGGTTTTATCTATTGATCGCATTTTCACCGAGTGAAGGGCTAGGTGCGTGGCTGGAGAGTACCCTGGGACTGCGCGTAGTATTTTCATGGGGAGGTCTGGTCTTTGCTTCTATGATCTATAGTCTTCCATTTATGGTGCAGCCGATACTTGCAGGACTTAGAGGTCTCGATCAAAATATGCACGAAGCTTCCTATGTCTTAGGTAAGTCTAAGTGGCAGACACTGAGGTATATCTCCTTCCCAAGTATTAAGCCTTCGATATGGACGGGACTGATACTGTCCTTTGCGCATACGCTGGGAGAGTTTGGGGTGGTGTTGATGATCGGGGGTAATATCCCCGGAGAGACGCGAGTCGCCTCTATCGCCATCTACGATCAAGTAGAGGCGCTGAACTATGGTACGGCCAATGCATATGCACTCATCCTGCTGGTTTTATCATTCGTGATATTACTATCGGTCTACTATATTAATAATCGCTCTATCATGTCTCTGCGATGATCGAACTCCAACTCATCAAGCAGCTCCAAGGAGCATCGGGAGGGATGGAGATCGATGTCGATCTCCAGATACCCAGTGGCAGTATCACGGGTATCATAGGACCGTCGGGTGCTGGTAAGACTTCGCTACTGAAGATGATCGCAGGTATCCAGTCGCCAGATCGGGGAAGGATCTCTGTAGGCGATAAGGTATATTATGATAGTGCGAAAGGGCTAGATACATCTCCTCAGAAGAGGGATGTGGGTTTGGTATTTCAAGATCTGGCTTTGTTTCCTCATATGGACCTCGAAGCGCAGCTGCGGTATGCCTTGCCTGATGCACTTGCTGAGAGATCACCTAATGGCCAAGGTGAGTCCATCATCGATGAGGCCATCAAGATGATGGGCCTTGAGGAGCTGCGTGGACAACGCCCACAGCGCTTATCTGGTGGTCAGCAGCAGCGCGTAGCGCTAGCAAGATCGGTCGTGCAGCGTCCTTCGCTGCTTTTACTGGACGAACCATTTTCAGCACTCGATGATGATATGAAGCAGGAGATCAGATCTTATGTGCGGAGTATCCACGAAAGATATAAGATGACGATCCTACTTGTCTCGCATGATCATGGAGATATCTCTGAGCTATGTGATCATGTCATACACTTGGATCATGGAAAAGTCATGAGTCATGGTCCAGTTTCTTCTGCTGCCATTAAGTCTTATCGGCACATACTAGAACTAAGCGGTCGCGTCATAGGACTCCAAAAGAAGGATGAAGACTCTTACGTGTTATCCCTTGATATACAAGGAGACGTGAGAGAAGTGATCATCACCAAGCAACAAGCCGAAGATATATCTATAGATACCCAAGAAGGAAGTACCATAGATCTTAAGATCGATCTGCAGTAAGCAAGACTTGATTATAAGAATAGGGTGACTACCTTTGGCGCATGAAGCAGATGATCATCTTAGCAGTAGCCATCTTCATGGTACAAGCATGCGCTACGAGCCAATCAGAAACCATGGTGAAGGAAGAAACAAAAGAAGTGATGGTAGACCAGATGGAAAAGCCCATGGAGGCGCTACCATACGCTAGCATACCTGACTATCCAGCGTCGTATACGGCAGGTACTTCCTTAGGAAGATTAGTAGATGCTCTCGGCTTCAGATACTACTGGGCGACAGAAGGCCTGCGTGATGAAGACTTAGACTTTGATCCGGGTGGAGATAACCGACCTACGCGAGCAGTACTAGAGCATCTGTATGGTCTCTCGACTACCATCGTCAATGCTCCTTCTCGCCTCCCTAACGTAAGGCCAGGAACAGGCACTCCTGAGACTTGGGAGGATATGCGAAAGCAGACGCTCCTTAATTTCAAAAAAGCTAGCGATCTTCTCAAAGCGAGCTCAGATGAAGATGTCTCGAGTTATAAAGTTGTCTTCAAGCGTGGAGAGCAAGAGTCTTCCTTCGACTTCTGGCACATGATCAATGGTCCGATCACAGATGCCATCTATCATGTAGGTCAGATCACGTCTTACAGACGATCATCAGGAAATCCGATCAACCCTACGGTCAATGTATTTCGCGGCACCGCGGGTGGGTGATCTTAGCATCTATTTGTAGCTTGATTTTGAAGTATACTTCAGCTTTATAGGGTAGGGGAGGCGATTCTCTCTAAGATACTGTGATATATTACTCTGAATTATCACACATTCCTTGATTTCATCAGATAACTGTTAACTTAGACGGTGTTGGCATGTATCACTTTTCTCTCTCAAAGTGGGACAAGGGTCGCTAGCCGTATGTAAACGTTTATAAACGTTTGTGATCGGCTATGGTCCTATAGTTATTGACGCATGCATAAAAACACGGATATGTTAACAGAAAATAGAGATGGACAAAAGGAGGGGGTTTGTCCGGATATAACGTAGTTATAGCCAATGAAAAAAAAATACAAATGAAGAGAACTAAGTATTATGACTAC
>CAZXIE010000138.1:0-8827 GCA_964640065.1 uncultured Saprospiraceae bacterium
TCAGCGATTGAATTATGACTCCCGATCTTCTTGTTGGCTAGCTTCCAACTAGTTCTTTGTAATTGGGCTTGGATATTAGTATGAGCAATCCATTTACCACTAAGGAGAACTTCTTTGAGGCGATTTGCGAGATCTGTACTTTTCGTTGTTGTGCTCATCTGTGACTATTCATTTATACGAAGTTCGCTTATCCTACAATCATGCCATCACCTTTTATCTTTACTGCCTTTGTTCCCATTGGGTATGACTAGGATGACATTATCTCTCTTGGCGATAGTAAGCCATAGTTTATAAGGCGTCTTCTTTCTGTCTACGCCTATGATTTGATCACTGCTGCCTGAGTGACCATGAAAGAGAAAAACAACTGGTGCATTGTCGGGCTCATCAGGTAAAAACAAATGATACTCTCTGCTTTCTCCCTGTACGTCTATCGTTTGATCGGTGATCAAACCAGACAATAATTCAAGTTCAGAAGAAGGCTTAACAGTACTACAATGAACAAAGGATAACAGAAAGAGAAGTTGATACATGATTTTCATAACAATGTTGATTAGCTAGTGTGTCCTATAAAAGCATCTCACTAAGAACACAGACAAGACTTCAGCATCTTCATAGTTGTTATCATAAAGTGCATCATTTAACGCAATAGTGACAGTTAGACTATCTTATTTGGCTAGCCTGACGAGATAACTTAATTCAGCTTTTTCCAAAAAATCACCTTGTCATCATCCTTCTCATAGAATTCGGGGATTACAGCTTGTTTTACATAATCACATTGGAGGTAGAATTTCCTCGTTAATGCGTAATCAGACTTTCCAGATGTTTCTACTAATAGGATCCTTGCACCTTCCTGCGTCAATTTGCTTTCGAGGTAATTCATCATTCTCTTTCCTACTCCTAGTCCCTGACAGTCCTTCTTGACAGCTATAGCATATAGATTGAATGTTCCATCAGTTAACTTTTCTGGCGCACAATACCCAATGGCCACTGGCGTATCCCGCTCAGTCGCTGTAAACCAAATATCATGTGACTCCTTATTATTAAGATAATCGCTTATCATATCATCGAGTAAGTCAGATGGAAATAAACCACTAGAATCGAGCACTACTTTCAATTCTGGAATATCTGACTGAATTACTCTTCTAATGTCGCTCATCATTTTCTTGCAAAAATAAGACTTGGGCTACATTCATAATTGTATGATTCTGCTATTGTAGGCCTTTGATGGACTTACACCTAAAACTGCTTTAAATGAATTTGCCAAATGGGCTTGGTCAAAGAATCCACTTTCTGCAGATACCTCGGTCAGATTCAAATCTCCTTCTAGGTACAACGCCATTGCTTGCTTCAGTCTAACCCAGACTAAATACTTCTTGAGTGAAACACCTATGTGCTTTTTAAAAAGATGAGTGAGTCTGCTTTCTGATAAATACACTGCAGATGTCAAAGTGGAAATAAAATTTTTATAGTCAAGGTTTTCATTCTCTAATAACCACATGCTACGTTGAACCCTATCATCAGGTGGAGTCTTTAAGTCGTTAGTCTCTGCACACATCTTTATCGTAGCATATAATTCTTCCATATGAGAATACTTCTCTCTGAGAAATATTCCTTCTTTCATCGATATATCATTCTCCTCTAAGAATTCAGTAAATAGCGAATTATTACTTTCTATCATCAATATTTTCACAGTGCAGTTTTGCGATCTGACTTTATGGATAGTGTTAGAGTCAATAATAGCGAACTTCAGATTCTCATATCTAATTCCGTTTGATTCAATCGTAAATGTCCCTTTCTGAGATAGAATAATCTCAACTGCAGGATGTGAGTGACTTTCAGTATCCAACTCATCAAAAGCAAAGTTGAAAATGCCTCTTGTTATATCAAAATCAAATACTGTCATCTAAACATAGTTTCTTTCCGATTCAAACCTTTAGCAATACGGATTTTGCGGTGCTCATTCATCTATTATAATTAATACGGCCCCTAGCATGACGAAGCAAACAGTCGACTTTTGTTTACTACAAAAAAGTAAAATAGCCTATCTACAAAACTTGCTCCTCGGATCATGTCATCTTCAACTTCATCGATAGCCTCCCTTCGATCAATATTTACGAAAGTGGAAAGATGTGTTTTGAACCTTATCTTAAAAGTTCTAAACCTCCCTATCGAATAAACCTCGCTCTCCTAATCATACCATCTTCGACTTCATAGATAGCCATCATCTCAAATGGCTCCTTACCCTTTCTACCTGTGATCAGCTCTTTGTCGATGACGATGTTGTTATGTGCGATACGAGTTATAATCTTGGAGTGTAGTTCAGGCGAGTTGGCGAAGATATCAGTGTATACATCTCTGATCTTATCGCGCCCCACGGCAAAAGATGTAGGATTACCAAATTCAAATAACTCCACATCAGGATGATGGCATGCGCAGAAGGCATCGATGTCTCGATTGTTATACGCTTCTACTTGTTGCTGTACGGTTTGTTCTGGTGTCATACTTCGAGAGTTGCTCTGGCAACAAATATATGATCTCTATGAAATGTCCTAACAGTAGCTACCAAGAATCGAGATTTCCTAGCCTACGATCTTCCTGACTCGCTCTTCATAGGTCAATCCAATAGGAATCATCACATCTCCAATCCTGATCCTTTTCTTCTCGATGTAATCTATGTTCTCTATTGCAATGATGTAAGACTTATGAACTCGGATAAACTGTCGAGAAGATAGGCGAGTTTCAAAAGAGCTAAGCTTTTCAAGCGTCAAGGTTTTTTTATCAGCACATACGATGTTGCAATAGTCGCCATTGCCTTGCAGGTATAGTATGTCCGAAGTATTTATTTTTTGTAGGCGATACTCTGATTTGACAAAGAGGAACTCTTGTGGTTCATCCGGTATCGTCTTGTGCTTCATGTGCAAGGATCTATATCTATCTATAGCATCTAAAAATCGGACAAAGCTTATAGGTTTGACGAGATAGTCCAGCGCCTTGAGCTCAAAGCCCTCCACTGCAAATTCTGGATATGCTGTAGTAAAGATGATCTCAATATCTGGATCAACAATCTTAGCCAGCTGGGTTCCGCTAAGTTCTGGCATCTGAATATCGAGTAGCATCAAGTCCACTTGTGTTTCTTTTAGAAAAGCCAAAGCAGATAGCGGGTCATGAAACACACCTAGAAAATGGATATCCTCTACTTTATTAGTATAGGAGCTCAATAACTGAGCGGCCAAAGGCTCGTCATCTATGATGATGGTATTGATCACTCGACTGGAATTATGATGTCCAAAAAATATCTTTCATCTACGATTCTGCTAGTCATCGTATAGTTGCTTTCATATAAGAGTTGTAATCTTCTTTCTAAATTAGAAAGCCCTATACCCCCAGAACGATCCTTCAGTTTGAGACCTACCTTATTGGAACTACTGATGTGAAGCTGTTTACCTTCCCTATTAATAATGGTTTGAGCTGATGATTCTGCAGCACTCAAGTCACCATGTTTGATTACATTCTCAACGATAGGCATCAGCAGGTGCTGCGGCACTTGTATGGCCCCAACATCCTCGTCGTAATCTATGTCATAATGAAGATCAAATGATGTTCTTAATTTTGAAAGTTCTATATATTGATTGGCTATGCTTATTTCCTTTCCTAGGGTTTCAAAATCTTTTGATTCATATAACGAGTACTTCAAGATGTCGGTCAAATTATCCATGGCTGGGAGCGCCTGATCTGACTTATGAAATACGAGTGAGTATATGTTATTCATCGAGTTAAGAAGGAAGTGAGGATTGATCTGTGCTTTCAGTAACGCCATCTCCAAGTTCTTTTTTGAGATGACAAGTTCAGACTCCCTCCTTTGCTTGTACAGAGAATAGGTGACAAAATAATAGATCACACCAAAGGTGATATATCTAAAGGCAAAGAAGTAGTTGTCTATGAGATAGTTTTTTAGGCCAAAACTATGAGGATAGTTAGTTTGCTTAAAGAGAAGCTCACTTAATATCTGCTCTACAAAGTACCTGCAGCTGATAGTGATCATAGCCACAGCTATCAGTCCCAGTGCACAATGAGACCATTTCCGTGAAGGATAATATCTATGTAATACCGCATAAGAAAGGGCTACATAAAGGAAGAAGATGAACAAAGAAGTAATACTAAATATGCTTCTGGTCAGGTCAAAACTATCCGTTTGCCCCCTGATGAGCAGATCTCGAAGAGCGCCTTCTATGAAAAAGTAGTACAAGAGGTAGGAAAGAACAAGTCTTCCAAAGTTGAACTTCATTAGGTGATTTATCTGATTCGAATATCGCCAAGTTATCCTTGATTCTGACAATGTATCGGTGAACATTGGTTTTTTATCTTCATACGAAGCTTTATCACTTAGAAGGTAGTTCAAATAGACAATATGCGGGTTCACAGATTATAGTAGTCACTTGAGATTATATCTACATACTTTGATGAAAAATTAATGCTATGAACCGTTTTATTCTGTGTAGTTCCATTGTATTGCTTGCCCTCGGCATGTCAGCTCAAACTATAGATGTCGATGAGTATCTCCGCAAGGGAGATCAAGTGCCCCAGGTTCTTTTGGTTGGCACCTTTCACTTTGGTTATCCCGGGTTGGATACCCACAAGACTAAAGACGAATACAAGCTTGACATCCTCTCGGACCAGCGACAAGAAGAGCTTCGTGAACTTCTTGACTACATCAAAAAGTTCAAGCCCACGAAGATCATGCTTGAAACTAGTAGTAATACTGGCTATCTGATGAATCGGATGCGCAGATGGCAAAAAGGAGAAGAAGAGTTAGGGCGGCGAGAAAGCGACCAGATTGCTATTAGGCTCGCTCATGAGTTGCAGTTAGATACGATCTATGGCATAGATGCACCTTCCTTGATGACTGACATGTTCAGATCCAAAGATTCAACAGCGTTTAAAAACTATTTCGCGGACATCTTTGAGGATAGACCAGAAAAAACAAATGTTATTGAGGACAGATATTGGGAATGGTATGAAGTAGGTGATCGATTAACTTATGAAATGAGATTACTCGAGTATTTCAAATCTCAAAATACAGACAAGGTCATAGAGCGAATGCATGGCCATTATGTCTTGAATGACAACTATGATGATTATAATAAAATGGATGGTTGGCTTTTACTTAATTGGTATAGTAGAAACCTACGGATTATCAAAAATCTCCAGCGGATAGAAACCCACTCAGATGACCGCATCATGATCCTATTTGGCGCAGGCCATATGGCCATCTTAAAACAACAATTAGAAGCTACACCCGAGTACGAGTTAGTGAAGTTTGGAGATCTTGAAACGTATTAATTGGATGTAGATCGAAGGACCGGGAAGCTGTACTATAGGACAAATTCTTGTATTCCTTTTATCGACTTGCAAAGCTCACAAGTCATCGTAAAATGGAAACATTACCAGATACAGCACTTGAACTTCCTTGATCAAAATCAAATAGGATGCGGTAAGCATATACACCGGGCTCTGTATTTTGGCCATCCCAAGATGTTCCCTTGAAAATTAGATTACCCCAACTATCAAAGACTTGCATCTCATATGTAAAGTCTTCGTCATCTGGACCTATAGGATGGAAGAGGTCATTGATACCATCTCCATCTGGACTAAAAACGTTGGGTACGTATATCGGATATTTAGCTAGACTGAGATGAATGAGACTATCACATCCCAAGACAGTTTGTATGATGACATCATAGGTACCCGCTTCATCAAAACTGAAATCTTCTATCGCAAACGAACTTCCATTAAAAATGGAAACCGCTTGGGAGTCTACTATCTGCGGCAGAATCTTAAGATCTAAAAGAACGATGCTGTCACAATTCTGCACACTCTTGAAGGTGTCAACGTACATACCGGACTCTTGCAAAAACGTCTCACCAAACTGATATGTTTCATCAAAACAGATCGTTTCATCTTGCACATGGGTTGTGATGGGTATACTTCTCTCGAACGGTTCTGACAGTTTACAATTTACACCATCGTCAAGTCTCACCTCATATCGCCCTTCACCATAATCTTCAGAAAGTACATGATCATTCTCGCCTAAGAGAGCGACACCGTCTTTGTACCAGAGATAATTAAACCGACTATCCTCCGGTATCGACAATCTATACTCGTCATCACATGGATGAGTGGTAGCACTGATCATGAAATCAAAGTCCTCGATATTAGCTAACACCAGATTGTCAAAAAAGTAGTACAGACTCACCTCACTCGTAGTCTCCCTACAGCTAGGCCCTATAGCGATAGCGTGTATATCTTCTCTTGGTGTAATCTCAAGATTGGCCTTCACCCATCTATTACCAGCGCCGCCATTGACACTTACCTGTGCTAGGCGTATCCAATTGGGACCATTAGTAGGACAACCAAAAGATGCATCACCTACACCAAATGGTAGGTTGTCACAGCTAGTAGTGCCAAAAAAAGTAATATTGATAGGTGGCGAATGTTGGCCATCGACAAAGCCCACGTCAAACTCAAATCTATAAGTCGAGTCTTGACCAAGCGGTCGCGTGAGGCATGCACCAGCGTATTCTTTCCAGTTGGGTTCCGTATCACCGCCAAAAGATCTACCATCTCTAAAACCAACGATGCCATCTCCATCTGGGAAGGGCGTCGGCGCTGGCAGATCTTCCCAGCCCATCCATCCGCAAGTATTGATATAATCTGTTGTGGGCTCCGAAGCCTGGATCCAATCTACGGCACAGTTGAGTTCACTGCGACTGCCGGGACAACACTGTGTATCTTCGAAAGAGGCATTAGGGATCAACGAGGTCAACTCGATAATCTCACAGACACAGTCTTCGTCATTCAGGTCGATGAGCCCATCTCCATCATCATCTTGCGCATTATCACATATTTCTATCTGTCCGCTTAAAGCAAATGGAACAAGAAGAAGTAGGATCAGACAAAGTCTAATCATAACTGCGATTGATCACAACAGACGTCAACATATCTTATGAAAAGACTTCTTTGAAAAAACTAGCCATCCGATCCCAAGATCGATCATCCACAAGCTGATTAAATGCCATACCTGGGCTGTTAGCTTGAGGATTCGTAAAGGCATGTCCTGTGTGTCCATATGCGGCGAGCTCCCAGACAGCCTTCTTATCAGTTAACTCTTGTGCAAGTGCTACAGTCTGCGCTGGAGTAGCAAGTGGATCATCCCAACCGTGCAAGACTAACACCTTCGTTTTTATCTCTACATCTTGATTGATACCTGGTGGATCGAGCACACCATGAAAGCTCACCACACCTGCCAGATCTTCTCCCGACCTAGCTAAGTCGAGTACCGACTTACCACCAAAGCAATATCCTATCGCTCCGATCTTACTCGTATCGACCATCGGAAAGTTCCGAGCTACCTTCATACTTAGCTGCATGCGCTTGAGTAGTAAGGAGCGGTCACTATTGAGAGTATCCATGAGAGACTTTGCCTCCTCTGCCGTATTTCCTCGCAGACCTTTACCATATGTATCGATGGCAAATCCTATGTAGCCCATCTCAGCCAATCTGACTGCCTTCGCGTTTTCAAATTCTGTCTGCCCTCTAAAGGTAGGAGCGACTAGTACGATCGGGCGGTCTGCAGTCGTAGCATCGTCATAAGCAACAACCCCTTCGAATACCATATCACCATCAGAATAATCAAAATTTCTACTGTGTATCATCTCTACCTTTTTATCTTCTCAACTTCCAATTAAAAAACTCGATGGTTCGATCCCAAGCCAAGTGGGCCGCATCCCAATCATATCTCGATGTCGTATCATTATGAAAACCATGATTCACATCTGGATACAGATGTGCTGTATACTCCTTGTTATGCTCCTGTAGTGCTTCTGCATAAGCTGGCCAACCAGCATTCACCCTTTTATCAAATGCAGCAAATTGTAACATCAGCGGAGCTTGTATACTTGGCACATCCGCAGCTTCTGGCTGGCCTCCATAAAAAGGCACTGCAGCTCCTAGTTCTGGCACTCTGACTGCCATCTTATTACTGATAGATCCACCAAAGCAAAACCCTACTACGCCTACCTTACCTGTACACTCTGGATGATCTTTGAGATAGTGAAAGGCCGCTATAAAATCTTCGAGCATCTCATCACGATCTCGCTCTCTTTGCAGCGTACGACCATCATCATCATTACCAGGATATCCTCCTAAAGGACTCAGCGCATCTGGTGCCAAAGAGATAAACTCCGCCAGTGCCGCACGACGACCTACGTCAGCTATATGAGGATTGAGTCCTCGATTTTCATGTACAACGATGATGCCCGGTAGCTTGCCTTCCTGCTGAACAGGTCGCGATAGCTGACCACTAATAGTACCTCCTCCTTTCGGCGATGTATATTCGACCGTCTCAGTGAGTAGTCTTTCATCATCCTGCTGCACTTGGATCTTAGATTCATAATCAGGCATGAGCTGCTTCAAGATGACAGGCAAGGTGAGTCCACCTACAGCATACTTTCCGACCTTATCTATAAATGATCGGCGATCTAACCGATTATGCGCATAATCATCATATAGGTCAAATACTTCCTGGGCAAGCTTTGGCTTTTTCATATCAGACAGTTGTGAGGTTCTAATATAACCTGATTGGTAAGTGTTACCTAATTCAATAGTGATAATTGGGGATACTGGGTTTGCGAAGACTTTTGACCTGGCCACTAGGGCCATGTTAATTCGCTAATATGCTAATTGGTGAATTAGCTAATGCTGTGCGACTGCGTTGAGTTCTTTCTTTAGCTCCGCTCGAAGATCATGAGATGGCAGTTATATATGGTCA
>CAZXIE010000139.1:0-8675 GCA_964640065.1 uncultured Saprospiraceae bacterium
GACTGTTCATGCTGTAGAGAATTAATCATCTCAATTTAGGAAATAAAACCTAAATGTTGATTTGTTTAGTTCACTATCCCTTCTCTGGTTCATCAATAATATCAGTAATAAGTTCTAATATTATCTCCAATTATTTACTCTGCAATACTAAAGGCAGTCGAGATCTTTATCATCAGAGGACTAGAACCAGGCATCTCGACTCCGCTCGATGATCATATCAAAGTTATTAGAAGAAGTGAAAAATATGTCGATCCAGCACAGTCAAGATCTTTATCGTTACAAGACTTAAGGTACTCATCTCGGCACTTCGACAGGCTCAGCACAGCGCTCCCTCTCAGCAGTCATAAAATAGGAACGAAGTGAAGTATACTATCGAAGAGAAATTTTGAGTCGGCGCGGGGACGCGCTCGACAACACTTTTATTCGATAATTCTCACATTCACTAATTCCCGCATTAGCAAATTAGCATGCATCGGCTTCGCTCAGCACAAGCATTAACTAATTACTTCAATTGGAAATCGATAACGACATTGCCACACTCCTTTGGATTATCGGAGGAAGAGAAAAGATACTGACGTGCACCTTTTTCGGCAAGGTTGATGAGATACGTATCACTAGTTGTACTACCCATCATGGTGTAATTAGAAGACTGGACTTTACCATCAGAACCTACGCAGATTTTGACGACTACTCTACCCTTCTTTTGTGATTGATCTCGGATGACTGGAGTCTTGAGAACTCTTCGATTACCGAGTACACCTCGGATGTTTTTGTTGTAGATTGAAGATGAAGCACCAGTGCTAGATGCACCGGTTGCTTCCTCCTTCGTCTCAGGTTGACCTTCACTGGTCGCAGTGGTAGATTTTGCCTTAGACAAGAGAGTTGCAAACTTGGAGCGCTTTGCTGCCTTTTCTTTCTCTCTCTCCGCGGCCTCTATTTCTTCTTGAGAAGGCTGTTGATCAGTATGAGGAACTACCTTTTCGACTATCGTCGATTTTTCTTCTAAGACCTTTGAAGCTGCATTCGGTTTTTGGGATGTACGCAGGGTCTTCTTTTCAATGGTCTCTTTCTGCACTGCTGCTGGCTTCTTCTGGGGGGAAGATGTAGCCGGCTGAACCTTCTTAGCTTTTTTTACAGGCGCAGACTTCGTCTGCACTTGCTGCTGATTTTCATCATGCGAAAAATCCACCATGATAATGTGCTGCATCTCTCGCTCTGTCTTCTTACTTAAAGTAGTAAAAGAAAGACCTAGCAATAGAAGCAGTATCACTATGTGGGTTCCGATGCTAAAAAGATAATTCCTCATTATTTGATCACGCTTACTTGCAACATGAGTGACAAATACTTGTCAATTCATATTACGATTAGTAGTAATACAAAGAGCGTGCCAGCGCGGGTGACGCTAGTTCAGAAAGTTCTTAGTGAAGGATTCTTTATAGGTCCGACCGATAGGTATCTGATGGTCTTCGATCTCGATAAGATTACTCACCACCTTGGAGATGCGGTCTATCTGTACGATGTATGACTTATGTACCTGACAGAACCTCTTCTCAGGGAGTTGATCCATCCAGTACCTCAGAGAGTATGCTACCAGATGCCTCCCTTCATCCGTATGCACCATGGTATAGTCCCCTTCTGCGCTGATGTAGCGGATGGAAGATAGACTTAGCTGAAGATATTCTGTCCCAGACTTTACGAAGAGCTTTTCAGGGGTGTCTGATTTTGTGAGAGCTTCTACTTGTTGAGATGACCCTCCTATCCTATCGATGGCTTTTTGTGTCGCTTGCGCAAATCTTTCAAATGAAAATGGCTTTAAGAGATAGTCTACCACATCAAGCTCATAGCTCTCCAGTGCATAATCTGCAAAAGCTGTGGTCAATATCACCTTTGGTGGTGTAGTCATCATCTTAAGGAGATGAAGCCCAGATATCTTTGGTAGATGTATATCTAAGTAAAGGATATCAATCTTATGTTCTGACTGAAAAGACAGGGCCGCTAGCGGATCTGCAAAGGCCGCTGCTAGATTAAGGCCTTCAAAGTCTTCTATATAAGCCTTAAGTATGCGCTGAGCTGGGGGCTGATCTTCGACTATAAGACACTTAAGCATACCTATGCAAGATTGATAGTTAGGTCTACGGTATAATGCTGATCATCAGATGTTATATCCAGCTTGTGTCTATCTGGATAGATAAGATCGAGTCTGCTTTTGACATTTTCTAGCCCTACCCCTTTATCAAGGCCTGTCGTATTGTGCTCAGTGGCATGTGTGTTGTGGCATCTCATATGCACCTGATCTTGATCTACTTTCACTGCGATGTCTATCACTATATTTTTGGACTGACTGGACGTGCTGTGCTTAAAGCTATTCTCGACGAAGACGATAAATAAGAGTGGTGCTACCATCTGATCCCCGATATCCCCATGAACAGTATACTTCACCTGTCCTCGTTCTTCTATCTGTAGCTCTTGGAGGTCGACGTATTTTTCTAGGACCTCAAGCTCTTTGCTGAGTGGCACGTGATCCGCGTTACAGTCATAGATCATATACCTAAGTATGTCCGAAAGTCCGAGGATGATCTTTGGAGTCAGATCTGATCCGCTCAAGGCAAATGAATAGAGATTGTTGAGACTATTAAACAGAAAGTGAGGATTGATCTGGGCTTTTAAGGTTTGTAACTGTCCTACCGCCATCTGTGACTTCAACTCAACAAGCTGACGATCTTTGATAGCTGTATCCCATGCCAGCTTTACGCCTACAAATAGCATAACTAAAGGCATCTTCCTCATAAAGTTGATGAAGTATCCTCGGAAGGCACTTCCTCTTGAGTCAGGGAAGAATATCTTCTCGAGAAAAAATTCTTCGATGGTGATGGCCAGTATCACAACTAAAAAAGCGGTTAGCGCGAAGTACAAGTACCTTCTGGTGTAGTAATACTTAGGCAGCAGAAAAAACCCTATGAATATACTAGCCAGCAATACGTTGCCGATGAATATCAGTCTAGTTCCAACAAAGTCAAATCCTTCACGGTTAGCTGAAGATGAAACAAAGAAAAGCAAGGCAATAACTATCAATACCAACACCTGCCAAATCCATTGATTGGAAGATTTTTGCCCTAGAAGTCTGAGTCGAGACATATACTGCAAGATAGCTTTCCTGACTGTTACAGAGCTGATTCCTCCCTAAGAGTACCAGACTGTTAGGACCAACTACCAAAAAAGTAGGTTGAACGCCATTTTTGCTATTGAACCTGCTAAATCCGCAGTACATAGATTTCTCAGAAATATCATCAACATACTTCCACATTTTGCCGTTTTACTCGAGTAATCGAAAACATGAAGCAACATTTACTCCTTTCTGCGAGATTAATATTTACGACAGTGATAGTAAGCTTACTATCATTATCTCTTTTTGGTCAGAGACCAGGAGGTGCAGGACACGGCCAGCGCCAAGCACCTGCCATAAAAATCAAGGGCCAGATCATCGATCAAGACTCCAACACTGGATTGGAGTTCGCGACGATATCACTCTTCAGCAAGCAAGACTCTTCACTCGTCACAGGTGGACTTAGCGAGGTCGGTGGACTATTTGAAGTATCCGCCTCTCCACGTCCTATGTACGCCGTGATAGAGTATATCTCATATGCGCCACAGACGGTCGACATCACCTTTGACAGAGATCAGATTAGATCAGGTAATCGAGAGATCGATCTTGGTACTATAGGCTTGGCTATCTCGGGTGTTGCTCTTGATGATATAGAGATCCGTGCTGAAAGAAGTGAGACACAGTTCTCCCTAGACAAGCGAGTCTTCAATGTTGGTAGCGATCTAGCTAATCAAGGAGGTAATGCACAAGACATCCTAGATAATGTGCCATCAGTCACCGTAGATCTGGAAGGAGCCGTGAGTCTAAGAGGTAGTGATGGTGTAAGAATATTAATCGATGGACGCCCATCAGGTCTTGCCAACCAAGACAATGCCAATGGACTGAGATCCATACCCGCTAATCTGATCGATAAAGTAGAAGTGATCACTAATCCATCTGCGCGATATGAAGCAGAAGGTATGGCAGGCATCATCAATATCGTACTGAAGAAAGAAAAAGGAAGTGGATTCAACGGCTCGTTCGATTTATCCGCTGGCTTTCCAGGTAATACAGGTGGTGGAGCTAATGTAAACTATCGCAAAGGGAAAGTGAATTGGTTTGCAAGTGCTGGACTATACTATCGCAATGGCCCTGGACAAGGCAGTGCATTTTTAGAACAACAGAGAGAGGATGATACATTCTTTCAAGAGACAACGAGGGAGCTGAACCGTACGGGATTATCTCAGAACTTTAGATTTGGTTTTGATTTCCTGCCAAATGATAAAGAGACGCTTACAGGATCCTTCTTATATAGAAGGTCAGATGAAGACAATGCTGGCAATCTCCTTTATAGGGATTTCATAGATGACTACCCTAACAATCTTATACTTACAACAACGAGGACTGATGACGAACGCGAAGACGAAAGCAATCTTCAGTACAGCTTGAACTTCAAGAAAGAGTTTTCTTCGCGTAACCATACATTCGAAGCTACTGTCCAATATCAAGATGATATAGAAGAGGAAGGCTCAGACTTCTTGGAGACTGCCATCAGCGAGGCAGGCATAACAATACCAGATCTAATCCAAAGATCTAATAATCAAGAAGCTAATAAGCAGTGGCTCTTCCAAGTCGACTTTAACAAGCCTATAGGTAAGGATGGTAAAGTTGAACTTGGACTACGTACCTCACTGAGAGATATCACTAACGATTATGTCGTAGAAGAAAATGAGGATGGCACTTTCGTAAATCTTCCAGGCCTCTCTAATGACTTTATCTATGATGAGAATGTCCATGCAGCATATCTCATCTATGGAAACAAGATTGGAAAATTTGGCTATCAAATAGGTAATCGATTAGAATACTCTGACATCAACACTGAGTTAAGACTGACTAATGAAGTAAATCCACGCGATTACTTTAACTACTTCCCTAGTGCATTTGTAAACTATGAGTTCGCACCTGGGAGCAATGTGCAAGTAAGTTATAGTAGAAGAATCCGCAGACCTCGATTCTGGGATTTGAATCCATTCTTTACATTTAGTGATAGTCGCAATACGTTCAGCGGCAATCCTAATCTCGATCCAGAATTCACAGATAGCTACGAGCTTAATTATATCAAAGTCGTAGACAACCTAACACTGACAAGTGGTATCTTCTATAGAAACACGACAGATGTCATCCAACGTATATTAGAATTTAATCCAGATGGCACCACTAATAGAATCCCGCAAAATCTTGCAACAAGAGAGGACTTAGGATTAGAATTCACTTTTCAGTATAGTGGTGTAGAATGGTTACGATTAGATGGTAATGCCAACTTCTTCCAACAGGCAATCGACGGTCAAAATTTTGACGAGAGCTTCTCATCGGAGACTACCACTTGGTTTGGAAGATTTACCGCAAGAGCTAGCTTCTGGAAGAGTGACCTACAACTTAGATTCAACTACAGAGCACCTAGAGAAACAGTACAAGGAAGATCGGAAGGCATCCCAAGTCTTGATCTTGGCTGGTCAAAAGACATACTCCAAAAGCAAGGCACCTTTACAATCAGCGTAAGAGACCTCTTTAATTCTCGCCGCAGAGCTGGGACAACCATCGGAGAAAACTTCTTCAGAGAAAGTGAATTCCAATGGAGAGCACGATCTATCACACTAGCCCTTAACTACCGCATTAATCAGAAGAAAAAGCGTGGAGGTGGAAATCGTGGAGGTGGAGATTTTGAAGGCGGAGAGTTTTGATTGGTTAATTTGCTAATGTGTTAATTAGTTAATTTGCTAATGTCCTCATCAAGAAGATATGATGGTTAAGAGGAGATGAAACCAGAAGGGCAATTATAATTAGGGAATTAGCAAATTTGAGAATTAGCTAATACTGTGCTGAGCGCTAGCGAATCAAAACCCCTTAGCGACCATGTCCCGACACCGAATTCAATTTTCTCTCTTTTCAGACATTGGTATGTTTCATTCCCCATTTCAAAACATTAGCACATTAGCACATTCTCGAATTAGCTAATTAAAATATGGCAGTTGAGCGGAGCGATGTGCTGAGTTTATCGAAGTATCGAAACTATAATGGAAATATAAATTATTAAATAAGCACAATCCTGAATTTGCCAATTCACGAATTAACCAATTCGCTAATTCCAAAATGACGCTAAGCTACATCTCTACAGAAAACCCTTTAGCACATTAAAAAATTAGCACACTAGCCCATCAACCTACTTCCCCTGCCCCTTGAATAAGACTGCAACTGTATAAAGCAGGATCTTAATATCTAGTACTAAAGACATATGCTCCATATACAGCAGGTCATATCTGAATCGCTGTAGCATCTCGTCTATCGAACTTGCGTAACCGTACTTGATCTGCCCCCACGAAGTGATACCTGGTCTGACTTGATAGATCAAAGCATACTTCGGCTGAATATCAATCAACTGCTTTGCAAAGTAAGGACGCTCCGGTCGTGGGCCGACGAGAGACATATCGCCTCTGAGGACATTGATGCATTGAGGTAACTCATCGAAGCGCCACCTCCTCATCCATCTACCGAAAGATGTTACTCGACTATCTTGATCGGTCGCCAGTTGTGGTCCTGAGGATTCTGCGTCCTCCATCATAGATCTAAACTTCATGATTTGAAAAGTCTTTCCAAATCGTCCGATTCTTTCTTGACGATATACTATATCTCCAGAAGAAGATCTCTTCACTCCTATTGCTAGTAAGAGCATGATGGGGCTACCTAGGATCAAAATCAAAAGAGCGCCTATAATGTCTATGATGCGCTTAAGGTTCTCTTGCCAAGGATGTAATGGAGAAGTCCTCAATGCTATGAGATCATTACTGATGGAAGGGACTCCCGTATATCCATCCGACAAATGAGCAAAAGACTTAGGAGAGATCATCAGATGCCGCCGTGCAGCATGTCCTATGATCATAGGAATCTTTCTTTCAAGAGCAGCTTTATCTTCTACATCGATCAGCAGCGCATGCGCATCAGACGTCTTAACTACGTTGTCCAGGTCCTTGGATGAGATATGAGATAAAAGCCCGTGAGAGATTAAAGAAGGAGATGTGCTATCTGAGGCTATGACCCCCAACAGCTTAATCGTGCCTGATGCAGCCAAAGCTTTCAATACTGATATCACTACTATTCTTACTAGTCCAAATACAAACAAGTGGATCATCCCGACAACAAAGAAAAGCTCAGCATAAGGCACGATAGTTAATGTAAAATCATCTCTCATAGTAGTGAACAACAGCCCAAGAGAGCCTATCAGACATCCTATGATAGTCTTATATATCATCTGGATTCTAGACTGGAAGTACACGTCGCGATAGCTGCCTATCAGCCACCAGATACAAAGCCACACGAGTGGTATGATGATAAGCCCTTCTACCAGACGATCATCACTGAGATGATCTTTCCAGGAGATCTCTGGAGTCTCCAAATATTTACGATAAGTGAAAAAGATAAACCATGCTAGTAAGGCACTTAGCCAGTCTATCAATATCAATACGAGCTTGCCTTTAGACATCGACTATCGGAACTTCATGAGTGTATAGCCGATCATCAAGATCAAGACAATTAGGATACTGGCCATCGTGACTGATCTGCGGATAAGCCCTACAAATTCTCGGATCTGGGACTCATGCTGAGGATAACGTGAGATGACTTCTTTTTCCATTTTTTCTTCCGATAAGAAATGACTTACACCAAAGTCAACTCGATTCTGCACGAGATATTTATAGACTTTAAAGACCTTAACCCTGAAGTAGATATTCAGGAAAAGCATGGCTACAAAGACAGCGATGATGGCAAAAAACAGGAAGCTAAACACAACTCAAAAGTAGGATAATTCTTATACCTCTACGCCCTCCTTTATATCCCTAATAACATTGTTGATCATGTTTTTACAGCTCAGATGACCCTGTGACAGAAGGCGTACACTCCAATACTCTTTCATGCCCAGTTCTTTTCGAATAGCTGAGGGCCCATATCCCTTCTTATACAGATTATGGATCGAATCATATGTTTTCTCGAAGTAACTCAACTTCTTTTTCATTTTCTCTTTGCCATTCTTCCAGACAGGATTATGGCTACAGATGATCACATCAAAATCAAGCTCTAATAATCGACGAAGCGACAAAATCTGATGCCCCATACTTTCCTCACGCATGAAATATGCGATGTAAGAAGACACATAAGCATCAGCTGAAAAGAGCCACCTTCTTTCTGGTTCATAGAGTGCGATCATATCTCTGGCATGCCCAGGAACTGGGATGATCTGAAAAGTATGGTTCCTCGTGCTTATGGTACCCGCTATAGGCTCGAGTGCATCATAAACAGGACTTACACCCCATGATCGCTTTCTGGCATACCCTATTCGCTCCCTCTTTGTTTTCATGATATCGGCGCAAGACTGAGATGAGTAAACGGGACAATTAAACTGTGCTTGTAGGCTAGCTATGTTAGCAGTATGGTCTTCATGGTGATGGGTGATGAGCATCTGGTCTACCTCCAAGCCTCCAAGTGTCTGTACTACCTCCTCTCGCGCATGCATGTGACCTGTATCTATCAACATACCATCCAC
>CAZXIE010000140.1:0-8654 GCA_964640065.1 uncultured Saprospiraceae bacterium
AACTAAGTTATATCAGAACAAAACCCCACATTTTGTCCACTTTATCAACCAATAAGATAAACATAGTTCATGAGATGACCACTCAAGTACGCCTAAGAGTCACAGTTGTATTGAGTTGGATAGTGCTTTGCCAAACCCTACAAACTCCCCTTGCTAAACATCCTATACGCTACACCCAATATAATGACAGTCCATATGACAGAAGCGATGGATGCTTCTGTATAATTCAACAAGAATGGAAAGTCAATACTCATATCTGGTATAAAGTCAGTAAGTCGATATAGCGGAAATGGATGTAGATCTTCCATGGCATTGATGGGTAGGAAGTTGGCTTCCTTACCTATGAAGTCAACCTTGCCAACGAGCAGCCACTTGAGACCTACTTCTAGCGCATAACCATAGAATAGATAGAATAAGATAGCAAGTCCCGATCTTCGGATAGCAAGTCCACATAGAAGTCCAAGACTCATATATCCCATGCACATGAGGAAGTACCTCGATATGGCCCAGGAATTATCAGTGATATCTATGAAGTCCCAAGACTTAGTATGTATGATACCGTAAAGAGTTGCCGTCAGTCCATACAAGAGAGCAGCTCCGAGGCTGATCACGATGATACTCATGACTTTGCCGATGAAGTATTCTTTACGGGTGAGACCGGATATGATATTCTGTCTGAAGGTTTTATAAGTTACTTCATTGACAACCATGAAGACGGCTGCTAGTCCTAAGAAGAAGAAGGCTGTATGACTTCCGATCCAGCCTAGAAAATCCCATGTCAGTGGAAACTGGAAAATGGATTCAATCTTAGGCGCACCAGCTGGTAAGCTATTGATGGACTTACCGATCATGATGCCGAGACATGATATGATCACATAGAGTAGTAGAAGTATAACAATCAGTGAGTGATCCTTGAACTTTGTGTATTCGAGTTTTAAAAGTCTTAGTGCAGTACCCATGATTAGTTGGCGTTTTTGGTGATGGCTAAAAACTCCTCTTCGAGGCGTTGCTTTCTAATAACGAGTCGCGTGGGGATGATACCTGAGTCATACATCTCTTTACTGAAGGTCTGTGCATCCAACTCTGTTCCTACAGAACACTCTATCCACTCTTTATGTCTGACTATATTTCGAGTATAAGTCTTCTCAGAAAGTACAGTCATCAGATGCTCCATGTCTGCACTTGAGATCTCTACGGTCATATCACTACTGAGGATAGAACCCACGGGACCTACCTTCAGAAGTTTACCCTTTTTTATAATCGCTACATGCGAGCAGATCTTCTCGACCTCATCCAAGATGTGTGATGCAAGGATGACAGTATTACCTTGATCAGCGATGCGCTTAAGGATGGTTCTCACTTCTGCGATACCTTGAGGATCTAGTCCATTAGTAGGTTCATCAAAGATCAGTACCCGTGGATCTCCGATCAGCGTAGCTGCGATAGCGAGCCTTTGCTTCATACCTAGAGAGTAGGTGCGAAACTTACTTCTCTTGCGATCATACAGATCGACAGTCTTCAGTAGGTCATCAAAGTTGGTATCATTTGCTTGCTTGATCTGTCTGACGATCTCGAGATTTTCTACCGCATTCATATATGGGTAGAAGTTGGGGGTCTCTAAGATAGCACCCACTTTGAGTCGATACTTATCTCCGTATTCTCCACCGAACCACTCGTAAGTGCCGGCTGAAGCTTTGAGTATGTCTAAGATGAGTCCTAGTGTCGTGGTCTTTCCACTTCCATTAGGGCCTAGGAGGCCATAGACATTGCCAGATTCTATAGTTAGATCAAGGCTATCGAGAGCCTTTAACTTACCATAGACCTTAGTTAATCCTTTTGTTTCGAGTACTGTCATATGATCGCAATCACTTGATATCGATACAAGATAAAACTCGCTGTGATGACGAGGACATGTCTTCGATGATTATCCAGAGAAAAACGACAAAAGAAAGTTATTCTACCCTCGAAGCATCCGAGTTCCCTGCAAAATGCTTTATACTTGCGCTATGTTTTTGATAAGAACACATGTACAAGATCATACTCATCATCATAGATGTGAGCGGAGCCTGTATATGAATTAGATATATCCATCAACTAATTATAGAATACACGCCCGCTAGATTGTTATGATCGGCGGGTTTTTTATTTATAGCACATGAGTTTAAACATAGCCATACAGAAGTCAGGGAGGCTTCACGACGATACGATAGGACTTCTGAAGTCTGCAGGGATCCGTATCGATACTTCTAAGGATCAGCTAAAAGCACCAGCTAGAGGCATGGATGCGACATGCTTCTTTCTACGGAACTCTGACATCCCCAAGTATCTCGAAGATGGAGTAGCAGATATCGCTATCATCGGCGAGAACACTCTCGAAGAAAAGTTAGTAGATGTTGAGTTACTGGACAAGTTAGGATTCTCTAAGTGTCGCTTATCGATAGCTGTACCCAAGTCCGCGGACTATACCAGCATTAAAGACCTTGAAGGCAAAAAGATAGCCACCTCGTATCCTAATACGCTCAAGAAATATTTACGAAAGTGTGAAGTGGATGCTCAGATACATGTGATCTCCGGATCTGTCGAGATCGCTCCTAATATCGGTCTAGCAGACGCCATCTGTGACCTCGTCAGTTCAGGTAGTACACTCTTTAAGAACGGACTGGTAGAGAAAGATATCATCCTGAAGTCCGAAGCGGTCATCGCCGTGAATAAGAAGATGGACGCAAGCAAGAGAGCCCTCCTTGATCAACTGCTCTTTAGGATTAGGACGGTCATCAAAGGGCGAGAACATCGTTATGTACTTATGAATGTACCAAACGATAAGATAGAGGCCGTAAGTAACATCCTCCCTGTACTTAAGAGTCCAACGGTTCTTCCGCTAGTAGAAGAGGGATGGAGTTCACTTCACTCGGTGATAGCCGAGAGAGACTTTTGGTCGGTGATCAATGAGCTCAAAAATCTCGGTGCAGAAGGCATCCTGATTATCCCAATCGAAAAAATGGTGGTCTGATGGAGTCGTACGACATACAGCTGAAGACGTACACTGAACCAGATGAGCGGGAAAGAAAGAGTCTGACCACAAGACCCGCTATGCAGAAAAACGAGCTGGCTCAGATCATCGATGAAGTCTTTGCTAAGATCAGTATAGGTGGCGATCAAGCCATCCTAGAGCTCACCGAGAAGTTTGACAAGGTGCGTCTGTCGACGCTCACAGTCAGCGGTGAAGAAATCAATGAAGGTATATCCTCCTTAGACACTGATCTTAAAATAGCGATCGATAGAGCCTATGAAAACATCAAAAAGTTTCACTCAGCTCAGCAGCTGAAAGGTCAGAAAGTAGAGACTAGTCCTGGTGTAGTCTGCTGGCAGGAGATGAGGCCGATCGATCGAGTAGGGTTGTATATCCCGGGTGGCACGGCGCCGCTTTTTAGTACAGTGTTGATGCTGGGTGTGCCTGCGCAAGTGGCTGGTTGTCAGGAGATAGTGCTTTGTACGCCTCCTAACAAGGAAGGTAAAGTGCATCCCGCTATCTTGTATGCCGCTTACATATGTGGTATCAGTCAGATCTATAAGGCTGGTGGTTCGCAGGCGATCGCGGGCATGGTGCTTGGGACGGAGTCTATCCCTCAAGTGTATAAGATATTTGGCCCTGGTAATCAATTTGTCACGGCGGCGAAGATGAAAGGCTTGAGCCATGGCGTAGCTATCGACTTACCCGCTGGCCCTTCTGAGGTGTTAGTTTATGCTGACGCTTCCGCAAATGCCTCTTTCATAGCAGCCGACCTTTTATCACAGGCCGAGCATGGTATCGACAGTCAGGTAGTACTCGTGACGACTGATGCAACGCTACCCGCCAAGGTCTCTGCTGAACTTAATCAGCAACTCCCGCATCTATCGAGAGCTAACACGGCTGCCGTCTCTTTATCCCATGCGTATGCATGTGTATTTACGAAAGTGGAGATAGCCTACTCCTTTATCAATGAGTATGCGCCCGAGCACTTGATCTTAAGTAGTGATCAGGCCGCAGAGCAGATCTCGATGGTCAGTAACGCCGGCTCCGTATTCATAGGTCACTATACACCTGAGAGCGCGGGCGACTATGCATCGGGGACTAATCACACGTTACCTACGGCGGCATTCGCAAGAGCCTATAGCGGTGTGTCACTCGACTCATTTGTGAAGAAGATCACCTTCCAAGAGATCTCTAAAGAAGGCATCCAAGATCTAGGTCCGACGATCATCACCATGGCTCAGCATGAAGAACTTACCGCTCACGCAAATGCCGTGCAAATCAGATTAGATCAGATATGAGCAGCGTCACATCCATATCGATCAGCGATCTCGTCCGAGATAATATCAAGCGACTACAGCCATTTAGCTCGGCGAGATCTGAGTACAAGGGTGAGGCGAAGATCTTACTCGATGCTAATGAGATGCCACATGACAATGGTCATAACCGCTATCCAGATCCTTCGCACACCGAGCTACGTAACCTACTAGCGAAGCAACAGGGTATATCGCAAGAACACATCGTCTTGGGCAATGGCTCTGATGAGCTCATCGATATGATCATGCGCACCTTCGGTAATCCAGTTGTGGATATCGTTCGATATATCAATCCGACTTTTGGCATGTACCCAGTATACGCCGATATCAATGATCTCAAAAAAGAGGCAGTTGATCTTGGTCCTGAATTTAATTTGGATGTAGATAAGACATTGGCTGATCAAACTGCACACCACAAGCTACTCTTCCTCTGCTCACCCAACAATCCGACCGGCAACCTACTGTCGGCTGATAAGATCGAGCAGGTCATCCAAGGGTGGAAGGGCATTGTTGTCCTCGATGAAGCCTATATAGAGTTTGCCGAGCGCGACAGCCTTGTGAGTCAACTTGATCAATATCCTAATTTGATTGTGCTGCAGACATTTTCGAAGGCAAAAGGTGGTGCTGGACTCAGGATAGGAGCGGCCTATGCCAGTGAAGAGATCTGTAGTTATCTCCTCAAGGTCAAGCCACCCTATAACATCTCAACAGACTCGCAAGACAAGGCGATCAAGCTTTTATCTCAGCCAGATCAGTTGCTTGCTACAACGCAAGATTTAGTAGCGCAAAGGAAACTGATAGAGCAGGAGCTTGGTCAGTGCGAGGGTATAGAAAAACTGTTTCCAAGTGATGCGAACTTCATCCTCTTCAGATGCGAAAATCACATGGCCTTATATAACTTTCTCGTCGACCGCGGCATAGTCATCAGAGACCGCAGCAAACTTAAGGGCTGCGAGAGATGCCTCCGAGTGACGGTAGGTACGCCTGAAGAAAACAAAGCATTGATCACTTCCGTAAATGAATATTATGCGTAAGGTACTTTTCATAGATCGCGATGGTACGCTGATCAGAGAGCCCAAGTCTGATTATCAAGTAGACAGCCTTGAGAAGTTTAGCTTTTACCCAGAGGTGATGTGGTACCTCAGGAAGATATCAGAAGAGTTAGACTATGATCTTGTCATGGTGACTAACCAAGATGGCCTAGGAACTAGTTCTTATCCAGAGTCGGATTTCTGGCCACTACAAGAACTCATGGTAGATACGATGAAGGGCGAAGGGATCAGTTGGGACGGCATACATATCGATCGTAGTTTTGAAAAAGATAACTCTCCTTATAGAAAGCCCGGCACGAAGATGCTGACTGCATATATCGATGGAGAGTATGATCTGTCGAGATCTTGGGTGATCGGAGATAGGTGGAGCGATAGCTACCTCGCTAAGAACCTCGGAGCGAAGAGTATCTTCTTACATGAAGATGACGGTGACAAGGCTACCACGCCTGAAGATTTATCTGATACCGTAGGTTTAACTACGACCAAGTGGTCAGTCATCTACAAGATGCTGAAGTCGCTACCTCGCCAGACAACATTATCAAGAAGTACGAGCGAGACTTCCATATTAGTCGATCTAGATCTAGATGGATCAGGGCTAAGTGATATATCTACTGGCCTCAACTTTTTTGATCACATGCTGGAGCAGATAGCGAAGCACGGACATGTAGATCTCTCGATCCAAGTCAAAGGAGACCTCGAGATCGATGAACATCATACCATAGAAGATACAGCCATCACACTAGGAGAGGCTTTCAAAGAAGCAGTGGGAAAGAAGATCGGTATACAGCGGTATGGTTTTAACCTTCCGATGGATGATTGTCTCGCTCAAGTAGCAGTAGACTTTGGTGGTCGTCCTTGGTTAGTCTGGGATGTCAGCTTCGAGCGGGAGAAGATCGGTGACGTGCCTACTGAGATGTTCTATCACTTCTTCAAGTCATTCTCTGATCATGCCAAGTGTAATCTTAATATCTCCGTCACTGGTGATAATGAACACCATAAGATCGAAGCGATATTTAAAGCATTTGCAAGAGCGATCAGACATGGTATACAGATAGATCGCAGTAGCGATGAACTTCCATCTACCAAAGGCATGTTATGATCGTGATGATAGATTATGATGCGGGTAATACTTGTTCAGTCATGAATGCCCTTGATAGATTAGGAGCGGACTATACGCTTACAGACAACAAGGAGCAGATCGAACAAGCTGACAAGGTGATCTTCCCGGGAGTCGGTCATGCAGGAGCGGCGATGGCAGCTCTCCGAAGCAAGGATCTAGTAAATACGATCAAGTCCTTAAAGCAGCCTGTATTAGGTATATGTGTTGGTATGCAGTTGATGGCAGAGAAGAGTGTCGAAGGAGATACATCATGCTTAGGCATCGTGCCCGGAGTGGTTACCAAGTTTGATAAGACTCAGGGGTATAAGGTGCCACACATGGGTTGGAATCAACTGAATGGTATCACATCGGACCCACTGATGAATAATATCGATGCAGGTAGTTACGTCTACTTTGTACACAGTTACTACTTGCCAGATACGGAGTATGCGATAGCAACTTGTGAGTATCAACAGTCATTTGCAGCAGCGATCAAAAAAGACAACTTTTGGGGTGTTCAGTTTCACCCTGAGAAGAGTGGAGAAGTGGGGGCACAGATGATTAGAAATTTTTTAGAAAAAGAACTTTAGCATGCGTTTGATACCAGCGATAGATGTCATAGATGGGAGTTGTGTAAGACTGACTCAGGGGAAATATGAAAGCAAGAAAGTGTATTGTCATAATCCTGTAGATGTAGCCAAAGATCTAGAGGATCAGGGATTCGAACATCTCCACTTGATAGACTTGGACGGCGCAAAATCTAGTAGCCCAAAGAACCTCTTTGTCCTTAATCAGATAGCCATATCCACGGATCTTAAGATCGACTTTGGAGGAGGCATCAAGAGCGAAGATTCGTTGATCCAATGTCTGCGCTCAGGTGCCCATCAAGTGAATATCGGAAGCCTTTCTGTGCGCAATACTAATCTTGTAAAATTTTGGATCCTGAGGTATGGAGCAGATCAAGTCATCATCAGCGCAGATGTCAATGATCGAAAACTGGCGATCAACGGATGGCTCGAAAAAACCGAAAGAACAATCATGGAGTTTATCAATGACTTCGCGGATGATGGTGCCAAGCACTTTGTCTGTACTGATATAGGTAAAGACGGCATGATGCAAGGCTCATCTATAGAGCTCTATCGTGATATAATTCAGGAGTTTCCGGATATAGAGCTGGTTGCAAGTGGAGGAGTATCTACTATCAAGGAATGTCTCCAACTTAGAGAGATAGGAGTATCCGGGATCATCCTAGGCAAGGCTTTATTAGAAGGCCTTATCGATACCAGGGAGCTCATCAACGCTTTTTCCTGATGCTGACGAAAAGAATTATACCGTGCCTCGATATCAAAAAAGGAAGGACGGTGAAAGGAGTCAACTTTGTAGATATCAGAGATGCTGGAGATCCAGTAGTTCTAGCAAAGAAATACGCCGAGACTGGTGCTGATGAGTTGGTCCTACTAGACATCTCCGCTACAAAAGAAGAAAGAGATCTTATCTATGATCTTGTAAGAGAAGTCGGTAAGCAAGTAGATATACCGTACACTGTTGGAGGTGGTATATCATCAGTAGAAAAAGTATCCAAGATCTTACAAAATGGTGCCGATAAAGTCAGTGTCAACAGTGCTGTAGTCTATCGCCCAGAGTTGGCTCGAGAGATAGCTGCGGAGTTTGGTGTGCAGGTCTTAGTCGTGGCCATCGATGCTCGACAAGTTGGAGACAAGTGGATCGTCCATACGCATGGAGGGTCTAAGCCAACCGAATTAGATCTTTTTGACTGGGCATCAAGGATGGAAGATATGGGGGCGGGTGAGATATTATTTACTTCTATGGATCACGATGGGACGAAGGCAGGGTTCGCATGTGAAGCGCTTGCTAAGATGAGTGAGTCATTGACGATCCCCGTGATCGCTTCTGGTGGTGCAGGAACGAAGGAGCACTTTGTTGATGTCTTCACATCTGGTAAGGCAGATGCAGGACTGGCGGCGAGTATTTTTCATTTTGATGAGATCTCAGTCCCTGAACTCAAGACATACCTTGACGATCAAAACATACCCGTAAGATTCTAAATAAATAGCTATGGCAGATATGGTATATAATGCTGACGGTCTGATACCTGCGATCATCCAAGATGATCAGACAAGCAAAGTCCTCATGCTGGGCTATATGAATGAAGATGC
>CAZXIE010000141.1:0-8633 GCA_964640065.1 uncultured Saprospiraceae bacterium
TATATATATAGTCAGAGTTGAAGTAGATAATGACATCTACGTCGGGAAAATAATTAAGACTCAATAAGTGGGGGATACAATTACAAAATAAGCCTCGGCTAATGATCTAGTAGCACTAAAATTTAACCAACTTTATCGTTTTTCTAAGTGAGACAACTGCTCCCTGTCTCCCTACCACATCAACGAAATAAATCCCATCTGGCAGATCTGCAAGATGCTCAGTGAGCTTGATCTTTCCATGGAATCCTTTTTCTTGATAGATGGACCTAACTGACCGTCCATCTATATCCAAAAGCGAAACTCTTACGTCTAGAGATGCTTCACTTGCTAGTGTCACTTCCACTACATCTCTTGATGGATTAGGAAATACGTCTACCAGCAGAGTACTCCCAATCTCAGCTTCATCTGTATCTGTAGCAATAGATGTATTATAACTGGGGCCAGTATTCTCTTCAGTAGCAAAAGGCTGTATAGGTGTGTCATGCGGATACTCACTACAGCCTAGATCCTTTGCACTGTTGTCTACAGGACGGGCTTCCTTCATGATATCAAGCTCGACATCTATGTCGATCTCAATGCCCTCAAAACTAGGAAGCGGATCAAAGCGATCTGTAGCGGCATCGATGGCTGGACTACCAGCTCCGATACTAAAGAAGCCTCCATTATTTTCTTCTAGTTGTGGATCCATCATCTCGATACCATCTGGTGTAGCTATGCCAAGGTCGCCGATCGCCATATTACCAAACCAAGTTTCTGTGCCAGTCGGGTCACTAAATAAGTCATCATCCGGAGCCGAAAAAATATTGTTAGAGAAAGTAACATTGGTCGGTTCGTCACTGCCACTTCCTCCTAGTCTAACATCGGCGCAATCATGGATCAGATTGAAAGCAATATTGATATTATCAAGTGGATCGGAGTCATCATTCTGAAGTATGATGGGTCGATCGTCAAGGTCATAAAAGTAGTTGTTGTAGATATAGTGATTCTGTCCTTCGCGTATTCTTACACCTCCCTTTCCATTCAGGAAGAAATTACTGTAGATGATATTATCAGATCCATGACGAAGCACTAACTCGGCCAGTGGATTATCTTCAAAAGTGTTATACCTGTAGATGTTTTCACCAGCCTTACTTGAGATGATCTCACCGTCGCCATTACATCTAGTGAAGTAGCAATACTCGACCACGGTCCTACTCGGCCGCTCTGCTTGACTGCTAACTCCTATACGGATGGGTTCGATGCCTAGATCATTACCCGTACCATCAAAGTTTTTAAAAGAGCAGAATTGGATCTTATGAAAACCTGGGTGATCCCTACTAACTAGGACTGAAAGTATATTCTGATCAGCTAGGTTGAGCCGATTCTCAAAGTTGCAGTAAGTCACATCTACGAATTGGCTTTCCTCACGGATACGCAGATACTTAAAGCATGTATAGGCGCGCATGTTGACCTCATTAAAGTGGATGCGACTGCCTCTGATATTGACGATATCCCTTGTACCGATATCACCTTCTATATACTGGAAGCCTTGAAAGGTCATATCATCTCCATCCAACTCCGCATATGAACGACCACTAAATATGGTTTCACCTAGGTTCCTAGCTGCGACATATAAACCGTCTTTATCAACTTCCATGAGGATGTCGAAGTAGAGACCATCTTCCCAGATGATAGAATCACCTGCCACAGCACTATCATGAGCTTCATCAAAACTGTTCTGAGAATCAACAAAAAATGTCTCTGCTGAAAGCCCCAATCCGCTCAAGAGGATAATACTTAAGAGGCTTAAAAATTTCAAAACGTTCTGATGTGTCATACCTTATTGCTGATCTATTACAATCTATATACCTATACTTTCAAAAGTTACGCCAGTTACTCCTTCGTCTTCGCCTCATCCCACAGTGTATCCATCTCCTGAAGAGTCATCTCTGTGAGCGGCTTTGTACTCGTTTCTTCTATATACTCGATCCGAGACTTGAACTTTCGATTAGTCAAGTCCAATGCGCGATTAGCATCGACTCCAAGGTGCCGGGCATAGTTGATAAACGAAAATAAAACATCTCCAAACTCCTCAGTAATCTTCTCCTCATCCTTTTGCACCATACTCTCCTTGAACTCGCCTATCTCCTCTTCGACTTTCGCCCAGACATCATCGATATTATCCCATTCAAATCCCACTTGAGCAGCTTTCTCTTGCATTCGCTGAGCTTTGATGAGCGCCGGAAGAGCATTAGGTACCCCTTGTAACACTGACCGCTTTCCTTCAGACATCTTGATGCGCTCCCAGTTTTGCTTTACTTCTTCATCATCCTTCACCTCTACACTTCCGTAAATGTGGGGATGACGCCGGATCAGCTTATCACATACAGCATGTAGAGCATCACCGATATCAAAGGCACCTTTCTCATCACCGATCTTCGCATAGAATACTGCGTGCAAGAGCAAATCTCCAAGTTCTTCTTTTACATTTTGGAGATCGTCCTCTTCTATGGCATCGACTAGTTCGTAGGTTTCCTCTACAGTAAGAGACGCCAATGTCTGCATCGTTTGCTTGCGATCCCAAGGACAACCTTCACGAAGCTCATCCATAATCGTTAATAATCGTCCAAAAGCTTCTTTCTTATCTTCTATCGTCACAGCTGAGATGTATGTATGATGTCTACAAATATCTAAAGTAAAGTTAATATGTAAAGGGTATGGATCTATTCAACTTATAAGAATACTTTTGTGTTACATTTATTATTATGGGGTCATTTTTATCTACACTCTTGATCGTCTTTGTTGTCTTTGGCATATCATTCATGATGATCAATATCAGGCACATTGTTACAGGCAAGGAGTTCCGAGGTACATGTGCTACTAATAATCCGATGATAAAAAAGAACCTGGGAGAATGCTCCCTTTGTGGCAAAAAGCCCGACGAACAATGCCAGATGCCTGATGTTGCTAAAGCATAATCATCAGTCATTATATCTAAAGCAGAATCCATGAGATCTACATTACTTATCCTTTGCATCATAGCTAGCCTATGCATGCCCAACGAAGCTATTTCTCAGCGCCCAAAAGACATGAGCAGTGCTGATATCTACAACGCTCTTCAGAAACTCAACACTGTCGGTACAGTACTCTATATAGCTGCGCATCCTGATGATGAAAACACAAGGATGATATCCTACTTCGCCAATGAGCGAAAAGTAAGGACAGCTTATCTCTCACTGACGCGAGGTGATGGAGGACAAAATTTGATAGGCACTCAGATATGGGAGCAACTCGGACTTATAAGAACTAACGAATTGCTACAAGCAAGATCCGTAGATGGTGGTCAACAGTTCTTTACTAGAGCAAATGACTTTGGCTACTCAAAACATCCTGATGAAACCCTAGCTTTCTGGGATAAAGATGAGGTCATGCATGACGTCATCAAGGTGATCAGATCATTCAAACCAGACATAATTGTTAATAGATTTGATCATAGAACACCGGGAAGGACACATGGACACCATACGAGCTCCGCGATGCTTTCTGTTGAAGCTTTTGACCTTGCTGGTGATGAGTCTTACCTACAAGATCGGCTGTCTCATCTAGATCCTTGGCAACCTGAGAGGGTGTTTTTTAATACATCATGGTGGTTTTATGGTGGAAGAGACAAATTTGCGAAAGCGGACAAGTCCAACTTATATGCAGTAGACGCTGGTGTATACTACCCCACTCGAGGCATCTCTAATACTGAGATAGCGGCTAGAAGTAGATCTATGCACAAGAGCCAAGGCTTCGGTTCTACTGGCACAAGAGGGACTCAGATCGAGTATGTAGAGCTCCTCAAGGGGAGTTCACCAACAAGTAAGGAAGACCCCCTAAGCGGCATAGACGTCACGTGGAATCGACTTAAAGGAGGTGCTGCCATCGGCACTAAGATAGAAGCGATACTTGATGATTTTGACTATGCAAAACCATCTTCTCACATCCCCGCTCTTGTAGATATCTATAAGTCTATAGACAACATAGAAGATGATCACTGGCGACAGATCAAGCAACAAGAAGTGGCGGATCTGATACAAGCTTGCACTGGCCTTTATCTCGAAGTGAGAGCTGAGCAAAGCCAACTCGTGCATGGAGAGAATGTAACACTTCACGTAGAAGCTACTAACCGAAGTGACTACCCTATCCATCTTTCCAAGATACATGTGAGCGATGGTACGATCATGCATGTAGATACTACACTCGATGCTAATGCAGCTCTCAATACTGAACTCAATCTTGCTGTGTCTCAGTTCCAATCTTATACTAATCCGTATTGGTTGAATAAGAAAGGATCACTCGGCATGTATCATGTGGGCGATCCGCTTATGATTAATAAACCAGTATCACCTGCAGCCTATCAAGCTAGCTTTGATATGGAGGTCGATGGTGTTGAGATGTCTTTAGATCGCGATGTTATATATAAGTATACAGATCCTGTAGATGGAGAAGTCTATAAGCCAGTGCACGTCGTACCTGATGTCTCTTTGAGCTTTACCGATCCTGTCTATATATTATCAGGCAACTCTTCCAGAAGCGTAACTGTAGAAATCAAGTCCTACAAAGATGATCTCCGTGGCAAACTAAGTATATGTCGTCCTGAAGGATGGACGGCCACACCAGAAGAGATAGATATCAACATGAAGTATAGAGGTGAAAAGCAAAGTGTCACCTTTGAACTAGAAGGCCCTACGGGTGCGAGCTCAGGACTCATAACACCTTTGCTCACAAGCGCTGAACAAGCTGATAAGGTCTATGATAGAGTAGTGACAGAGATCAACTATGATCATATCCCAGATCAAATCATTATCCAACCATCTGAAGCCAAGGTTGAAAAGATAGATCTCGCACCAGCCAAAGGAAAAATCGCCTATGTAGCTGGTGCTGGAGATAAGGTGGCTAGCAGCTTGCGACAGATCGGATATAATATCACGGACATCGGTGTAAACGATATTACAGCTACGACGCTAGCTAATTATGATGTAGTAGTCCTCGGCATAAGAGCTTATAACGTCCATAGAGATCTCTTCCTGAAGAAAGACATCCTCATGGACTTCATGACTGATGGCGGAACACTTATCGTACAATACACCACAAGTCGACGAATCAAGGGCGATGACATCGCTCCTTACCCGATGGAATTATCTCGAGATCGAGTTACGGATGAATTTGCAGAAGTAAAGTTCGAGATACCTAATCATCCAGTCCTTAACTATCCTAATAAGATAACATCTAAGGACTTTGAAGGATGGGTACAAGAACGAGGATTGTACTTTTCTAATAATTGGGACGACCGATACGAGACACCACTTTCATGTCATGACAAAGATGAGCCAGCTCGTCTTGGAGGTATGCTAGTAGCAGAAGTCGGCAAAGGTCATTACATCTATACAGGCTACTCCTACTTTAGAGAGTTGCCTGCAGGAGTACCTGGCGCCTTCCGTCTTTTTGCTAATATGCTCTCGATAGGACATGCTCCTGCTTCTTCTAATTCATCTACATCAACAGGTAGTAATGAATAGGGAAACCGAAAGCCTACAGGATCAGCCGCCTATCATGGGGACATGGAACAAGCTCTATACTTTTGTTTTGGTGTTACATATATTCTTGATACTCGTGGTATATCTACTGTCTATCAAGTATACGTAGAGTCAGATATGAACGAACCCAATTCAAGCATTAATCAAATCACTACATGAGCACTATCGACTGGATAGTTATGCTGGGCACTTTGGCCTTCATAGTCATTTATGGATTATGGAAAACACGCCATGTCAATAGCACAGAAAGTTTCATACTTGGTGATCGCGGATTGAAGTGGTATACGATAGGTCTCTCTATCATGGCCACGCAAGCAAGCGCCATTACGTTTTTGAGTACACCCGGACAAGCCTTTGACGATGGGATGGGATTTGCCCAGTTTTACTTTGGGTTACCGATTGCGATGGTTCTGCTTTGTGTATTTGTCTTACCTATCTACTATCGACTCAAGGTCTATACTGCATACGAATACTTAGAGCAAAGATTTGATGTAAGAGTACGGATGTTAACCGCCTTTCTCTTTCTACTGGGTCGTGGACTAGCAGCAGGAATTACGATCTATGCCCCAGCCATCATCTTATCAGTTATACTTGGCTGGTCGCTTTGGACCACCATCTTGTTTTTAGGCATAGTCGTGATAGCCTATACCATGTTTGGTGGCACCACTGCAGTGAGTCAAACACAAAAGCAACAGATGATCATCATACTTGGTGGCTTAGTAGCAGCTTTCATAGTGCTTGTCTCTAAGTTTCCTATGGACATCTCTGTCAGTGATGCTGTGAAAGTGGCTGGCAAGATGGGTAAGTTGGAGATCGTAGATCTCAAGTTTGACCCACACGACAGGTATAATATATGGACGGCTCTCTTCGGAGGCACCTTTTTATTCCTAAGTTATTTTGGTACCGACCAAAGTCAGGTATCTCGCTATCTGTCGGGCAAGTCACTTACAGAAAGTAGACTAGGCTTACTCTTCAATGGCATCTTTAAAGTACCCATGCAGTTCATGATTCTTTTTGTAGGACTGATGGTCTTTATGTTTTACCAGTTTGAAAAACCCCCGATTCACTTTAATCCTTCCAACGTCGAGGCTATCAGTAGTAACTCTGTCTATCAAGCAGAGTTTGACACATATCAAGCTGATTATGATAAGGTCTTCATCGAAAAACAAACCGCTATCCGCAGTATGTTAACTGCGTTAGACAACGATAATGAAACCCAGGTAACCGCCATCAAAAGTCAACTTGTAGCTCTTGACAGTCAAGATAAATTAATCCGCAGCCAAGTTGATGGCCTACTCTCTCGTGTCGAAGAAGAAAGTTCTGCGATGATTAAGATCGATACTGATGACAGTGACTATGTCTTCATCACCTTCGTCATGCAACACCTGCCGATGGGCTTAGTCGGCCTCCTTCTAGCGGTCATCTTTAGTGCCGCTATGTCTTCTACTGCTTCTGAGTTAAACGCTCTCGCCTCATGTACAACGGTGGACTTCTATAGACGCTCACTCGGTGGACGGTCTGATAGTCATTATCTGAATGCGACTAAGCTCTTTACATTGATGTGGGGTGGTGCTGCCCTCCTCTTTGCGGGATTTGCTTCGCTCTTTGAGAACCTGATTGAGTTCGTTAATATCATAGGCTCCCTCTTCTACGGCACGATCCTTGGCATCTTCATCATCGCATTTTTCTTTAAGCGTATCAAGTCTAATGCCACCCTGATCGCCGCTGTCATAGGTGAGATCGTCGTAGTGACTGTCTTCATACTTGACAAACAAGGCGTCGTAGATATCGCCTACCTCTGGCTCAACTTGATCGGTTGTGTTGTTGTCGTGGTTATCGGATTGATTCTAGCTACTTTCCAGAAGAAAGCGGTGACGTAGAAAAGCAGATTTCACTTTCGTAAATGTTATAATCCAATTTCTCACTTATCTAGGAACTATCCTCTAGCTGCTGACTGTTAACACATCATACTAATTAGCATGAGTCCTCAAGTATCACACATCCATCATGGTGGCAAAAAAGACCACCGCAAGATTCTAGCATCCCAAAAGAAGAAGGAGATAGAAAAGGCCTTCGAAAACCTAAAGAAAGAAAAAGGGAAGTCTACGAAGTTCAAGTCTATAGTCACCAAGTTTCGTGACCTCTTTAATGAGAATGATCATTCGCTATTCATCAATTAGGTGAGTTGCTCTTAGATAAGTCTTTCATCAATTCTTATATCATGCGAACAGTCCCAAAGACTAGGCAGTAATTAAACTTTATCTACTGAGATGACTCCTTACTGAGTTTTCTAGTGATATGCCTATTCCCTTTTTTCGTTTTAACAACAGCCCTCTCGGCATATATACAGATTTCGATCATTTAAGATATTGTTATTAGTCCATTAACATATGTTATGGGTAACCAATGAGATATTAGAGCATTATCTAACTGTTCATCAATTTTATTGCTATGAAAACATCTACACTATTTATATTTTGTCTATTGCTTATACAGAACATCTCTTATGCTCAAGAAGAATCAAACTTTACCAGAGATGGGAAGTGGCTTATCGAGGTAGGTGGAGGCAGTTTTAATCCTCTCGGAGGAGCGACCTTCGCTTCTTTCTTATTTCCTGAAGGAGGAGGTAGCACATCCTCTTATGGAATCGAAGGAGGAAAGTTTATATCTGAAGACTTTGCTATCATCGGAAGGTTTGGATTTCTATCCACTGGTGGAGGTGTTAACTTCACAACTATAACTGGAGGTGGGAAGTATTATATCAATGGTGTTATCCCGGTTAAAGTAGGTGCTGGTGCTGCTATTACAGGTATCCTCGGTAGTTCCTCTACTAGCTTTTTGGGTAACGCCTCTATAGGTTATGCAGTTAAACTTGCAGACAACATACTGTTGGAGCCTAATGTAGGGTTTCTATATGCTGATGGTTCTGCCTTTACTCTTGGGCTCACTTTCGCTCTCGTCCTATAATTATTAGAGGTCTAAATAAAAAAAGAGGAGCCAACTTGACTCCTCTCCTTTAAAAATAGTATGACGAAATAGCTCTTAGCAATTACAGCACCCGTTTTGATTGAGGTT
>CAZXIE010000142.1:0-8572 GCA_964640065.1 uncultured Saprospiraceae bacterium
CGGCTGAGCTCAGCCGCTAATCCACAGATGACCAGACGACCCTTTTGGGCTAACTGAGGTAGGATAGCATCAAACATACTACCGCCTACAGAGTCAAATGCTACGTCGATGCGGTCCTTATACTCTTGATCTAATACCACAGCAACTTCTTCTCTATTATACTGGATGATCCGATCACAGCACCCAAGTTTTTCTAATAAATCAACCTTCTCATCATGTCCACAGGTAGCGATAACATGACAGCCTTTGTGCTTACATAGCTGAGCGATGAAGTGGCCTAGCCCACCAGCTGCTGCTGTGACAAGAACCGTCTCTCCTGGTTGTACTTCTCCTACTTTCTCGATGGCTAAGTGGGCGGATATGCCCGTAGGATTGATGGCGAGATATGCCGGCGAAGCTTGAGGTATATTGATAGCATACTCTGCAGGTACAGTCTGATACTCTTGATAAGCCGAGCCTACTTTAACTACACTTACAGTATCACCGAGCTGATGTGAAGTCACAGCTGATCCTACACTATGGATGACACCTACAGACTCTACACCATAGATATATGGAAATGTCACATTGATATATGGGACGGCCCCTCGATATAGTTCTCGATCGTAGAGCGCGTTGATACCTACATAACTTGTCTTTATGACAACTTCATTTTCATTTGGCTCCACGACTTTACCTGTCTTTATAGATACCGCTTTGTCTATATCGGTACTGAAGTCAGTGATTACTAGCTGGCGATTAGTCATGATGTATCAAGTCTAAAATTATACGTCGTAGTCTTTTCTCTTTAAAGTAAGAAGGGTAGTCAAATTTGCTTTGACGAGGGTAATGAAAGGGGAGTTACTAAAGGGTATCTCCCAGCCATTTACCAAAACTTAGACATGGTGTAATCGCCATCCCGCTACAAAAGGCCTTTCCACTTGTTGCACCAAGTCCGATTACTTCACCAGCAGCATACATACCTGGAAGAACTTTATCATCTCGATCGACCACTTGCAACTCTTTATTAACCTTGATGCCACCGAATGTCACCAAGACTGAGGCATGCACTTTCAAGGCGTAATATGGGGCTTTGTCGATTTTGTTTTCGAGATACTCGCGTTCAAAGTCTGGATCAGAGCCATCATCTATCATCTGGTTAAATCTAGAAACTGTCTGTGATAATTGATTTTCAGGGACATCTATTTTTATAGCCAACTCTTGGATAGAATCAGCCTTTCTCATAAAGATTCCGTCTTCGGCAGCTGCCTTCATCTTAGTTGTATCCCAACCTATAATCAGCGGATTTTCTACGCCTCCTTTTCCTCTTTCCATCAATGCTGCTTCATCAAAGACAATCCAGAAGCTCCAGATATCCTTGTCTAATAAAATTCGTTCTCGTGTATCTGGATTGATTTCATCTTCTCGCATGAATCGCTGACCATTACTATCTACATAGATATCTCTAGGTTGTCGATATACCGATGTTAGGATGCTAGCCCAGCCTTCGTAGAAATCACATCGGCCACTTCCAGGTTCTAGTTCTATTCCTCCTAAACTTGAGAGGTGGTATGGAGCATTTTGAAAGGGAACACCCAGGCTTTCTAAGACAGTGGCCACTTCACCTGTAGAATTAGGATAGGCAGCACTTACGAGTTTTACAGTCGGATGTTTGTCATGAAACATTTCTGGGTTACTACCATAGCCCCCACTTGTGACCACTATATTATCACCGCGGAAAGAAGTAGTATCTGACCTATGCTGACAAACTACAGTATCATAGCGGTCAGTGTTCTTCTCAAAACTCTGTGCACTATGTTCTAGCTTCAGATCGATATGGCCACTCGCGACACCTTCATCCCAATGAGGCATCAACACCTTGAGGATAGACTTGGCATTATTCACACCGTAATGCGTTCTAGGGACTTCATATGGGATATGGCCATAAACAATCCTCGGACAGATCGGATCAAATTCAAATCCTTCATCTTCTAGCCAATCGATGATGCCTGGAGCTAGATCTACAGCCTTTCTGATAAGTGCTAGGTCTCCAGTACCTTCATTAACTCGCATGATATCGTCATAGTGCTGATCAGGACTATCTTCTATACCAAGTGCTTTTTGCCTCTTGGTTCCTCCGGCACTCATATGCCCGCCTGACCAATGCATGGCTCCACCGACATGATCAGACTTCTCTATGACACATACCTTCTTTCCTCGCTTAGAGGCATTGATGGCGCACATCATACCTGCTGTGCCGGCGCCTACTATAATGATGTCATATCTTTTCATTATGCTCACATTTATTTTTCAGTGAATCAGGTGGCGGTGGCATGCTCGGTACCCGGATGGGGTTTAGCGAGCAAAGCTTTTTTTGGTTCGTTTTTGTATTGATTGACAAAAATGAACTGGGAAGATTATGAGTCATTACATGAGATATGAGTTCTGGCCGAGAGAAAATGAGCTCGGAGTCTGGACAATTATACTGATTCATATTATGAGTCTGGTCTAAGATCTTTCTGAAATTGCCTGTTCTCAGGTGTGTCTAAATCACATTGAACACGTATCCAACCGGGGTTAAAACCTATGCGGTCTGCTCCAGGTTCTCCCCAAGAGTAGATCAGCGTCTTGCCTTCTTGCGAGCCCTCTTGTATAAATATTACAAATGTCTCTCGCTGCATGCCATAGGACCAAGTATTGCGCATGCCAAGTACCATATGCCGACCATCACTGTAATCAAATTCGAATTTGCCTCCTTGATCATGGATGTCTATGTAATGTTCTGTCTTCACAGGTCGCCCACCTTTCTCACGAGGGAAGTCGATCATACATACAAAGCAACGTGCTTTTTCCATCTGGTGATCGATCTTACCACTTTCGTAAATATTTCTTCTGACAAAAAATCTATTTTCATCAATTAAGATGCGGACTGTCTCCACTGATTGCTTCTTACCTTTGCCTTTAAAATAAAGGCCTTCGCGAGATAATATGATCGACTCATCCTGATGAAGAGAAGGGGAAGAAGGAGAGAGTGCTTCTAGATCTTCTTTCTCTATTGAGAGAGCCGCCTGGATTTTATAAACCCTCACCTCGATGTGATGCTTTTCTTCATTAGGTTGGAGCTGATAGATCGCACGATGTGTTAATTGACTTGGGTCATCGCTAATATACTCTTCGACATATAGGACATTTTCTCCAAAGGCTTCATTGACCAAGTGCTCCACCGAGGCGTGCAATCTTAAAGGTTGGACTTCGGGATCAGGATGCGCATACTTGTGATAATCGAGCTGTTCGACATTGTCATAGTCACCAGGCCAGATATTCATGAGATAAGCAATCTCTCTTTCCAGATAGGTCCATTTTCTTTCTTGGGTTGAGTCTGGCACCATCTGAATGATCGGAGGTAAGGCAGCCTGGACCACCGCTACATCTTGAGCAATATCAGACTGGCCAAAGTCGCAAGAAGACATGAGGATCGCATTCAATAACAACAATAGTGATAGTCTCATAGCAGTCTGGTCTTACTTCATTTACGAAAGTGATCGCAGGTATAATATGCGCAAGTGCACCAATGAAGAATCTGAAGATAATTAAAAATGATTAACTTTATTAATTATTAAGCTAATTAACTATTATGACGACCATGTTGTCACAGGAAGTAGCCAACTGGCAAGCAGAACAGAAGGAGTGGGTCGAAGCACTACAGCAAATCATAGAAGAGCGTGGCGAAAAAGACGCTGCAGAACTCCTCAAGCAACTCCGCAAATACGCCATCCGCAAAGGAGTCCGACTAACAGGTGAAGCGCTTAACACACCATATATCAATACGATCCACTACAAGGACCAACCGCCTTATCCGGGCGATACCGAGCTAGAACATAAGATCGAAAATATCAATCGATGGAATGCTATGGCTATGGTCCTTCAAGCCTATGATAGCGGTCACGGTCTAGGTGGTCATATAGCTACATATGCATCTGCAGCGAGTATGTATGAGGTAGGGCTGAATCATTTCTTCCAGAAGAAGTCTGAGGAATACGGAGGCGACCTTGTTTCTTTTCAACCTCACGCGGCACCTGGCGTTTATGCCAGAGCCTTACTAGAAGGAAGATTTACAGAACAACAACTCAAGAATTTTAGAAGAGAACTCGAAGATGGTGGTGGGCTACCTTCATATCCACATCCTCGTAGACTACCAGAGTTCTGGGAGATGCCTTCTGCATCGATGGGACTTGTAGGTGTAAGCGCGATCTATCAGGCTAGATTTCAGAAGTACCTGGAAAATAGAGGACTCAAGCCAAAGACAGGCGGAAAGATCTGGGTATTCGTCGGAGATGGTGAAATGGATGAGCCCGAGACATTGGGCACATTGAACATAGCAGTCAGAGAGCAACTCGACAACCTCATCCTCGTGGTTAATTGTAATCTTCAAAGATTAGATGGCCCTGTACGTGGCAATGGAAAGATCATACAAGAATTAGAACGAAGTTTCTTGGGAGCCGGATGGAATGTAACCAAGGTCATCTGGGGTAGTGAGTGGGATGCATTGCTAGAGCGAGACCATAAAGGCATCCTAGTCGATCGGATGGAGCAAGCCCTGGATGGTGACTATCAAATGTATTCTGTATTGGATGGTGAGAAGGTGCGCGAACATTGGGTCAAAGACAATGCCGAGCTGGAAGGGATGATGCGTTCACTTACCGATGAAGAAATCAGGACTATCAAAAGAGGTGGACACGATTACAAAAAGATATATGCTGCCTTCCAAAAAGCTGCACGACCTAATGGTAAGCCAAGTGTGATACTGATGAAGACCATCAAGGGATATGGTATGGGAAGTGCTGGGGAAGGACGAAATACCACCCATCAAAAGAAAAACATGAATCGCGAAGAGCGGATCGAAGCTGCCAAGAGATTTGGCATACCACTGAGCGAGGATGATGCTGCCAAGGCAAAATTCTATATGCCTGATCCAGAGAGTGCGGAGATACTATATCTTAATCAGCGCAGGCAGGTACTTGGAGGCAGCTTGCCAGAGCGTCGAGAAGATAGCCCTGTAATCAAGACACCAGGAGAAAGTTTATTTCAAGAGTTTCTTGATGGTACAGGAGATCGGGAGGTATCTACTACGATGGTCTTGGTCCGGATCATAGCTAAGTTGCTAAGACAAGAAGAGATCAAAGACTATGTCGTGCCGATCATACCCGATGAGGCGCGGACCTTTGGTCTGGATGGACTCTTCAGATATGCTGGTATCTATCAGCCAAAAGGACAACTCTATGAACCTGTAGATGCAGGCAGTATCTCTTATTATAGAGAGAGTACAGATGGTCAGATCTTACAAGAGGGTATCTGTGAAGCAGGTGCTATAGCTTCATTTATGGCAGCTGGTACAGCATACTCGCTGCATGGACTTCCGATGATACCATTCTATATCTTCTACAGCATATTTGGATTTCAGAGAGTGGGAGATATGATCTGGGCTTGTGGTGATATGATGTGCAAAGGATTCTTGATCGGAGGTACTTCTGGCCGAACCACCCTTAATGGAGAAGGTGTCCAGCACCAAGATGGACATTCATTAGTTCTCTCGAGCATCGTGCCTAATATGAAAAGCTATGATCCCTCATTTGCCTACGAGCTTGCTGTGATCGTCAGAGATGGTATCCACAGGATGTATGAATTACAAGAGAAGATCTTCTACTACATCACGGTCACTAATGAAAACTATCAGATGCCACCTATGCCTGAAGGAGTCCAGGAAGGTATCATCAAAGGGATGTATAAATATGAGGCTTCTGCTCATAAAAAGGCAGATAAGCGCAAGGCTCATCTGATGGGCAGCGGTTCGATCATGACTCAAGTCATCCAGGCCAAAGAGATGCTGGAGGAGATGGGTATCTCAACTGACATCTGGAGTGTCACCAGTTATATTGAGTTACAAAGAGAAGCACTACAGAAAGAAAGAGATGCACTCTTGTCAGCAAGCGATGACAAGGAAGACTGCTTCATAGAGACGTTACTCGAGAAAGAGGAGGGTGTATTCGTATCTGTTTCTGACTATGTTAAGTCGCTAGGTATGGGTATCGCCAAGTGGATGAAGCATCCTTATGCAGTCTTGGGTACTGATGGCTATGGAGTGAGCGAGTCAAGAGGTACGCTTAGAGATCACTTCGAGATCAGTCCAAAATATATCGCACTTGCAGCACTTCAGTTATTAAGGCAAGAAGGAACTGTCAAGCCCAAAGAAATAGCTGACTTCATGAAGCAGCAAGACATCAACGCAGATAAGATTAATCCGGCATACCACTAAATACTCGGATCATGACAGACATATTATTACCATCTATGGGCGAGGGAGTAGAGAAAGGCACAGTCATCTCTATCCTCGTGCAAGTCGGCGATCAGGTAGAAGTAGATCAGCCATTACTGGAAGTTGAAACAGATAAGGTCACAGCGGAGGTGCCATGTGAGACACCAGGTAAGGTGGTCGAGATACTCGTAAGTATTGGAGATGAGATCCCAGAAGGTACGCCTATCATCAGATTAGAAGCTTCGGATACACAACCACCACCTAAGGAGGCAGAACGTGTATATTCCGTGGAGAAGTCTCTAGGTGATGAATCCGCTTCGACCCATCAGGATCCTCAACTCGACATATCTGAAGAGGCGTCGCCTCAACCTGTTCAGGCACCAACAGATGTAGAAATCATCTCGCAGCCAGTACCAGCTAATGCCACAGATAGAGGAGGATACAGATCATCCCCTTTGGCTAGAAAAATGGCCAGAGAAATAGGCGTAAATATCGCACTGGTCACACCGAGCAATGGAGCACCAAGAGTATCAGTGAAGGATGTGAAAATCTTCGCTAAAGAACAACTGCAAAATCGAAAAACTAGTGTCAATATTCTCGCGGCTCCAAGCTTACCTAATTTCGCAAAGTATGGGTCGATCCGCAGAGAATCATTAAATGCGATCACCAAAGCCACTGCTCAGAATATGGCCCAAGCCTGGACACATGTGCCTCATGCCTGGTTGGAAGAAAAGATCGACATCACAGATCTTGAAACTAGTCGACAGAGGCACAAAGGCAAGATCAAAGAGCAAGGCGGGTCGCTGACTATCACGGCGATTTTAGTCAAGTCGATAGCGCAGGTCTTAAAGGAGTTTCCACGATTTGGGGCATCCATAGACACTGCGGCTAATGAAATCATCTACAAAGATTATGTGCACATCGGTGTGGCAGTAGATACGGATCGTGGTCTGGTCGTGCCAGTGATCAGAGATGCAGATCAGTTATCACTTACCGAGATTTCTGTAGCGCTTTCTCAAATAAGTAAAAAGGCCAGAGACAAGAAGCTTAAAGCAGAAGACTTGGAAGGAGCGACATTTACTATTTCTAATTTAGGGGGCATAGGTACTACATCCATTTTTCCGATAGTTAATCATCCACAGGCTGCGATCATGGGTGTGGCCAGTAGTACGATGACGCCGACTTGGATAAATGAAGAGTTCTTACCAAGGTTAATTATGCCAGTTACGATAGGTTTTGATCATCGCTTGATCAATGGTGCTGATGCCGCGAGATTCCTCCGAAGATTGAAATCCATCTTGGAAGACTGGTTCACTATAAGTATGTAATCGTATGTCTTACCAACTCATCAATATCGCCGAAGTCATCTATAGCGTCGGCAATCTTGAAAAGACCCATCACTTCTTCTGTGACTATGGTGGCATGACATGCGAAGGAAAGTACCATACTGATCCTTCAGTTATCCAGTTTTGGGGACTAGAAGACAGCGTTTCTGCTCAAGAAGAATTGATCGTTTTTGATCATCATAAGACGGGACACCTGCGACTCATCAAGTTTGAAGGAGTAGAACAAGAGATCATTCGCTCTTCTCAGCAACCATGGGATGTAGGTGGCATCATGGACATTAATCTACGGGTGCCAGAGGTCGCTCAGACCTTTAATGAACTCAGAGAGTTAGGTTGGCATGGGTTGAGTGATCCACTCTTTCAGAAGATGGGCCCCTTTGAGTTATACGATATACTGATGCGAGGATATGATGATGTGATTATAGCTTTCACCCATCGCAAACAACCTCCTTTAGAGTTGAAAGATGGATATAAGATCCCATCTCATGTCTATAACTCATCTATCACTTCTGCAGATCTGACCGAGAGCAGAGCGTTCTACCAAAACAAGCTAGGATTTCATCTTCTCAATGAATACGAAGTAGCCAAGGACCACCCACAAGAGAACATGTTTGGTCTGCCTCATAATACCATAGTAGAAACCACATGCGAAGCCAATATCTTTTCCTTGAATGGCGAAAGAGATGTCATCTTTCAAGCAGTAGAGTTTCATGGGGTAAGTGGCAAGGACAATACCGCAAGAGGTGTTCCTCCTAATATCGGATGGCTCATGTATCGATGTGAAGTCAAGGGACTAAGTGCCTATCGAGATCAATTGACGAGTCAGGGAGTACAGATGCATAAAGAGATCAGCACTCTTGAGATCAAGCCTTATGGGACGGTACAATCTTTTGCTATCATCAGTCCAGAAGGCGTATGGTGGGAGTTTTTTGAG
>CAZXIE010000143.1:0-8479 GCA_964640065.1 uncultured Saprospiraceae bacterium
CGCTGCGGGGCGAAATTCCAGGTTCAAATCCTCACGAGACATCTCTATGTCTCGAACGAGGATTTTCACCCGTTAGGGTGATTGTATACCCTTAGATGTGAAAACATCTTTGCGCTAGGATATTTAGCAACCAATAAAGTGATCAACATGAACAGAAATAGTCTCTTGAAACAAGCAGGTCGGAGTGTCGAAAAGAATGATAAGCTACTCTACAAGTTCCTCTTCTCACTTATCATGACATTCGTTTCTCAGACAGCGCTCACTGGTCAGTCGCCCTGCGAAATGAATTGCCCAGGAGGCAGTACTTTTTTTGGAAATACTACCGGTAGTGAAACTACAGGGTTCTCAAATTCTTTTTTTGGAGTTAATGCTGGTCTATTGAACACAGAAGGATGGGAAAATTCCTTTTTTGGACGGGAGGCAGGCTTCTCTAACACTGCAGGAACTGAAAATACTGCTCTTGGTTATCGGGCAGGTTTTAACCTAACAACCGGCTCGAATAATGTAATGCTAGGTGCAGGCGCAGGCCCAACCACGGCTCTCGGCGACTCTAACTTTAGACTTTATATCGATTTCAATACCGAAAATACTGGAAACGATGAACCCCTTATCTATGGCGAATTTGATAATGACTTCGTGCGCATCAATGGCACCTTTGAAGTAACCGCAGGGTTAACTAATCCGTCAAGCATCAAGTTGAAGGAAGCATTTACGAAAGTGTCACCATCACTAGTCTTGGATAAGATCAATGCTCTTGATATCACAGAATGGTCCTATAAAGTTGACCCCGATGTGCGGCATATCGGGCCTACGGCAGAGTCATTCTATGAGGCATTTGGACTCGGTACAGGTGGCAGCAATATCTCTACGATAGACGCAGACGGAGTATCACTCATCGCTATACAAGCACTCTCTGAGCAATTAGAAAAAAAGAATCAGAAGATAGCAGGGCTCGAAAAGCGCTTAGAGCGTCTAGAAGCCATGCTCTTAGATCAAGAATCACCAATAAACGAATGAAGTTATTAGAGACAATAATAAATCTACTAAACATCAATAAAGAAATGAAAATGAATAACATCACAGCACGCGAGCGCGAGGTCCTTTATCTTATCTCCTATCAATACTCATCAAAAGAAATAGCTAATAAACTTTTCGTTAGCTACGAAACTATAATCACACATCGAAAAAATATCATGCGTAAGCTTCAAGTGAAGAATGTTGCGGGACTAGTTAGAACAGGATTCGAAACTGGTCTTCTTAGAGCTGGAGTCTTGGCTCTACTTTTACTCTGTCTTCCTCAGCTTAATATGGTATATGGACAAAGTCCATTTGAAATACAGATCGACGACCCTGACATTGACGATTCACAAGTAATAATTAATAATGGCAATACCTCAGGAGGAGCCGGAATTTTCTATACACAGTCCGGAGATAAAAAAGGATATGTAGGTTTCGCCGGTACTAACAACGTACGACCCGATGTATTTCAGATGGCAACTTTTGATCGTGACATCTCCATCTTCAGCATAGTAAATAATGGAATTAATGACATAATGCATCTAAAAAAAGATGGGAATGTAGGTATCGGTGCTGTCACTCCAACTGCCAAACTTCACATAGAGAAAGAGGGCACTGCTGGATCAAGAGCTGTAATGCTGGCTCTAGTAGCGAGCACATCGAAAAGACCTACGATCCAATTCAGTGAAAACCCAGGGCAGACAGATATAAATGGAGGTATGAGCATCGAATATAATGGAGCAGGGCAAGGCTCAGGTAATTTCATCAACATTAATAGTGTAGGAGGTGCTTCGGCCATGGCGATATTTAATGGAGGCAACGTGAACGTAAAGGGATTTTCAAAATTAGGATCATCACCGCCATCAGGCACTACTGCCCCAGCAATTAAAATCGTAGAATTAAACGGGACAGTAGACTTTATGACTGATGATGAATTCACTATTCCGTTGCCAGCTGGAATAATAGGAGCCAAAGTGCTTGATATCAAGGCAACCATCTTTGATGCAGTGAATACTAATGGAGCCTATATAGGCCCTAACATTGAAATACCGGACATACGCTACGCTGTGGTGTGGACAGATACGGATACTATATTGGCAGCGCTTGATTCCCCCACCGCATCTAATCTTAATAATGCGTCCTATAGCTTAACCATAATGTACAAGCAGTAGTTGAATTCTAATTAATCATTAACTAGATATAAAAAATGTAGGGAGTATGATCAGAGCAGCATACGAAAAGAAATCCTACTTATGTCATCCTTATCACTAACAGCTTAAGACATCATGAATAGAATACAATTTATAATTATCGCCTTGATCATCACTGCATCAACCGGCTACGGCCAAAACTCTGGTATCGCCATGGGTAATGCCACTGCAAGTGGTGCCCATTCCTTTGCTGCTGGAGAAGAAACAGAAGCAAATGGTACGGCATCCCTTGCATTTGGTCTCGGAGTAGAAGCACGAGGTGACTACTCATTTGCAGCAGGCAATAATAATACTGCTCGCGGTATAGGCGCTATAGCACTGGGACTAAATAGCACGGCAATTGGAGATTACTCTTTTGCATTAGGAGAAGGAGCAAGTACCAATGGATATGGATCTATAGCCATTGGGAATTTAGCATTTACGAGTGAAAGTGGCTTTGGTGCCATTGCCCTTGGAACTTCAAGAGCAGAAAGTCCTTTCTCATTAGCAGCAGGTATCAATAATGTAGCACATCCAGGATCAGATGGTGCTGCCCTCTTTGGAAGTGGGAATAGAACGTTTGCTGCTGCATCATTTGTGGTAGGACAAGAAAACTTTGCTTACTCTTTCGGTGAAACAGTCATCGGCCAATACTCACTTGAAGATACTAATGGAACTCCCTTTGCAAGCGCTGTCCCTACAGATCGAATCTTCACCATCGGCAATGGCACTAACAGTTCCAATAGATCTAACGCTTTCGTTATGCTCAAAAATGGAGATACGGAAATGACTGGAAATCTTGATATAGAAAAGCGAATCAACATAGGTAACGACGAAGCCGATGCCGAGATCGGAGATATCAGGTACAATAACAATACTAATGACTTTGAAGGGTTCACTAACCTCGGTTGGAAAAGTCTTACCGCAGGAAGCTCCACCTATGGCAATAATGCTCCTACGAGCGAAGATGTAATCGATCGTGTTGCCAATGTCGGCAACTGGCATATTCCATCTCTTTCTAATTCAATATTTGCTAGAATAACCACTATCGATGGCACTTCTGATGATCCAAATTATGGAGAATACGTCGATGTCAGAGCTATGGAACTAGATGTAGAGAACTTTAATGACTTCTTGCAAGTATCTGTATTAATGCCAGCCAACCAAGCCTCGATACTACTATTAGAGGGATTTAGAAACAGCACCTCATATGAAGAATTAGAAATAGTATTTCTAGAAATGGATGGTAGTGGATCAGTTATCGAAGATAAGACCTACTTATTTGAAGATGTAATTATTGCAGGAGTGGATTTCAAATACTATGGGATCGACGGTCTTAGCAATACACTAAATAAGGACCAAGATCTCCTTTATAGAATCCATTTTATATCGCAATACGCAGAAATTAGCGATGAGGTAAATGGAACGATCGGAGTTATATCACTTAACGATTAAAAAATATAAAAATGAAGAACATAAAATATATTCTAATTTTAATTGCGATATTCTCTCTGACTCACCTCGAGCTCAGCACCACACCAATACTACCCTCATCTCACATCTCTGAAAATATCTACATCCGCATTTTTAGTAACACCAGTGGTTTTATAACTGGCGGCGAAACCATAGCAGGAGAAGGAGATAACTGGTTTCAACTGATGGAAGTATCAGGCGGGTACTATCATGAAATTGATGAAAATGGACTGCTAATAGGTCAGGTTAATCAATATAATACTTCAGTATTAATCCAACAAAAAGATGCCCTCACATCGCTTTTAACAGATCCATTAGTTCAAAATCACAGCCTGGAAGTAGAGATTATTATCATGGAACTCGATAATGTAGGGGCAAGTCAGGTTAGATTTAAGTACGTTTTGTCCAATGCACAATTACTACTAATGCAAAACTTTAATAGTAGTGACTTTGAAGTAAAAACGATCAGGTTAGACTTTATATCTGAGATGGTCGAGCAATCCGACGAGATTTTTGGCATAGTTACAATGCTCTCTTTTTGATTGAACTGTTTGTGCCCTTCGACTATGCTCAGGGGTCTTGAAGGCAGAGTAGGTCTTATGGTCTCTGAGTAATCTGTTGATCACTGAACGGAGCCATGGTCACTGAACAGAGCCGATGTGCCCTAATCAATTCTTAGCATTGTGCATTTATTCACCCTACGACTCCGCTCAGGGGTCATGAAACCAGTTATATCAGTCAAACATCCTAAACCATCCAAACCCAACATTTACGAAAGTGAAACAAGCCAAACAGTTAGTATAATTTAAGGCAAACCCTTTGTCCTAGTCGGTTCTTATACCTAACTTGACTGACCTAATCAGAAAGTCAAAAATCATGGCAGAGTACACGCTCAATATCAATGGTCAAAGCAAGACCGTAAACGTCGATAGCGACACGCCCCTTCTCTGGGTTTTGAGAGACGAATTAGGACTCGTCGGCACTAAATACGGATGTGGGATAGCACAGTGCGGTGCGTGCACAGTACACGTCGATGATACAGCGACCCGCTCATGCATGACACCAGTATCATCACTTGGTGAAAAGAAAGTGACAACGATCGAGGGCTTATCAGAAGATGGATCTCATCCCGTGCAGCAAGCATGGATCGAGCATGATGTGCCTCAGTGCGGTTACTGCCAGGCTGGACAAATCATGACAGCCTCTGCCCTACTCAAGAAAAACGGTAGCCCCTCTGATGAGGAGATTAGCTCAGCGATGCATGGTAACATCTGTAGATGTGGCACCTATACCCGCATCAAGCAAGCAGTAAAAACTGCTTCTAAAAATCTCTAACACCCATCATCACAAAGAAGAATTATCATGACAAATAATATATCTAAAAACAGACGATCATTTCTTAAAGTAAGTGCACTTGCGAGTGGCGGATTGATGATCGGATTTACCTATGGCTGTAAGACAGAACCTAAGCGACCAGCATTTGTAGAGCCGCAGCTCGATACACCTTCGACATGGTCGGAGATAAGTGGTTATGTATCCATCGGCGATAACGGAGTGATCACGATCATGGCTCCTAATCCGGAGATCGGTCAAAATGTAAAGACGTCTATGCCGATGATCGTAGCCGAAGAACTCGACTGTGATTGGTCGCAAGTGATCGTGAAGCAAGCGGGACTGAACGGCAACTTTGAGCGCCAGATAGCGGGAGGAAGTCAGTCGATAAGATATAGCTGGCCGGGACTACGTGAGAGTGGTGCAAAGACGCGGCAGCTACTTGTTAATGCAGCAGCTCAAGAGATGGATGTAGACCCAACTGAGTGCACTACTGCCAAGGGTGTTGTCTATCACAAAGCCACAGAGCAATCTAAGACGTATGGCGAAGTAGCAGCATTGGCTGCCACACTTGAGGCGCCAGAAGAAGTACAACTAAAAAATCCTAAAGACTTTAAGATCATAGGAACAGACACGCGCAATGTCGACGGCTTTAACATCGCCATGGGCAAGCCTCTCTTCGGTATTGATACGAAGAAACCAGGCATGAAGTATGCCACAGTGGTGCATCCGCCAGCCTTCGGTATGAAACTCGCCTCCTATGACGCCAGTGCTGCTAAGGCGATGGCAGGTATAGATGACGTCTTCGAGATCGATGTGAAGCCGGAAGGTGCCGAGCAACAGTGGTCGGATGTCAATGCATTTCCCAAGTTAGTAGCCATCGTGGGTAAGAGCACTTGGCAAGTCATGAAAGCTAAAAAGTCGCTCAATATCCAGTGGGAAAAAGATACCAACGCTGAAAGCAGTACTGATCATGAGCGGATACTTGCCGACTTGATGAACCAACCTGCAGATAAGCCTGCGAGGCTTGATGGAGATGTAGATGACGCTTTCGCAAATGCTTCACAAATCGTGGAGCGCACATACTCTGCACCATTTTTAGCCCATAACACTATGGAGCCGATGAACTTCTACGCTGATGTATCTGGTGATAAAGCTTATCTCGAAGGGCCAATACAAACACCTATATTTCTCAAGCCAACAGTCGCCGCAGTATGTGGCATCCCTGCAGATAATGTGGAGATCATGATGACTCGTATGGGTGGTGGATTTGGAAGAAGGCTATATGGGCACTTCGGTACAGAAGCCGCAGTGATCTCACAAAAAGCAGGAGCCCCTATCCAACTCGTATATACTCGCGAAGAAGATATGACCCAAGGGACTTATCGCCCAGCCTATAAGGTGACCTATAAAGCTGGTCTAGACGAAGATGGGAACATGGTAGCTTTCCATATACGTGGTGCAGGTACGCATGGTAGTCCAGTCTTCGCTAATCGATATCCGGCAGGTGCAGTAGATAACTACCTAGCTGAAAATCATACTAAAGAATCAAATATCTCAACGGGTGCTTGGAGAGCTCCGCGCTCTAACTTTATCGCTACGGCAGAGCAATCCTTTTTGGATGAGGTAGCAGAAGCTGCAGGTAAGGATCCGATAGATTTTAGATTGGAGTTATTTGCGAAAGCGAAAGACAACCCTGTAGGAGAAAAGAACGATTATGACCCAGAGAGATACGCCGGTGTACTCAAGCTTGTCAAAGAGAAATCAGGATGGGGCACAGATATATCTGGCGTCTCCCGAGGAGTATCAGCATACTACTGCCACAACAGTTATGTAGCTCAAGTACTTGACGTAGTGATGGAAGATGGAGTGCCTCGTGTGAAGCAAGTACACTGCGCTGTCGACTGCGGAATAGTGGTGAATCCGATAGCTGCTAAAAATCAGATAGAAGGCGGTATCGTAGATGGCATCGGACATGCCATGTATAGCGCACTGACTTTCAAAGATGGGAAGCCGGATCAAGATAACTTCCACAATTATAGACTCATCAGACATGCAGAAGCTCCTGATAATATCGATGTCTACTTTGTAGATAATGGTGAGGATCCGACAGGTCTCGGTGAGCCTTCTCTTCCTCCTATCGGTGCGGCACTAGCTAATGCTATCTACCAAGCCACAGGAAAAAGATTATACGCACAGCCGTTTTCTACACAGGAAGCCTTACTCGGGTAATCGAGTCATATGTCGTTCAGGATGTAAGGACATATCTCGTTATCCACTATCATGTACATCAATTTTGACTCTGTAATACGAGAATTGGATACATTTGTGTTTTTATAATATGTCTAGATTTCTACTCTCTTGCTTTATAGGATGCATGCTCATCAGTATGTCCTTTCGGGTAAGCGCTCAGGCCGAGCGTGTTAATCAAGAAGACTATAAGATCCATATCCAGAAGGTCGCAGAAGAAATCAATATCGATGGCATCTTAGATGAAGGTGTATGGTCTACAGCCGAGGTGGCCACTGACTTCTGGATGTCCGAACCCATAGATGGAGAAAAAGTGCCTGATGAATATGACACTGAGGCGATGATCACCTATGATGATCAGTACATCTACATCGCAGCAAAGTGTCATAGTCCAGATCCTGTCTTGATGACTACCCTCAAGAGGGATAATGGAGATATCTGGGATGGAGATGTCTTCTATGTCAATATCGATCCTCTCAATGAAACCACTAATGGATTCGTCTTCGTCACTAATACCTCTGGAGTACAGTTTGAAGCACTACTAGGAGGCGGAGCTTTCCGTCGTGGCGGAGGAGGAGGTGGTTCTAGCATCACCAATGCTTGGGATCAGACATGGTTTTCAGAAGCTAAAGTTTATGATGACTACTGGACCATAGAGATGGCCATACCTTTCAAGTCTCTTAGATATGGTGATAAAGAAAGATGGGGTATCAACTTCTCAAGAGGTCTGAGTTCGCAGAATCAATTTCATTCTTGGGTGCCAATCCCTCTACAATTTATGACGATCGATCTTGGCCATACAGGAGCTCTTGTCTGGGATAATGCTCCCAAAAAGTCAACATCCAATATATCAGTAGTTCCCTATGTACTTGCTTCAACTAATAAGGATATAGAAAATGCCCAAGATGCTGTCAATGTCGCGAGAGTCGGTGGAGATGCTAAAGTAGCTGTAACGCCAAGTCTCAACCTGGACCTCACGATTAACCCTGACTTCTCTCAGGTAGATGTCGACGAGCAAGTTACTAACTTGACTACTGTCAATATTAGATTTCCTGAGCGTAGACTTTTCTTCCTAGAGAACAGTGACATCTTCAGCGAGATCGGTATACCTCCTATGCGACCTTTCTTCTCTAGAAGAATAGGACTAGATGGGGATGGTGCTACGATCCCTATCACGTATGGAGCAAGACTCTCAGGTAATATCAATAAAGACCTAC
>CAZXIE010000144.1:0-8259 GCA_964640065.1 uncultured Saprospiraceae bacterium
GTCGCGGATGATAACTTGATAGATGAAGTCTTTGAAACTGTCAATGATAGAGAAAAAGCCCTACGCATCATTATTACAGCTAAGTCAGCTCTCAAGCATAACCTGGAAGATCAGCTCCACAAAATCTCATGCCCTACCCTACTTGTTTGGGGAAAACAAGATACCATCACGCCACCTTTTGTCGCAGAGAAGTTTGATGAGTTAATACCTAATACAACACTGAGTTTTATAGACAAGTGTGGTCATGCTCCGATGATGGAGGTACCAGATGAGTTCAACAAAATTCTAGATAAGTTTTTGCAAGAAAATTAGTCTCTGTTTTGAAGAAGCTCTTTTATTTGGCTGAGTTCTGATTCTAATAATTCTAATCTAGACTTTAATTCGATATTTTAAGTAGCCAGAGCCTTAATAGCTGCTAAAGCTACCCATCAGCATCAACAGTGGCGATAGTAGTTTCACCTTGGCCAAGTCCTCCAAAGGCTTTGTAAAAGTCCTGTGCCATCGGTCCGATATGGCGGATATCCTCCCCTATAAATTGCCACTGTGATATGGGAAGCTGCAGAAGATTTTGTAGAATATCTTTATGATCGATCTCGACAATATTATATCTTTTGTTGATATCAGAAGAAGGAAATAGATGATAGAGGGGCACATTGGATCTCATACATTTTGTCTATTAGAGCTGTCAGACCACCCTATGGCTATTATACAATGTACTTCTTTATTGACCTTACGAGCGTGCGCATCTCGGTAGGTTTACCGATGCTAATCCTGATATGATCGGTCATGGTTGACCACTTGGTGATCTTGATGTTGTCTTTTTTGTAGAGTTGACCTACAACATTGGGTTGGAATCTTTTAGATTCAGCATAGATAAAGTTGGTTGCAGATGTAGCATATGAGACGCGCCACTGTTCTAAAGCCTCGTAAACTATGTCTCGCCCCTTCTGATTTTGATTGACAACATGTGAGATGAACTCGTCGTCATGTAGTGCTACTTGGGCTGCTTTTCCAGCGAGAATATTTGTACAGAACTCCATGCCCGTATATCGCTTTCTTAGGGCATTGATATTAGTAGGATGGGAGATAGCGAAACCAATCCTTAATCCTGCAAGGCCCATGGCTTTTGAAAAGGTTCTGCAGACGATGAGATTAGGCAAGTCTTGTACCAGATCGATAACACTAGAGGCTTCTCCGTTCTCAGAGTACTGGATATACGCTTCATCCACAGCTATCATGATGTGATCTGGTATCGCATGGCAAAAAGCCTTAAGTGAAGATGAGTCTACTTCAGTAGACGTTGGATTATTAGGATTACAGATAAAGACTAGGGCTGTTTTGTCTGTGATGGCAGCTTGTATAGCGGATAGGTTGACGCGATGATCTTCGTCTAAGGGCACTGCGATGGTACTTGCGCCACAGGCCTTACCGAACATCATTAAAGTTGGAAAGGTAGGTGATGGATGCACGATCTCTCCTTGCATCAGCCCGACATGTTGTCCAAGTAACCCGAGTATCTCTGTAGAACCCGATGTTATCAGAAGGTTGGATGTATCGCATGCATACTTGGCGGCGATCTGCTGTTTTAACGCATCCAGATCTGCGTCCCCATAGTGATTAACATGAGAGGCTGCCTGTAGAAGAACTTCTTTTACTTTGTCTGAGGGACCGTAAGGATTTTCATTCCAATTAAGCCTTACAAAGTCGTTGGCATCTGCAGTATCACGATTATAAAAAGGAAGATCAACAGATACTGGAATGCTCGCAGCAGTTGCAGCCCAGAACCCTTGTTGTAACCACTGTCTTCTTGAGTAAGCCATAAGTGCAGATTGTACTCTAAGTTACGGTAATAGCACTGGTTGTAAATTCGACAGTCAGAGACTGCTGTTATAAAACATACTAAACCAAATAAAAAGCCCCAACGCTATCAACATTGGGGCTTTAGTCTGTTTCTTTTAAGTAAGATTAAGGTTTAGTCATTTTCTTCTTTTCCAACTCTTTTGCTCTTCGAGCTCTCTGCATACCATTCTCTCGAGAATTATTTCTTCGCATCAATTGCTTCTGCTGGAAGGTTTCGAACCTCGATGCCTCTCTCTTTTTAGGATAGGCGTTATCAGATGTATCTGTATCCGCCGTTTCTAAGTAGGGATCAAGTAGAATCTGTGTGACTTCTTGTTCTGTTGGAAACACCTTAGTGATTTCTTCTCCGCCCATACGCCATACTTCAGCTGGGATCCTGATGTCTTCTGAAGTACCATCGGCGTATTGAAATTGTATGATAAGGGGCATTATAAGACCGCCTTTTTTCTTGAAGGTGATTTCGTAATAGTGCATTCCGTTTTCCAAGAGCTCCTTCTCTTTCGTGCTTAGACTATTTACGAAAGTGTCATACTGATCTTGATCAACAGCATCTACCGCAAGTGGATCATAAGTGGTGTAGAAGTCGCGTAAAGTGGTATCCATCTCATCATAGGTCTGGGGGATATCTTGGCTACGGAGAGAGGAGATATTCTGTGGACCATTATCACGAGTATCCTGTAGTCTGCCCTTCTCTACTGTAGGGTTTCCAGAATTCATCTGGAAGTGATTAACCTCTGTGATGGCTTGGTCTACATGATCGTTAGTGTAAAACCAACCATTCCAAAACCAGTCAAGATCTACACCAGACGCATCTTCCATCGTACGGAAAAAATCAGCTGGGTATGGCTGCTTGAACTTCCATCTGTTAGAGTACTCTTTAAAGGCATGATCGAAGAGTTCTCTACCCATAACTGTTTCTCGAAGTATATTAAGAGCAGTGGCTGGTTTACCATAGGCGTTGTTACCAAATTGGAATATGCTCTCGCTATTAGTCATGATGGGTGAGATGCGTGCTTTATCGCCACCCATGTAATTAGTGATAAGATCCGCAGGTCCTCGTCTATGAGGATAATCTCTTTCCCACTGTTGAGCAGTCAGATACTGCACAAATGTTGTGAGCCCTTCATCCATCCATGTCCATTGTCTTTCATCAGAGTTGACGATCATAGGAAACCAGTTATGTCCAACTTCGTGGATGATGACACCGATGTGTCCGTACTTGACCCGTTTGCTATAAGTACCGTCACTTTCACATCGACCATAGTTGAAGCAGATCATAGGATACTCCATACCCATGCTACCATCGATAGACCAGGCTACGGGATAAGGATAGTCGAAAGTGTAATGTGAGAACCATTTGATAGTGTGAGCGACAGCTTTTGTGCTGAACTTCTTCCAGAGGCAATCACCTTCTGGTACCCACATGGACTGCGCCATGACAGTTCTTCCATCAGACATCTTAACGCCGAGAGCATCCCAGATAAATCTCCGTGATGTGGCAAAGCCAAAATCTCTTACATTTTTTGCTTTGAACTTCCAGGTCTGATAGGTAGTGGCCGCTTCTTCACTATTCTCTATAGACTCATCAAGAGTCTGAATAGTCACCGGTTGTACGAAGCTCTTCGTAGCTTCTGCAATTCTATCACGGTGTTTAGCAGAAAGCACACTAGAGGAGTTTTGTAATTCTCCGGTAGCGGCTACGAGGTGGTCACTAGGTACTGTGATGTTCACCTCATAATCTCCAAAGATCAAGGCGAACTCTCCCCTACCGAGGAACTGCTTGTTTTGCCAACCTTCTATATCGTTATACGAACACATCCGTGGAAAGAACTGAGCAATGCAATAGACGCGATGTCCATCGGAAAACTGTTCATATCCTGATCGTCCTCCGATCTCTCTCGTGTTGTTAATGTTATACCACCACTTGATTTTGAATGTTCCTTTTTGACCTGCTTTCAATACTGAAGGCATGTCTATACGCATCATCGTTTTGTTGATGGTGTAGTTGAGTGCATTGCCATTGACATCGGTGACTGACTCTATCTTGAACCCACCATCGAAGTCTGGCATGAGCCTAGAGAGTTGTCTAGTTGAGACTCCCCTATCTTGATTTAATGAAGAAGCACTTATTAGGTGTGAGTCACTATCCTGGGCTCTTACATTCTGATCTAATTGAAGCCATAGGTACTTGAGATCATCTGGTGATTCGTTATGATATGTGATTGTTTCGTCTCCGTAGATCTTCTTTTCTTCATCATCAAGCCTGATGTCCATCTTATAGTCAGCTCTAGTCTGCCAGTATTCGTGACCAGGTGCTCCTGACGCTGTTCTATATTCGTTAGGTGTAGGATAGAGATCGCTGAGTTGCTTGAAAGGATCGGGCGGATTGTCTTGACCACACAACCAAGTATAACTTATCAGAAGAGCTACAGAAAGCAATAGACATTTTTTCATTTGGACTAGTATTCTTTGTTCAGTAAAATGAGGTCGAAAGATAGATCTTTTTACATGTCTCTATTGAATATCAAATCACGATATTAAGGTTATGTTCCACGTGGAACAATTAGATAGAACCAGGCCATGATTCGCTTCTTCTTTTTTTTTGCAGTTCTCCTTGCTTCGTGCAAGCCAGCCGAGATCAGTACTCTTGATCATCTTGAAAGCCAGCCAAACATACTTTGGATTGTTGCTGAGGACTTAAGTCCAGTTATCCCGAGCTTTGGTGATAGTACGATACGGACACCTAATCTGTCGAGGTTAGCAGGTGAAGGGGTTTGTTATGATCGTGTCTTTAGCACGTCAGGAGTCTGTTCGCCAAGTAGAGCTGCCATAGCAACTGGTATGTACCCTACTCGATTTGGCGCTAATCATATGCGAACTGGGCCTTGGTTCGCCAGTAACTTACCAGTATCATTTATCAAGTCCTACGCTAAGAACGCCATGCCAAAGGGTGTAGCACCATACCAAGCCGTACCACCTGCAGAAGCCCGCATGATGAGTGAGTATCTGAGAGAGACAGGATACTACTGCACCAACAATGCTAAGGAGGACTATCAATTCATGAAAGGTTTAATGGCTTGGGACCAAAGTAGTAACAAAGCTCACTGGCGAAATAGAGAACCTGGTCAGCCCTTCTTTAGTGTCTTCAATATCAATGTCACCCATGAATCTCAGATCTGGGCAAAAGCCAATGATTCTTTACTGGTTGATAGCAACCTTGATGTTCCGGTACCACCTTATTTACCAAAGACGGATAGTGCTTTGATCGATGTGCGCCGGATGTATAGTAACATTATCGAGATGGATAACAGAGTCGGTGAAATACTGACTGAACTAGAAGAGGATGGAGAACTCGATAATACCATCATCTTCTGGTATACTGATCACGGAGGGCCTCTTCCCCGCCAAAAGAGATTGACGTATGATTCAGGACTTCTTGTGCCGATGATCGTAAGATATCCCAATAAAAGACTGGCGAATACCCGAGATTCTTCCTTGGTGAGCTTTATAGATTTTGCACCGACTATGCTTTCGATTGCTGGAATAGAGCAGCCTAGACATATGGACGGAAAGGTTTTTCTCGGTAGTAAAACCAATAAACGAAACTATATACATGCTGCTGGAGACAGATTTGATGAAGGACCATCTGATAGAATCCGTGCCGTGAGAGATCACAGATATAAGCTGATTAAGTACTTTGATCAGGACTTACCAATGTTCTATCGTGTAGCTTATCGAGAGCAACAAGCGATCATGCGGGAGCTTGGACGACTTAGAGATAACAATGAACTCGATAGTATTCAAGCTCTTTGGTTTCGTGATAAGAAGCCGGATTTGGAGCTATTTGACACAAAACTAGACTCTCACGAGCTAAGAAACCTTGCAGGACATCCCGACTATGCGACGATAGAATCTAGGCTATTAGAAGAATTAGACCGCTGGCTATCCGAAGAGAAAGACCTTAATATGTTACCAGAACAGGAGTTGGTTGAAAGATTCACAAATGATGGAGAGATGCATACTACAGCTGAACCTGAGGTCATAAGAACAGACAACAACATAGTCCTATCATGTTCTACGAAAGGTGCATCCATCGGATATAAACTATCATCTGATAGCACGAATACTGATTGGAAGCTTTATGATGGAACGATTACTTTAAAAGAATCAGAAGAGATTACTGCTGTGGCACATAGATTAGGTTATATGCCGAGTCAAGTAGTTAGTAAGTGATGTTCCACGTGGAACATCATAGTTTATCTAACCAGTTCTTAAGTTCATCTCCGAGCTTTTCGACCTCTTTCACTACCCCATCGATGGTTTTACCAAGTTCTGGTTTTAGTTCCTCTCGGATGAAAGCTTCTATTTCTTTTCGACCTTGAGAAGAGAGTTCGTTGATCTCTGATTCATAATCGATATCTAAGTCCAATTGGTACGTACCATCCGAAGAACCCCTGTATATACCATAGCTTAAGGTTTGCTTCCAGAAGGTTACTTTTTCTGAGATAGACATATCATCTTTATACTTTGGATAACAGGTTTCTACAAAGCCTTCGAATTCTTTGTCTATATCCTGCCAATCCGAAGCATCAAGACTTTTATGATGATCATTGACATCACTTATAAACTTGTCATAATTAGAGATCATAGACTCTTTAGACAAACAATTTGAATCAACACTGCAGGAACTAACAAATAGACTAAGGCAGAACAAACAGAAGATCTCTCTCATAAAGGAGTGGGTTTAATCAATATTTACAAAAGTGCGATGAACTATTATGACCAAATAATCCAATCGACCAACTACATCAAAGATAGGATAGGGGATGTACCAGAGGTAGCAATGGTGCTAGGATCAGGGCTTGGACCCCTTGCTAAAGAAATAACGGACGCTGTACATATCTCGTATTCGGAGATACCACACTTTCCACCAGCTACTGTTATGGGTCACGATGGGAAGCTCATATACGGAAAGCTTCAAGGTAAAACGGTTATCGCACAGTCAGGACGGTACCACTATTATGAGGGCTATACTATGAAAGAAGTGACTTTGCCGATCAGAGTATTTAAAGCCCTAGGAGCGAAGGTCATGCTGATGGCAAGTGCAGTTGGAGGGATACATGAAGACTATGAAGCAGGAGATATCACTGTCGTAAATGATCATATCAACCTCCACAGTGAAAATCCACTTCGAGGACCCAATGATCCTAGACTTGGCGTGAGATTTCCAGATATGTCAGAAGCATATAGCAAAAGGCTTATCACGGCTTGCCATGAGATAGCAAATGCTCAAGGTATGACACTTCATGATAGCGTATATGGCGGCTTACCAGGCCCCAACCTAGAGACAAAATCAGAATACAATTATTTGCATACAATAGGTGCTAGCGTCGTGGGTATGTCTACCGTTCCTGAGATTATAGTAGCTAACCACGCTGGACTTGAGTCGTGTGTGTTAACTGCTGTCACTAACAAATGCTTTCCAATCAGTGCTATAAAAGAAGTGAGCCATCAAGAAGTTATCGATGTAGCTCATGAATGTTCTTTGAAAATATCAATAATATTCAACAAATTGTTGTTGAATTTATAATATATACCACATATTATAACGATGAATGTTGTCTCCAAATAATCACAAAACAACTGTAAACAAAAAGCGAGCTTTGTAGATTATATTTTTTTGCATACTTGACACTTGAAGCACGAACACATCCAGGTTATAGGAGCTCGCGAGCATAACCTAAAAGACATATCAGTTAATATACCCCGAAACCAACTTGTGGTAATCACAGGGATAAGTGGAAGTGGAAAATCTTCACTGGCTTTTGATACGATATATGCTGAAGGCCAACGAAGATACCTCGAGACCTTCTCCTCATATGCCCGACAGTTCCTTGGTAAAATGGAGCGGCCAGATGTAGAAAAGATAGATGGGCTTAGTCCAGTTATCTCTATAGAACAAAAGACAACAGGTTGGAACCCTAGATCTACAGTAGGAACAACAACGGAGATTTATGATTTTCTTCGGCTTTTGTACGCCAGGATAGGGGAGGCTTATAGTATGAATACTGGCAAGCGAATGATCAAATACTCAGAGGAAAAGATCATTCAACAAGTCCTGAATAAATTCAAGGGCAAGAAAATCGCATTACTGGCACCACTAGTCAGAGCAAGAAAAGGTCATTACCGAGAGCTCTTCGAGCAAATGCGAAAAAAGGGATACACGAAGATTCGCATAGATGGAGAGATTAAGGATATAGTACCTGGGTTACAAGTAGACCGATATAAGGTACATGACATCGAGGTCGTAGTAGATAGAATCAAGGTCTCTGAAGATAAAAGAGAAAGGATCAGTTCGTCTCTTTCTGTAGCTTTTAAACTCAGTGATAGCTTTATACA
>CAZXIE010000145.1:0-8213 GCA_964640065.1 uncultured Saprospiraceae bacterium
GAAAATTCGTAATGTAGCCATCATCGCTCACGTCGATCACGGAAAGACGACACTTGTAGACAAGATTATCCACCACTGTGAGCAAGGTCAAGATAAGTTACCGCAAGGTGATTTGATCCTCGACAACAACGATCTAGAGCGCGAAAGAGGGATCACCATCTTCGCTAAGAATATCAGCGTAGACTATAAGGATACCAAGATTAACCTAATCGATACACCAGGTCACGCCGACTTTGGAGGTGAGGTAGAACGTGTTCTTAATATGGCAGATGGAGTACTTCTCTTAGTTGATGCCTTCGAAGGGCCGATGCCTCAGACGAGATACGTAACACAGAAAGCCCTAGAGCTAGGCCTCAAGCCGATAGTCGTAGTTAACAAAGTCGATAAAGAAAACTGTCGTCCTGATGAAGTACAGGAAGACGTATTTGAGTTGATGTTTAATCTTGATGCTACGGAAGAACAACTAGACTTTGTGACCGTCTATGGATCTGCGAAGCATAGTTGGATGGGGGAAGATTGGAAGAATCCTACTGATGACATCTCTTATCTCCTTGACCAGATCATCGAACACATAGAGCCTCCAGCAGAGAAAAAAGGAGCTGCTCAGATGCAGATCACGACGATAGATTTTAGCTCTTATGTAGGTAGGATCGCTATCGGTCGAGTGCATCGTGGTACACTCGATCTTAAGACTCCTATGTGTGTAGTTGATCGCGAAGGCGGAATAAAGAAGATTAAAATCAAAGAGCTATTTGTCTTTCATGGTCTCGGACGTGTGAAAGTAGATCAAGTGGAAGATGGTGACTTATGTGCAGTGACGGGCATCGAGGAGTTTGATATAGGAGATACGATCTGTCCTGTAGATCAGCCGGAAGCACTAGAGCCTATCCCGATCGATGAGCCTACGATGAGTATGGTCTTTACGATTAACAACAGTCCTTTCTTTGGTCAAGATGGAAAGTTTGTGACATCACGTCACTTAAAAGAAAGATTAGAAAAAGAAACTGAGCGTAATCTTGCTCTGCGCGTCGATGCGACAGATACTCCTGATGCTTTTCTTGTCTATGGTAGAGGTATCATGCATCTTTCAGTTGTTATAGAGACGATGAGAAGAGAAGGCTACGAGCTACAAGTAGGGAAGCCTCGTGTGATCATCAAAGAGATCGATGGCATGAAGCATGAGCCTATAGAGGCACTTACGATTGACTTGCCAGAGCAAACAAGTGGCAAAGTGATCGAAGCGATCACTCAACGAAAAGGTGAGTTGACGGTGATGGTGCCGAAGGGAGATATGACTCATCTTGAGTTCTCGATACCTTCAAGGGGTCTGATAGGTCTGACGACTGCATTGATGAACCTGACCGCAGGTGAGGCTATTATCGCACATAGATTTGATAGATGGGAGCCTTGGAAAGGCGATATCCCATCTCGTAATAAAGGAGTACTTGTATCGATGCACACAGGAGTATCGATTCCATTTGCATTAGATAAACTGCAGGATAGAGGTAAGTTTTTCGTCCCGCCGGGAGTAGATATCTATGAAGGACAAGTCGTAGGAGAACATACAAGAGATAGTGATCTCGTGGTGAATCTTATCAGAGCCAAGAAGCTTACTAACATGAGATCTTCTGGAGCTGATGATAAGGCCAAGCTCGCACCACCTACTCTATTTTCGTTAGAAGAGTGCATGGAGTACATCGATGACGATGAGTATGTAGAGATTACGCCAAAGCATATCAGGATGCGTAAAATCTATCTGACTGAAAATGCAAGAAAGAGAGCTTCAAACAAAAAACTTGTTCTTACATAGGACATGAATAAAGACCAGATTCAGGCTTCCTATGATCAGTTGCTCGAGGCACTAGAGCATGAGCGGAAGCATGAAGAAGAGTATTTTAGGTCACTTACTTTATCGAAGACTTTCAAGGAAAGGATAGAAGCCGGCATCCTCTGGTATCCTGTATCCATAGAGCGCACTCACTATACCATAGCTGAAAAGGTAGAGATCGAGATGATCCCTGCTAAAGCTTCTGCAGCTGGCGATAGAAATGCCTTCCGGGTAGGCGCAAGTGCTGTCTTTTTTATCAATGAAGAAGAACGAGTCGAAGTAAGGGGCACTATCTCCTTCGCTAATCGAACCAAAGTCCGCATCATACTCAATGATGACTATACACTCAAGTCCCTCCTTCATAATCAATCCAACTGTGGGGTAGAACTCATCTATGATGATCGGCCCTATCGAGTGATGAGACAGACGATCACAGAAGTGATGGAGTCAAAGGACGAACACATCCAGGCACTCCGTGATGGCATCGCTACCAAGCAACTCGATCAAAAAGAGGTGAAGTGGCCCAATGCCATAGCACTCTCTGATATGCTTAATCCATCTCAGAAAGACGCGATACGAGGTTGTTTATCTGCCGAGTATTTGGGAGTCATCCATGGCCCTCCGGGCACAGGGAAGACCACGACTCTTGTCAATCTCATAACGCAGTTAGCAACCAAAGAGAAAAAGATACTCGTCACGGCGCCAAGTAATAACGCTGTGGATCTTCTTGCTAGGCAACTTAGCCAAGCAGGACTCTCGGTCTTGAGAGTGGGCAATGTCACTCGCATCGGTGATCACATAGCACACTTATGTCTCGATGAAAAAGTGCGTATGCACAAGGATTGGCAGCATATCAAGCAAGTCAAGATCGAAGCAGCAGCCGCTAAAAATGAAGCTAAAAAGTACAAGCGAAAGTTTGGTCCACAGCAAAAGCGTGATCGCATAGCTTTCCAAAAAGAAGCTCGTGAGCTGCGCAAATGGGCCAAGGAACTAGAGCAGCGCCTCGTTGATCATATTCTCGAAGAGAGCGTGGTCATCTGCACTACGCTCATAGGCTGTGCACATCCTTCCATAGCTGAATGGAGTTACGATACGGTGGTGATAGATGAAGGCTCACAAGCATTAGAAGCAGAAAGCTGGACAGCGATGCTCAAGGGCAAACGCACGATTATAGCTGGTGACCATATGCAGCTTCCACCTACTGTCAAATCAAAGAAAGCTGAAGACTTAGGACTATCTACTACCGTACTCGATAAGATGACGAGTGTGATCGATGCGAGCTTCCTCCTAGATACCCAGTACCGCATGCATGCAGACATTCTGTCCTTTAGTAATCAACACTTTTATGATGGAAAGCTAAAGACGGCAGACTTTGTGGCACATCGACATCTTGAGCATGATAAGGAAGTGATCACCTTCATCGATACCAGCGGTTGTGGATTTGAAGAAGAACGTAGCAGGCATCACCGAAGCCTCGCCAACGAAGGAGAGTTCAATATACTCCGTGAGCACATCTTGTCCATCCCTCACTTGCTAACGCCAGACGTTAGTATCGGGGTCATCAGTCCTTACTCTCGGCAGGTAACCAAGATCAGAGATGAGATGAGCAAAGATCCGACTTTGCGTGCGCTCGACATAACTGTCAATAGTATCGATGGCTTCCAAGGCCAAGAAAAAGACGTCATCTATATATCCCTCGTTCGTTCTAATGATCAAGGTGAGATCGGATTTCTCAAAGACTATCGACGCCTCAATGTCGCTTTAACTCGAGCCAAGTATAAGTTAGTGGTGATCGGAGATATGGCCACCCTTGGTGCCGATCCGATGTATCTGAAGTTAGCCGAGCACTTTGAGAAAGTGGGTACTTATAAGAGTGCTTGGGAGTACATGGTCTAGGGCTTTCACTCGACGACGCTATCACTTTCGTAAATGTTTACTGAGATCGTATCCTAATATATACGTGCTAAATACCATATGTCTCTCTTCGATTTGTTATATTAACGACAATATTTATTAATTAAACCAACATTAAAATGAGGCTGTTATATGCAATTCTATTGCTCCTAACGGGCCTTCTATTCTGGTATCTCGCAAATAATCATTGTGATTGTGCCACAGAAGATCCGGTGGAGAAAGTTGTAGAGAGCGTCGCACCACTTCCGATGAAGAAGCTGAGTCCTATTGGATTCGCCTGTTCGGATGCAACTCCGCGTTACGACGCAGAGTGGGCCGCTTTCAAAGATTCACTCATCAGCACTTTACAGGACAACCAAATCCTTGAAATCGTTGGAATTGATTTTTCTGGAGAAAACTCAGGCGGCACCAATCTTGGAGCAGCACGGGCTGAAGCAGTAAGATCTGATTTTGATCTCGATGATTCCAGAATCCGAGTATCTGGACAATCCAGAAACGATGCTTGTAAAAAGGAGAATACGTACGAAAAGGTTCGCTTCCGTATGCTTCGTAATTCTACAAAAATCAAAGAGGTAGGTGATCGAACTCTGATTTACTTCCCAGTCAACTCTACTAACAAATTAGCGGATGCTGAGATAGAAGACTATCTCAACGATGTCGCTGAACGAGTTAAGAGAACTGGTGAAAAAGTAAACCTGACCGGTCACACAGATTCCACAGGTAATCGCGCTGCCAATGTCCGACTAGGACAGGGTAGAGCAGATGTGATCAAATCTTATCTCATGGCACAAGGTGTGCCAGCAGCACAACTTATGTCTTCTTCTCAAGGGCCTGACTCTCCGATAGCAGATAATGCTACAGATGACGGTAGAGCTCAAAACAGAAGAACCGAATTACAAATCATTAAATAAACGGACAAAACAATATAACCATGGAAGGTTTTAATCTTTTTCTATTCAACTTTTGCGACTGGTGGTGGTTGCTCTGGTTGCTCCCAGCTATACTGGGATATCTACTAGGCACCGTGATGAACTCATGGAAGTCTAAATACGAAGCTGCTCAAAGAGATCTTGACAGCTGTAGATCTAAATCAAAGACCCTACAAAGCGACTTAGACGCATGTAGAAAAAAATCAAGCTCACTACAAACTGAACTTGATCAGTGTCGTAAAAAATCCTCTTCACTACAAAGTGAATTAGATGCATGTAGAAGTAAGACAGGTACTCTTCAAAGAGACCTAGACGCTTGCTTAGCATCTAAGGCTAAAGCACCTGCGGCTCCGGCTGCACCAACTCCGCCGCCTGCTTCGAGCAACATGGGATTTGCAGCAGTACCTACTCCGCCACCTGCACCAGAGCCTCCAAAGAAAGTTGGAGCTTGGGCAAAGTTGAAGGAAGACAACTTACAGTTCATCGAAGGCATCGGTCCAAAGATGAATGAGGTACTGAACGATAATGGTGTTTCTACATGGGCTAAACTTGCTGATCAAGATCGTGATAGTCTTAAAGCAATCTTAGCTAAGTACGGAGACAAGTACCAGATTATCGAACCAGGTGATTGGCCACGTCAAGCAAAGTTTGCCACAGATGGCGATTGGGACGGTTTGATCAAGTATCAAAGTGATGATGGATCTGCGGCGAAAGTCAGAAAGCTCTTCATCAAGCTTGGTATCATGGATGATGAGGGTAACTATAAGGCCTAAGTAATTAAGATCTTATACCTAGATAATAAGGAGTTCATCAGTTTTGGTGAGCTCCTTTTTTATAGGATGATATCCCAACCATGAAGAGCGAGATAGTGTATCAGCATGATCGTCTTGGCATCTTTGATTTCTCCGTTGCTGATCATCTCCATAGCTACATCGAGTGTTACTTCCATCAAGTCGATCTCCTCTTGTTCATGTTCTACACCGCCTCCATCAGTAACTTTCATCTCTGGCGTATAGCGAGCGAGATATAGAAAGAGTATCTCAGTGACAGAACCTGGAGACATATAAGCCTCCATGACTCTTTGCACTTTCTTGATTTGATAACCGGTTTCTTCTATGATCTCTTTTCTGATGCAGTCATCAGGATTATCGCCATCAAGAAGTCCAGCGCATACTTCGATCATCATACCATCTGCATTCCCATTGATATAGGTAGGAAGACGAAACTGTTGAGTTAATAAAATGGTCTTGCGATTCACATCGCAGAGTAACACCCCTGCACCATTACCACGATCATATGCCTCGCGCTGTTGCTCTTGCCAGTTACCTTCTTTGCGTTGATATTGGTAGGTCGCTTTCTTAAGCGTGTACCAGTTATCTGAAAGGATTTCTATAGATAGGTCTTTGACGTTAGGGTTTGACATAGATCACTTCTTGAATCAACATGCAAATTAGCAGTATTCAAGAGGATGCTCCTTTAATCACGTGTTAATGCATCAACATATAGTCAGTCAGCTCACTAATCAGTTGATCTGCCTTTCCTTTCCTTCCCAGTAAGGCTTTCGTACTTCTCGCTTCAAGAGCTTACCCGCACCTGATAACGGAAATGCCTCCGTACGAAATGAAACGCTTCGAGGACATTTGTAGTTAGCGATGTACTCTTTAGTCTTGGCGATGATATCTTCTGTAGAGACTGACTTACCTTTTTTTAAGATGACTTCAGCATGTACTTGTTCTCCCCATTCTTCAGACGGGATGCCTATGACTACCACTTGATCGACATCAGGATGATTCATGATCGCATTTTCGACTTCAGCAGAGTATACATTTTCACCTCCAGATACGATCATATCTTTTACACGATCGACGAGAAATAAAAATCCATCTTCATCCATATATCCGGCATCACCTGTATGTATCCACCCATCTCGCATTGAGACAGCGGTTTCTTCTGGTTTATTCCAATATCCTGCCATGGCATTGGGACCACTCACAGCTATCTCTCCGATCTCTCCGCTAGGTAGACTACGTCCTTCTTCATCGGAGATCTTGATTTCGACACAGCAGATGGCTTTACCTGCGGATTTGAGTTTACCAGAGTTAGGCCCTTCAGTAACATGATATTCAGGCCCTAGCATAGTGGCAAGGGGAGCCAGCTCCGTTTGTCCATAACCCTGTGCAAAGGCTGCATTAGGCAGGGACGTCATAGCTTGTACTAGTACGCTCTCTGCTATTGGTGATGCCCCGTATAAGATGTACTTAAGACATGAGAGATCTGCCGTCTTCATATCTGGATGGTTGATCACCATCTGGATCATCACAGGTACTAATAGTGCATGGCTAATCTGATAAGACTCGATGGCTTTGATAGTAGCGTCAGGCGTAAACATGGGTATAAAGCAGTGAGTTACTCCAGCCAGTATGCCTCCTTGTGTCATCGCCCCGTCAGCTAGATGAAACATAGGTGCGGCATGGAGAAGTCTATTTTCTTCTTTAAGTCCGACTTCGACACATAGGGCCATTGCACTCGACCATACATTGATATGTGAAAGCATGACCCCTTTCGGAAATCCTGTTGTTCCTCCTGTATAATATATACCTGCTAAGTCATCATTCTTTCTATAAGCATCTTCGGCAGGCTCGTTATCTAAGATCATCTGCTCATAACTATGACACCCTTCAGGCATCTCGCCATCACCGATGAAGATCACATGATCTAGCTCAACACCTTGTTCCTTAAGCGCGGGTACCATCTTGGCAAAAGCGTCGTCAACTACTAATATCTTCGCTCCTGCATCTTTTAGAGAGTAAGCGTTCTCTGGTGCAGACCATCTTATATTAAGTGGTACCACGCATGCACCTGCCCAAGGCACTCCGAAGTAATACTCAAAGTACCTGTCAGAGTTAAGTGATAGGATGGCGATGCGATCACCTTCAGAGATGCCTAGTTTTCTAAGACCTCCAGCAAATCTTGCAACTCGATCTTTAAATTCTTTCCAGGTATGAGTTCTATCACCTTGGACGGTGGCTATTTTACTGCCCCTGACCTGGGCGTTTCTATGGACTGCTTGAGTTAAGTAGATCATCAGACGTATTATTTGGAGATTAATGTAAGGACTACTATTCATTTTAAAGCATCACATTATTGTCGGGCCTTCTGATTAAAGAGGGCGTGCAGATAACTTTAATACTATGATCAGCATGCTCAAGGGACACATTACATATATATCAGTAAAGCTTACTAGCAGATAGCGACAGATAGTAGTCTCCTTACTGTTATGAGGTGTTGTAGAACTCAGTATTTATAGGATTCTCAGTAAGGGCAAAAAATATTTTCAGAAATAAAAAAGCCCCAAAAAACAGTCATAATACACTGATCTGGTATATATAACCTGTTGATAATGAATACTATGAACTTATAGAGGCATTTATTTTCTCCCAAAAACAGAAAATGACAGCTACTTATCAGTAAGTCAAAAAAGGACGATTTATGAGGATTTAAAATGTGGTGTTAGATATTGATGCCGTCTTAGGAGCGTATTT
>CAZXIE010000146.1:0-7729 GCA_964640065.1 uncultured Saprospiraceae bacterium
TATCTCAATGAGACACTTACCTTAAAAAAAGATGCGCTACTTCTTGATGATAGAGCTGTAGATGCAGAAGGCAACTTAGTATTTGGTGTGGATGACAAGGGGCCGACTATTAATATCAAGGAGGAGTAGATTAAAATTATAATCTCATAAAATATACAGGAGTGCATAGTGCCATCTCGAGTCATTCTAGTTAGTGCCAGTCTCACATCCGTCTGTATAGATTTCTAGTAGTGAATCATCGATCACTTCTAATGTTCCATCCACAGTTACACCTTCTTTCGCACTTATACTTAGCGCTCGATCATAAAGGGTTTTGTGATCTTTGATACTGACAACTCCTTTCGAATCCAAGCGACTACTATGCATCTCACATTCGCCACTTTCACAATTTAAAACTATGTTATCAGGGCAGGTACTGAGTGAAAACAATTCTCTTCCTGCCGAAGGGTGATCTGCTATAAAAACAAGCCTACCTTTTATTGTGGTTAATCTCGATGGGGAAGAACTGGCATTGCCAAGATTGATATCAGCGACCATCTGTGTACCAGCGACAGTACCATCCGTACTCCATAATTCTCTGCCATGCGTGCCATCATCAGCAGTAAAATAGAGTAAGTGATTATGGATAAAGAAATCAGTAGGATAACTGTCTCCACTGTTATTTATTACGCCTATTTCTTGTGCACTGTTTGCATTGACACTGAATTTCCATAGACCGCTGCCTGACTGACCTTCTGCAACAAAATATAGATCACCATTGAAAGCCATGAGGTTTTGTGGATCTGTGTCGCCATTAGTCACATTGACAGTATTAGCCATCGTGCCATCTGTTTTCCAGACCTGAGTGCCAGTACCATCATTTGCGACAAAATAGAGAATATCATTGATCACTGTTAGCTCATGAGGGTCACTTGGACAATTTACACATGGATTGATATCCTCGACAATCGCAGTACCTAATGATGTACCATCGGTCTTCCAAAGTTCTTTGCCAAAAGGAGAAGTTTCGAAAGTAAAATATAACAGCTCAGTCGTGGCAGTAAGGTTACTTATAGATGACACAAAGGATACATCAATCAGAATATTATCATCATTTTTATAAAGCCCAGTTGGGCTATTACGACTGACATAATAATCAGCCTCGTTCCAATGAATAAAAGTCGGTCTGGTATTTTCATATAACAACTGAAGCCCGTCTTCCAAAGAGTATCTATATATATCTTCTAACAAACTAAAATGCACCTCTTGTAGTCCGCTACGAGAGAAGAGCCTATTCTGATTTAATGCTGAAGACAATAAAAATGACTCATTTGGCAGAACAGAAATAAATGAATTGGGAATTTTAAAATTCATTGCAAGAGAAAAAACAAAATCCCTGTCAATAGAAAACACAACATCGCTCTCTAATCTGTAGAAGTCGGAACGCAAGAAATACGATGTATCTGGATGAGATAGTTGCGGTGTTGTATTGGTCTCTGTACCACCAGTACCCCAAATCGCTGTATCTCCAATATTAAAAAGGGCAATGTCATCAACAGATATAATGTCTCTTAGATTGATATCTCTTGTCTTCAAGTTAATATCTGCTAGCAAATTAGAGATAGAGGCTTCAGTATTGGAATACATTTCTTTCCCAGATGGTCCATCCGCATTAAAATAAGCAACGTTATCTATCACGCGAAGACTTTGAGTCGTACCGGAAAATCCTGCTTGGTTACTAATCGGAGCAAGACGGACAGTTCCAGACAAAGTACCATCACTAAGAAAAGGGACTTGTCCAATGATAAACATTTGATCATTGAGCAACTCCAGTTCTTCTCCCCGAATATTAGTCCGAACTAGTGCATCAGTTGATCCCGATAGCTCCCACAAGTCACCTGTGTATAAATAATACAGCTTATTGTTAAATGATACTGCATCATCAATTTTATTGAATGGATTATAAGAGTCGAGAATGCGAGCTGGAGTGACACTAAGTGAAGATCCACTTATCCTATAATATCGTCGATCTCCATTATCATCATAGGCTGTAAAATAGGTCTGATTATCAACTCTTATAAAATCATCTGGCACACTAGATGATATCCCTGTGTACAAATCTAGATTATCCAAATCCGTACCGTCATAAGCACATAACTCTCTTCCTATCCCGTCGATCTCTGCAGAGAATAAAAGCAAGTCGCTCTCAATTGCGAAAAACTTAATTGGATTACTACTTGGTAAATTCTTAAGAATATCCACTTCCAATTTTGTATTAATAGCCTTCCCATCTGTCGACCATAACTCTCTTCCGCTTACAACATCTTCGGCACTAAAAAACAACCTACCTTGAAAAGGTGTGAATTCTTGTGGATCTCCTGATTCTGATCCATTTAGGTTGATCGAGAGTATATATGATCCTTTATCATCGACTGCATGTATCTCTCTTTCACTTCCCACGGTTGCAGCGAAGTATAGTAATTCGTCTTCACCATTATCATAGAGTGTAAGATAATCAGGAGCACTACTCCTTGGGCCAGGATCGATATCTGCTACTAACTCAATTATTGAACCATTAGTCCGCCATAACTCTTCACCATAATCGGGGTGATCTGCTGAGAAATAGACGAATCCGTTAAATAATAATATACTTCGCTCTGCATCTCCTTCTACATAACTACTTTCTGATCCAGGATAAATATCCATCAGAATAGACACTATACCTGTAGTAGGATCAAAGAGATGAGGTTCATGACCAAGATTACCGTTGTTAGCCCAAAACAACACTTTTGACCCCAGTTCAACGAAATCTATTGGATCGCTCCCTGCTTGTAAGCCGTTGATGTCCTTAATAAGCTGAGGCACCTGTGCAGCTCCATGTGTATGGACAAAAGCGAGTATCAGTAAAAGATGTATAAAATGAAGTTGAGGTTGATGCATTGTCGTTTTTTTCTAAGATCAAAAATGATGATCTTTTTACGCCCCCAACCTACACCCCAGTGTGGTTTTTAGATGTTCTTCGTGCTAACCCTCTTTAGACAGAGGCACTCTATAACGACTTCATTCTACATCAAGTAGAAATCCTATCTAAACAACTTCATATCTCTTGAGCGAAATATTTACGGAAGTGCCCTTCTCCTTTTTTATCGAAATCGTACCATCAAGTTGCCCCACGAGAGCGTGTATCAATTTGTACCCAAACGAATCCCCTAGTTTGCCTTCTTGATTACCGCTCATTCCTACTCCATCATCCTGTATATCCAATATTAGATGGTTATTAATCTCTTGCAATCTCACACTAACTGTCCCTTTCTTTTGGTCGGGGAAAGCATACTTCAAACTATTAGTGATGAGCTCATTTGTGATGAGGCCTATCGGAACTATTGTGTCCACGTCTAGATTTAGGCGCTCTACATCAATACTTAACTTGATCCTATCCCCATGGATATTATTGCTTTTAAAAAGACCAGTAATCAGCTTTTCAAAATACGTCTTTGTATCCACACCAGTAAGATTATCTTCCTTGTACAGATCCTGATGGATCAAAGCCATAGACCTTACTCTATCATGACCTTGCTGTAAAGCACCCAGTGCTGTAGGGTCCGTAACGTGATCAGATTGCAATCTCAGGAGTGAGGAGATGAACTGCAGATTATTTTTTACACGATGATGGATCTCTCGGAGGAGTAAGTCTTTTTCTTTGAGAGACTTGGAGATGATGACATTCTTCTCATCGAGCTCTTGATTAGATTTTTTTCTTATTCGACTCAACCTCCATAATAACCCTGCCAAAGCAATGAGGCCTAAAAGTCCGACGATGTAAAACCAACGCTCCCGGTTTACCCGATCCAGCTTTGAGTTTTGCAATTCGATCTTCAAGTCTTTCTCAACGGCTAGGTACTTAGATTCCATCTCTTGACGAGCCTTGATGGTTTCTTCTTCATTATACTCTTCCAGTAAGGCAAGATGCTTATCTAACATCTCATATGCTCGCCTGTCCTCACCAAGGGCCTTATTATTACGAGCTCGACTGAGATATGTTTCTCTTTTTATTTCTTGAAAACCAGTCTCCTCTAATTCGCTTTCAAAAGAACGATATATCCTTTCAGAACGAATATGATCGCCACTACCTTCATACGCAAAGGCAAGAGCTTGGGTTACGATAAATTGTTGATGAAGATCCATTTCAGATAGGTCCTCCTCATTCACTTTTTCTAAAAATTCTATAGCCTCAGAATAAAAACCAAATCCAGAAAGCACGTGACCATAATTACTTTGTGCATATAGTATATCTGCCTTGCTTCCAACTTTTTGATATAACTCTATAGCTTGACTCCCATAATCAAGACTTAGAGTAGTGTCTCGAAGCCTACTCGCAGCTCCTGACATGTTCATAAGAAGAGTCGCGACGCCAGCCGTATCTTTTAGTTCTTGCCTCACTACAAGAGCTTCCTGATAGATTCTTATAGATTCATCGTATCTACCTAGTTTTCTATAAGCGACGCCGAGGTTATTGAGAAGTAGAGTACGCTTTGCAGTAAGATTATTTTCTCGAGCGATCCTTTCTCCTTCTATATACTGTTCGATTGAAAGTGCTAACTGGACTGCTCCATCATATACAACTCCCTGATTAATAAAGCAGTTAACCAATGCTTCTGCTCCGAGATTATAATCTCTAATAATGTTCTTAGCGGCTTCAAGATCTACTAGGCCGCCATCTAGATCGCCGTTAAAACCTTTGATGGCGCCACGAGATCTCAATATATCTGCTTCGCCCCTATGATAACCTATATCTCGGGCCAGGTTTATAGCTAAATCAAAATTATAATATACACTATCAATATCTCTCGGATAGTAAGACAGTCCCTTATTTTTAAAATCAAGAACGGCGGTAGTATCTTTCAAACTAGCTTGCCCCACACCATGATCAACTAGAACAAGTTGCAAAAAAATGAAGAGATAAAAACCAAGCCTTCTAATCATATTCTTCTATATTTTATCTCTAGATACAATCTAAGTAAACAATGTTAGAATTTTTTGAAGTGCCTCCGCCCTACTACTTACCCCCATTTTTCTAAATATATTGGAGACGTGATACTTGGTTGTATTTATAGAGATATAGCGGGTCTCGCAGATTTGAGTATTATTCATACCTTTTATGATATCCTGCAAAAGTTCAAACTCTCTTTTGGATAATGGATCAGAAAGCAAAGGTCTTAACTTCTCTTGGGTGATAGTTAATTGATCTAACTCGACTTTATGTTTGTACATAGCCATCTCTATCGCGGACACGAGATCACTATCCTCATATGGTTTTACTATGTACCCATACGGAAGCGCTTTCTTCGCCCTTTCTAGCGTGCCGCGGTCAGATAGAGCAGTTACAAAGATGAGGGGCACCCGCTTCTTCTCACGCACATGCAGGGCGACGCTTATACCATCATTTTGACCTCTGATATTAATATCACATAAGATCAGGTCTGGTGTATGTATCGATAGATACTTGATAGCTTTGTCCGAATCAGCATGGACAGCAGCAACTCCATACCCCATCTTTTTTAGACGTTGCTCTAAGTCCATCGCGACGATAGCTTCATCCTCGATGATCATGATGTTGATGTCAGTGTTAGGTGCGCTCATGTCACTTACGTAAATGAAGCAAGATTATCCCACTCTTTCTGCTGAACAAGCCACATTTTTATCATCTCCATAATGATTCTCAATTTGTGCTTGAATTCTTTCGAACATATGTAAGGATATGACTGCAGCCATATTATGTTGCTCCAAGAAGTTATACTGAAGTTGTTGAGATAGAGTGAGTCTTTGAGAGTTGTCTTCGGTCATCTTTCTTATTAGTTGTTTGTGTTACTATCTACCCAAACATCTAGTTGAGCTCCGATATTGATTTCTATAGTACCTCCTTGATCAATCTCTATGCTAAAGCATTCTGCACCACTCGAGATATTAACAGAAAGGGAAGGTGGAATGACTACCGCATCACAAGCCGCCGGTATACTTCTCTTTGTCCAGTTGGTCGAAGTGCCCCAGCTTCCTGACATATCAGCGGTATTAAGCTCGGTACTTGTGCACGGTCTTGTCGCCGAACAGTCCATTCCCCCATCTGTGATCGTCCATCCCATATCCTCTATCAATGATTGGCGCGCTTCCTCGGCTTCACAATAGTTAGGACCAAATGAACCTAGGCTGAGATTAGCGTCAAAAATGTCATCGCTTTCATGCCATCCGATCAATGTGCTATCATAATTAGCAATAGAAAGACCAGAGTTATTAAAAATTCCTGACATCTCTACACCGCTTGCTAGTGGCCATGAACCAAGTGATTGGTTAAATGATGTAGCGTCTCTAAACATCGAGAACATTGTTGATACATTAGACAAATCCCACATGGCCAAGGGGGCATTAAACGATGAAGCGCCAGCAAACATCCTATTCATAAAGTTCACAGTCAATAAAGCCCACTCGTCAAGGGGCTGGTTGAAGCTTATTGCATTTTCAAACATAGATGTCATGGAGGTGGCACTCGTCACCTTCCATGAGTTAAGCGGTTGATTATAAGATAATGCATCCTTGAACATAGATGCCAGAAACCGAACACTTGAGACATCCCAGTTATCTATGTTTTGATCAAATACGTTTGCACCGTTAAACATTGAGTTCATATTCGTGACTTTAGAAACATCCAACGAATCAAGTCGCTGATTAAAAGCAGTGGCTCCCTCGAACATAGACCTCATATCAGTCACACTTGAGACATCCCAAGAATTAAGCGGTTGATTGAAGGAGATAGCACCTTTGAACAAGCTTCTAGTAGAGGTAATATTAGATACATCCCAAGCATTAAGTGGTTGATTAAACGATGTAGCTTCAAAAAACATCACGCTTATATCGGTCGTATCAGAGAACTTCCATTTGTCAAGAGGTTGATTAAAGGATGAAGCTCCAGCAAATAAACCAGACAATGAGGAGACATTTGAGACATCCCAAGAATTCAAAGGTTGGTTAAATGATGTTGCATCGGCAAACATTTGAAACATCTCAGTAACATTTGAGACATTCCATTTATCAAGAGGTTGGTTAAAGGAGGTAGCCTCTGAAAACATACTCCTCATCGAGGTGACATTGGATACTTTCCAGTTATCAAGAGGCTGATTAAATGAAACTGCTCTCCCAAACATCGATCTCATGTTAGTGACATTAGAAACATCCCAGTCATTCATAGGCTCATTAAGTGATGAGCAACCACTGAACATAGATGAACAATCCGTAGTCTGTGAAAGATCTGGAGTATCCTTTGCTTCAAGGGTCATATTGGAGGCACTACTAAATGCTATCTTCATGGTCGCCCATACCTGATCACCCCACTGATCTACACTAATCAACTTGTCAGCATTTCCAGAAGGCGTGTTTACTTGGATCCCTGGAAAATCTCCAGTTATCTCTACTGTGTAAAGTCCGGCATCAGCATAGACATGACTTATGGAAATTGTAACATTCTCGTCTATAATTCCGTCACCCCAGTTCACTTTATAATTTACGTTGGCAGTACCTATGTCATCATTAATCGAGATATTGATCGAGTCATTATCAGTGGGAACGCCCCACGTGGTGATGAAAGCAGATGTATCTTGGCCATTACAGAATTGAACACTCAGCATAAAGCAAAAGGAAGTTAATAACTTCACGAAATGTATTTTTCTTTTTATGGTCATGGTTTCAATTGAAATGATTG